>CAYRVF010000108.1:0-17212 GCA_964427535.1 uncultured Ktedonobacterales bacterium
CCTGAACCCGCTGATTAAGAGTCAGCTGCTCTGCCAATTGAGCTAGAGGCCCGCGTGCACCGCAGTGCGCACACGAAATGGTACCACATGAGGCAAGGGGACGCAAGAGGTGTTAAGGCGTGTGCTCGCGACGGAAACGTATCGGGCGGAGGTGTATTTCCTCCGCCCGCGAAACGCTCGATCGTGCGTAGCAGCGCTTATCAGACGCGCCGTGTCACACGGTTGCCGGTCACCGCCCTCACAATCAGCAGCAGGATAACGGCCCCGATGACCGCCGCGATGAACGTCCAGACGATGCCACCACCGCTCAGGCCAATCAGGCTCAACAGGAAGCCGCCGATCAAGCCGCCTATGATGCCTACGATGATGTCCCCGAGCAGTCCGAGACCTGAGCCGCGGACGAGTTCGCTCGCGGCCCAACCAGCGAGTCCGCCAACGACGATCCAGACAATCCATGCCCAGAGAGTGCTAGCGACACCAGCCACGACTAGACCGGTGGATGCCTCAGTAAACATGCCCTAAACTCCTTTTCCTTGGAGTGCGCTCGCCACGCGCGACCAGGGCCATTGTGTCTGGTCGCGCGAGTGCCACACGTCTCGCTCGTGCGGGAAGAGATGTCACCTTCCTTGTCCTCCCTATGCCATCATGACGGTGCAAGACGCGTACCACGCATGAAATCCGCGTAAATTCGGGCGCGGTGAACAGCGAGTGTTCGCGGTACAATGGCAGCACCAGTCCGTCAGCCTCTTTCAATCCGGCGCACAATCCGCGTCTCGCAGGAGCCTCGCATATGCCTATCCGTCAGTTGCCCCCTGAGGTCGCGTCCAAGATCGCCGCAGGAGAGGTCGTCGAACGCCCGGCCTCCGTGGTGAAAGAGCTGGTAGAGAACGCCCTGGACGCGGGCGCGCGCAGCATCCGGCTGGAGCTTGCCGGAGGCGGGCTAGAGCTGCTGCGCGTCGTGGACGACGGGCATGGTATCGCCGCCGATGACGTGACGCTTGCGTTCGCACGCCATGCGACCAGCAAGATCGGCACGATCGCTGACCTGGAGCGCATCTTCACACTCGGCTTCCGGGGTGAGGCGCTTTCGAGCATCGCCTCGGTCGCCCGCGTCACGTTGCTCACCCGTCCACGTGAGGCCACGACTGGCATGCAGCTCACCGTCGACGAAGGCGTCTTCGCGACGCCGGTTCCCGCTGGGGCGCCCGTGGGCACGAGCGTGACGGTGCGCGGCCTCTTCGCCTCCGTCCCCGCGCGGTTGAAGTTCCTCAAGACACGCGCGACCGAGACCGGCCACTGCCTGCACCTGCTCGAACAGTACGCGCTCGCCTACCCCGAGGTGCGCTTCACGGCGTACAGCGAAGGACGGCAGGTCTTCGCGACGACGGGTGACGGCGTGTTGCGGCACGTGCTCGTCTCGGCGTACGGCCTCAACGTCGCGGAGCAGATGGTGCCTTTGCCCGGTACGGATGAGCCGGACGACGCTTCGGCGCTGCCACTTGCGACGGACGCGGCGGACGTCGAGCGTCCGCAGGTCAGCGGATACGTCAGCCGCCCATCGTGCTACAAGTCGTCGCGCCAGTACATCTCGTTTTTCGTCAACCGGCGCTGGGTGCAAAGCCGCAGCCTGAACTATGCCGTCGAGGAGGCGTACCATTCACTGATGCTGACGGGCAGACACCCGATTGCCGTGCTCAACATCACGCTCGACCCGTCTCAGCTCGACGTGAACGTCCATCCCTCGAAGACTGAAGTGAAGTTCCTGCGCGAGCGATTGGTCTACGCCAGTGTCCAGCGCGCAGTGCGAGCCGCCGTGTTGGAGACGGCGGAGACGCCCTCGGTCTCGCGCTCCGTCTTCGTCGTGCCGGCCTTCGAGACCGCAGCGCCGGAGAGTGCGGATGGCGCGACGGCGCCTACCGGGGAAGCGCTCGCCGACTCCGCTCCGGACGCGACGGGGCAGTCGCGCCTATGGGACGCGTTGCCACGAGGCGAGGCCCCAGCGCGGGGAGCGTCGGGCGGTTTCGCTGTGCCTGGGGCCGATGCGGAGCAGCCGGTCGGCGGGCAAGCGTTGCCGGTGCTGCGTGTGCTCGGCCAGCTCTCGCAGAGCTACATCATCACCGAGGGGCCGGATGGCGTCTACTTGGTCGATCAGCACGCCGCGCACGAGCGCATCCTGCTGGATAGGATGGTAGAGGAGTGGCGCGCCCGCGCCGTCGCCTCCCAGTTGCTGCTCGAACCGCTCGTCGTCGAGCTGGCGCCGGGCGAACGTGAGGCGGTCGAGGACCACCTGGAGGCGCTGGACCGTATCGGGTTTGCCGTCGAGCCGTTTGGGCCAGAGACGGTGCTGGTGCGCTCGGTGCCAGCTTCGCTCGCTGCCAGCGCGCGTCCACAATCGGTGCGCGAGCTGCTGTTGGAGCTTGTCGGTGCCGATGCCGAGGCCGCCAGCCACGGCGAGACGTGGGAAGAGCATGCGCTGGCGAACGTGGCGTGCAAGGCTGCCATCAAGGCTGGCCAATCCCTCTCGCCCGAGGAGCAACGCGAGCTCATCCGCCAGCTCGAAGGGGCACGCGGCCGCCAGAGTTGCTGCCACGGTCGCCCGACGATGGTGCATCTGAGCCTCTCGGCGCTGGAGCGCGAGTTCGACCGGCGCTAGTGACGTGCCCCCACGAACAGACCGGGGTGTGGGGCCGCTTGTCAGTCTCGGCGGGCGAGGAGGGCTGGTATCCGCATCTCGCGCACAAGCGCGGCGAAGGCTTCGGCGGCAGGCGGCAGCGTGCGACCTTCCCAGCGCACGAGCGCGACCTCGTATGGTGGCAGTTCCACGTCGCGCACATGCAGGCTGACGAGCTCGCCGCGCTCCAGCTCCTCCCAGACAGCCAGCGCGGGCAACACAGTAATGCCCACACTCCGCAGCAGCAGTTGCTTAAGCATCTCACCGGCGGTGGCCTCGATGGCAATGGACTGCTCGCTGTTGGGTGGCAGCAGGAGCCGCAAGCCGCGCCGCGTCGGGCCTGCCTGGGTCGAGAGGATCGTGTGTTTGGCGAGGTCTTCGCGCGTGATCTCGCTCGCACGGGCCAGTGGATGGCGCGGCGCGGCCACGACCAGCAGCGGATCGCTATATGTCCACAACACGTCCGCCTGCGCGGCGATCTGCGCGCGCGAGCAGATGGCAAGCTGCAGCACACCGTCGAGCAGCCCTTCCATGAGTGTCGGCGTGAGCGCGGTGCGCACTTCGAGCGGGGCATTGGCGTGCCGCGCGTAGAAGGCTTCGAGTAGCCGGGGCACGAGATATTGGCTGGAGGTGGGGTTGGCGCCCAGCGTGAGCCGTCCCAGTCCACCGAATTTCAGGCGCTGGACAGCGTGCAGCCCCTCCGTGCGCAGCGCAAGCATGCGCTCGGCGTAGGGCAGCAGCGCGTGGCCCGCCTCGGTCAGCTCGAGCGTGTGTCCGCGCCGGTGAAACAGCCGAACCGCCAGCTCGCTCTCCAGCGCAGCGATGCGGCCGCTCAACGTGGGCTGCGCCAAATCGAGGAGCACGGCGGCGCGCGAGAAGCTGCGTGCGCGTGCGACGTGGACAAACGTGTCGAGCTGGTCGAGTGTCAAGTCAACTGCCCCATCTATTGGAGATTGCGATAGAAGTGCCCGAGACTATCTAGCAGAACTATACCGCGTAAGGATGGAGGGCGACCTCCAGGCGTATGAACAGCATGGGGCAAACGGCTAGCAGGGCAGCCAGGAGAACGCGTGAGCGCATCGGGATCGTGGAACGGACGAGTACTTTGCGCGAGGCTCGCTCGTCTTGTATGGTAGCATTGGGGGCGCGCTCAGACTGCGAAGGAGCCGGGAGGCGCGATGGCACGGCTCTCGCGAGGTGGATGCGGGCGGTGTCCGGCAGGCAACAGAGTCGGTGTTCGGAGGGGGCGTCGTGAAGATCACTTTTCTCGGGCAGGCGGGCCTTTTTATAGAGACACGGCACGGGAGCATCCTCTGCGATCCGTGGTTCAATCCCGCGTACTTCGCGTCGTGGTTTCCCTTCCCGAGCAATGAGGGCATCGATCGCGACGCGCTCTCGCACCCGACCTACCTCTATCTGTCGCACCAGCATCACGACCACTTCGACCCGGCGTTTTTGCGCGAGCATGTCTCGAAGGACACGACAGTCATCCTGCCTGACTACCCACTCGACGTGCTCGAACAGGCGCTGCGCGGTCTCGGCTTCACCCGGTTTCTGCGCACGCGCAACAGCGTGCCGCAAGACGTAGACGGTCTGAAAATCACGGTGATGTCGATGGTGGCGCCGGTGGATGGACCGCTCGGCGACTCGTCACTGATCGTGTATGATGGCGAGACGTGCGTCCTCAACCAGAATGACTCGCGGCCCATCGACCTCGATCTGCTGGCCAGCTTCGGCCCGTTCGACGCGCATTTCATCCAATTCTCCGGCGCGATCTGGTACCCGATGGTGTATCAGTATCCCGAGAAGATGATGCGCGCGCTTGGCGCGAAGAAGCGCGAGAACGAGCAGGCGCGAGCGCTGCGCTATGCCCAGCAGCTCGGCGCGACGTTCGTCTTCCCGTCGTCTGGCCCGCCGTGCTTCCTGGACGACGACCTGTGGGCGATGAACGACTTCGACCGCGACCCCACCAATACCTTCCCGGATCAGACGGTGTTTCTGGAGTACATGCAGGCCAATGGCATGACCAACGGCAAGTTGATGATTCCGGGGAGCGTCGCCGAGATCACGCCGACAACCTGCGACATCACGCATCCGGTGGCGGATGAGGACGTGAGCGCGATCTTCACCGAGAAGCGCGCCTATCTCGAGGCGTACAAGCGCCGCCAGCAGCCGGTGATCGACGCCGAGAAGGCATCGTGGCCGCGCGGTCAGGTCGACATTCTGGCCTCGCTGAAGGAGTGGTTCGAGCCGCTGCTGGCCATCGCGGACCTCACCTGCGTCGGTGTAAACGGCCGCGTCGTGCTCGATTACGGCACCCCCGGCGCGGTGGTCGATTTCCAGCAGCGCAGTGTCTATGCCTGGGAGGGCCAGGAGTGGGAGTACTACTTCCGCATGGACCCCGCCCTATTGGAGTCGCTGATCGTGCGGCATGAGGTGGACTGGATCAACACGTTGTTCCTCTCGTGCAGGTTCAGCGCCGAGCGCATAGGTGCATATAACGAATACGTCTACAACTTCTTCAAGTGCCTCTCGCCCGAGCGCATCCAGTACGCCGAGGGCTACTACTCCGAGAAGGCCGACGCGCACCAGATCTTCGAGAGCGAGGGGTATCGCATCCAGCGCCGCTGCCCGCACCTCAAGGCGGACCTCACGCGCTTCGGCATCATCGAGGATGGCGTGCTGACCTGCACGCTGCACGGCTGGCGTTTCGAGCTGGAGACCGGGCGCTGCCTGACGTCGGATGACCGGCGCCTCTTCGCGCAGCCGATCACGACGGACGGCACCGCGCTCGAACACGACGAGGAGCCTGCCGAGGCGCCCGCGACGGCGCAGTCCGCGGGAGCCTTCGTCCGCGACAAGTGCCACGACTGCTGGTATCACCCCAAGGATATGCCTGCCTCGAAGGTCACGTCGTCCTCCGGAACGCAGGAGTAGGAGCACTGGGCTGCCGCATCGCTTGCGCCTTGCTCCTGGCCCGCTGTCAGTTCAAGGCGCGCGTTGTGCAGCATCTCGACCCCGACTCAAGACGCCAACGACCGGGGTCTCCACCCCGCGCGCGACGTTTCAATCTTCGGTGTCTCGCCGGCATAGTTCGAGGTGCACGCTGTCGAATCATTGTCTGTTACGACCATGGGACTGACCTAGTCCAAGGAGGCGTTCCCAATGATCGACGACACGCATGGGGACGTGACTGCGCCGACACATCTGGGGCCACGGCGCTCCGTGCCGCCACCACGCCCGCCCTTCTGGCTGCGACTCTCGATTCCCACGGGCAATGCGCTGCAAATCGCGGGACTTGTAGCCGGTGTGGTCATGCTGTATGCTGATGCGCGGCTGTCGATCGCGGCGCCCGCGCGAGTTGTAATCCTGCTTGTCGGCTGGCTGTCGATCTACATCTGCTGCCATGCGCTGGCTCACTATAGCGTCGGGCGTCTCGTCGGTATTCGCTTTCGCGCGTATGGGGTCCGCGGCACGGACCACCCAGAGAACTATCCTCCGGTTCTGCGCCAGCTGATGCAGGCGCTGCCGACCTTCACGGCGATGACGGAGAAGGCGAGTATGCAGCGGGCTCGTCCCATTGCTAAAGCGCTGATGTTCGCCGCTGGTGAGACCTCCACTGCCGTCTGCTCGATCGCGGTTGGATTGTATGCCTGGCTCAGCGGTATTCCGGGTGGCTCGATCTTCTTCGTCGCGATGGTCGTCTTCAATGCCTTCTCGACCGTGGTGACGGCGATTGCACCGCGCGGCGACTATGCAAAGGCCATTCGCGCGCTGCGTCAGGGCGCCTAGCTCGTGCGCCTAGTATCTAAGGGGCGATCGTTCACGACGTAGGAAGGGGGCAGCGGATGGCGGGGGAGTCGGATGCGCTGGCGAGCACGCGCGCGAGCTACGATCGGGTCGCCTCGGAATACGCCACACACATCGCGGGCGAGCTGGAGGGCAAGCCGCTGGATCGGGCGCTTCTCACGAGTCTGAAAGAAGAGGTTGGTGCGCTCGGCCCTATCGCCGATGTCGGCTGTGGACCGGGCCATGTCGCGCGCTACCTGCACGAGCAGGGCGCCGAGGTCCTTGGGATCGATCTCTCGCCCGAGATGGTCTCGGTCGCTCAGCGGCTCAACCCTGGCATTCGCTTCGAGCAAGGCTCGATGCTCGCGCTCGACGCGCCGGAAGCCGCGTGGGGCGGCATCGTGGCCTTCTACTCGATCATCCACGTGCCGCCGGACGCGCGACCACAGGCGCTCTCGGAGTTTTTTCGAGTGTTGCGGCCGGGGGGCATGGCTCTCCTGGCGTTTCACGTCGGCGACGAGCGAAGGCATCTGGACGACTGGTGGGATCAGCCGGTGTCGCTCGATTTCTACTTCCTCCAGCCGCGCGAGATTCAGGCACAACTCGAGGCGGCAGGGTTCGTCGTCGAGGCCACGCTGGTGCGCCAACCCTACGCGCCCGTGGTCGAACACCAAAGCGAGCGCGCCTACCTGCTCGCCCGCAAGCCCGCGTAGGGTTGATACTCAGCCTAACCGTCAGAGACTACCTGAGAATGTTCTGCGCGACGACGATCTTCTGCACCTGGTTGGTGCCCTCGTAAATTTGGGTGATCTTGGCGTCGCGGAAGAGCTTCTCGACGGGATACTCGCGGATGTAGCCGTAGCCGCCGTAGATTTGCACGGCGTCGGTGGCGACCTCCATCGCGACGTCGGAGGCGAAGTTCTTGGCCATGCTGCTCTCGTAGAGGAAGGGCCGGCCTGTCTCCGTCACCTTCGCCGACCACCACGTCATCAGGCGCGCGGCCTGCACCTTGGTCGCCATGTCGGCCAGCAGAAACTGAATGCCCTGGTTTGCGGCGATGGGCTTGCCGAACTGCACGCGCTCTTTCGCATAGTCACGAGCGTACTCATACGCCGCCTGCGCGATACCCAGCGCGATCGCCGCGACCATCGGTCGGGAGCGGTCGAGCATGGTCATCGCCAGCTTGAAGCCGCTGCCCTCCTCGCCGAGCCGGTTCGCCACCGGGACGCGCACGTCGTCGAGCAGCACCTCGCCGGTGTGCGAGCAGCGGATGCCGAGTTTGTGTTCCTTCTTGCCGCCGCTAAGGCCGGGCGTGTCGCCAGGGACGAGAAACGCCGTGACGCCCCGGTGGCCGAGTGTGCGGTCAACCGACGCGAAGACGACGTAGAGATCGGCGATGCCGCCGTTCGTGATGAACCGCTTGGCTCCGTTGAGCACGTAGGCGTCGCCGTCGCGCATGGCGGTGGTGGTCATCGAGGCGACGTCCGAGCCAGCCTCCGGCTCCGTGAGCGCCATCGCGCAGAGGCCGTTGCGCTCGACCACGGGCTTGAGCAAGCGCCGCTTCTGTTCGTCGGTGCCCGCCAGTAAGATGGGGATGCTCGCCAGGTGCGTGCCGCCGAGGACGGTCGCCACACCTCCGCAGCCACGTGCGAGCTCCTCAGTGATGATGCAATTGGTCAGCTCGTCGGTTATGCCCAGGCCACCGAGCTCCTCTGGGAAGGCGAAGGTCGTCAGCCCCAGCTCGCCCGCTTTGCGGACCAGCTCCCACGGGAACTCCTCGCGCTCGTCCAGCTCTGCCGCGACGGGACGGATCTCCTGCTCGGCAAAGGTGCGCGCGAGGTCGCGCATCGCCTGCTGCTCCTCGGTGAGCGTGAAGTCGATCATGCCTCTCCTCCTTCGCAGTGGTGTGGTCTATGGCGAGCGTAATCTGTGGCAGCTTCACTGGCGCCTGGTCCGCTGCGCGCAGTGTACTCCAACTCGCCGTGCCGGGGAAGCGAGAGGCTCTGCTGTGGCGGTCAGGCCGGTGTGATCTGTGCGGCATAGAGCATGCTCAGACCTCCGCATGATGCCAGTAGACCGCGCGCAGACGGCAGCATGCGTGCTAGTTGGCACACACTTCGCTGCGAACGGAGCCGGGCGAGAAGCGGAAGGATTCCGTGAGGGTGCACGACACCCGCACGCTAACCGTTCAAGGAGCTCCAGGAGATGACGACATTCGTGAGCCGGAGCATGCGGCGCGCGCGGTCGGGCTTTGTGGTGGGCCGGTTCTACGCGGGAGTGCTCGCCGCGCTGATGGTGCTCGCGCTCGATGGATGCACGGTTACTGTTCCAGGCAGCCAGAGGAGCGTGAGCACCAGCACGAGCAGCGGCATATCCGTCCGGGCCAACGTCATCCATGGTCCGAACAACGCGACCCTTGTGCTGCTGCCGGTCACCATCGAGAGTCAAGGACCGTACACCTTCGCGCTCGATACGGGTGCGTCGACGTCGCTGATTGCGCGGTCGCTAGCGCAGCGACTCGGTCTGCCGCGCACGGGGTCGAGCCAGCCGATATCAGGCGTGGGCGGCACCACTCAGGAAGTACCGGTCGACGTTCGGAACTGGCACATCGGCCCGATTCGCCTGCCCAACATGTCGATCGGCGCCTCGGCGCTGCCCACTGGTTCCGGCGGCCCGCGGCTCGAAGGGCTCATGGGCTCGGACATCTGGGACCAGTTTGGCCGCATGACGATCGACTACGCGAGTGGCACCGTCACGGTTTACAAGCAGGTCGCCAAGATACGACCGGCTCCAGTCGATGGCGACCAGCCACGGCGTGGGAGTGTGGCGTGACGGCCCAGACGGCGCGTGTCGTGACAGCCACTCCACATGACGTGCGCAGCCTCCTCAGCCGCCCGTCTCACCACCCTGATGGCGTGCAATCTGGTGTGCTTTGTGCTGCCACCCAGACCTATCAGTGTGTCGCCTGTCAGATAGGAGGTGTGCGATGGCAAGCGCAGCGCTCTTCATTGGTTGGGGAACCCCCGCACGAGGCCGCGAGCAAAAAGCCCTCCAACTGTTCAACGAGGCGATCCAGTATTACACCCGGCTGCAGCAGCAGGGTACCATCGAAAACTTCGAGGCGGTGCTGCTTGAGCCGCATGGCGGCGACTTACAGGGCTTCGTGCTGCTCCGTGGCGAGCCAGACAAACTGAACGGCATTCGCACGAGCGAGGAGTTCCTGCATCTGACGACGCAGGCGACCCTCGCGCTGGACAACCTGGGCGTCGTCGGGGCCTTCATCGGTGAGGGGCTCAACAGACTCACCGCCGACTACGAGTCGCTCATACGGTAACTGGCATTCCGCTCGATACTTCTAGCACATGCATGTGGGGAACGTGGCCTGCTATCTGGCTACGTTCCTCGTGCATTTTCCGGCCTCAGTGCGAGACGCGATGGGGGTGCCCGCCAGCGGTGGACAACGGCTGCCGCGTGCCCTCTTGTCGCTGGCCCCAGGAGTGGTAGTCTACTGGTAGTGCGAAGCGAAAGAGTGCAGTCGCGTGCGCCGTCTGCGCGGACGACGCGGTGTAGTGGTCGAGGAGCAAGGACGATGCAAATGTCCGAGCATATGTGGCTCAATCCGGCTTCCGCGGCCACCGCAGCCGCGAACACGCCCGGAGAGCTACAGCCTCCCAACACGCCGGGGATCGCCTTTGCCGTCCACTGGCTGCTCGTCACTGCCGCGGCGGCGCTGATCTACTGGGTCATCGTCGTGCTGGTCTTCCGCCGGCGCACGCACGCCACACCTCAGCACTTGCTGTCGCTCTATAGCGGCCTCTTTCTCGCCTCGTTCGCGGCGGCGAACCTGTACATCGTTGATAACAGCTTCGCGCTGCTACAACCGATGCTGACCGCGCCGCTGGTCGTGCTGTTCGCGCTGTACTATTACCTCTTTCCTGATCCGAAGTACGCCGGTCGTTGGGTACGTCTGCTGACGATCATCTATGCCTTCGCGGAGCTCACGCCACTGTTTCCCTCGCAGACCACACGCCAGTCGGACTTTACCCCACCAACCATGCCTGCTCTCATCGGGACGCTGGATGTGATACGCGACGTGCCAAGCGTGATGATCATTCTGATCGGTGTCGTGCCCCAAATCTACGCCCGCTACCGTGAGCTGAACGCCACGGGGACACGTTCAGGCGCCGAGGAGTTCTGGTCGCGCTGGCGGTACGGCGCGGCGATGTCGACGGTGGTGGTGCTGCTGGCGAGCTTCGTCCTTTTTCTGATCTCGGGCGTGCTGGCGCTGAATCCGCCGTCTCCCGTGTTGGGGATCGTGCGTTCGCTGTTTTACCTGATTGTGGTCCTGGTGCCGCCGGTGGCCGGGTTTGCGCAGGTGAGCAGACGCCTGTACGATGTCGACGCGATCCGCAACCGAGTGCTCGTCTATATTCCGCTGACTGCCGCGCTGCTGCTTGTCTACGGCGTGTGTCTTGCCGGGCTGGTACTGTTATTTCCAGACTTCGTTGGGCTGCCCACGCTCGTCTACGTGCCGTTCATCCTGTTGCTCGCCCTGTTGCTGTGGTCGCTGTTCCGGCCGCTGCGCGAGCAGATCCAGACCAACGTTGACCGGCGCTACTTCCGTCGCCGGTATGACGCGGCGAGAGTGCTCGACACGGTGCGCGCCACACTCTACGAGAGCGGCCACCTCGATCAACTCAGCCAGCGCCTGGTGATCGGGCTGCAGAAGGCGTTCGAGCCGGCCGACGTGACGCTCTGGCTGCGCGCGCAGGCGACGGGCGGCGCAGCCTCACCGCCGCTGCTCGATGTGTCTCCGGTGCAGTTCCTGGCGTCACGGGGCGGGCCGGACGTCTCCGACGCTAGGGCTCAATCCGCGAGGGGCGCGCCCGAGGCGATTGTTGCATCGTTGCCGGAGGTGAAACTGCACCGGCAGGCGGGTACGACAGCTGTCACCTCGGCTGCGGAGCTGACGCTGACGCTCCCGCCCGGCGACACGCTGCGACCATATCTGGTGCGCCGGCAAAGTGTTGTGGATCTGCCCCGGCTGACGGCGGACTCTGAGGCGGCGCGGACGCTGCAAACACGAAAGGCGCAGATCGCGGTGTCGCTCGTGAGCCGGGGTGAGATCGTGGGGCTGCTCGCCCTCGGTAAGCCCGCTGGCGGCATGCCTTACACGCTCGACGAGCGGGCGCTGCTGATCGCCCTCGCCGACGTCGTGTCGCCCGCGCTCAACATCGCGCTGCACGACCACGAGCAAGATGTCATCGCACAGCATCGTGACCGAGTGGAGCAAGAGTTGCAGACGGCGCGGCGCATCCAGGGGGCGCTGCTGCCGAAGACCGTGCCGGCGCTCGCAGGCTGGCGCATCGCGACCTATTACCAGCCCGCGCGTGAGGTCGGCGGTGACTTCTACGACTTCCTGCAGTTGCCAGATGGGCGGCTTGGGCTGGTGCTCGGCGACGTGACCGATAAAGGCATTCCGGCAGCGCTGGTGATGGCGACCACCCGCAGTATGCTGCGAGCGGTGGGAGTGCAGCCTGGCGCGACCCCGGGGCAGGTGCTGGCCCAGGTGAACGACCTCCTGTGCGCCGACCTGCCATCTGGCATGTTCGTCACCTGTTTCTACGCGATACTCGACCCGGCCACTGGCGTGCTGCGCTTTGCCAATGCGGGGCAAGACGTGCCCTATCACCGGAGCGCGGCGGATGGACGTGTGCGTGAGTTGATGGCGCGCGGGATGCCGCTCGGCCTCATGCCCGACATGACGTACGACGAACGCGAGGCGACACTGCAGATGGGCGATATGGTGCTGTTCTACAGTGACGGACTGGTCGAGGCGCATAATCCCGCACGCGATATGTTCGGATTCCCCCGCCTGTCGGCGCTGCTCGGCACGCACACGGACGGCAGCCCGCTCACACTGTATCTCCTGCAAGAACTGGCGTCGTTCACGGGACCCGAGTGGGAGCAGGAGGATGACATCACGCTCGTGACGCTGCAGCATGCGGACGAGCAGGAAGGCGACGGAACTGACATGACGGCGCAAACTTCCGCGTCGGACGGCAATGCTGACCATGGACAGACAGATGACGCCTTCTGGCGCACACTCGACGAGTGGACACTGCCGAGCGCGCCGGGAAACGAACGGCAGGCGATCGCGCGCGTCGTCGAGGTGGTGCGTGAATTGCCGCTGCGACCTAGTCGTCTGGAACAGCTCAAGACCGCGGTTGGCGAAGCCACCATGAACGCGATGGAACACGGCAATCACTACCAGCCCGACCTGCCCGTCACGCTGCGGGTGCTCGCCTCGGCCTCAGCTGTGGCTGTGCGCATCACCGACGAGGGCGGCGAGTCCCAATTGGGAGCGGAGATACCTGAGGGCGCCGTTCCCGATCTGGATGCCAAGCTCGCCGGCCTGCAATCGCCACGCGGGTGGGGAATATTTCTCATCCGCAATCTCGTCGACGAGGTACATGTCTCGGATTCCGGCCATTTCCATACGCTAGAGCTCATCCAGGCGCTCGACGATAGCCCGGAGGGTTCCGCTACGCCGGGTGACTCGTCCGATACGCACAAATAAGCATTGCCACAGCCGCCATTTCGTGTATGCATACGGTGTAGCCATGCGTCCAGTGAGATCGTCCCGGCGTGCCGGGAGAGTGCGCGCCGCGGGAGGAGGTCGTCGGTGTTTGATGTGGTAGTTCTCGGCGGCGGACCGGCGGGCGTGACCGCGGCGCTCCGGGCGCGCGAGCTGGGTGCGCGAGTCGCGCTGGTGGAGCGCGGCGCCCTCGGCGGCACCTGCACGAACGACGGCTGCGTGCCGACGCGAGTGCTGGCGCACGCGGCACGGCTCGTCCGCGAGGCGGAACAATTTGGGCGGTACGGTCTCGTCGGCGAAGCGCCAACCGTCGACTTTCCCCGGCTGCTGGCCTCCGCGCAGGACATGGTCCTGCGAATCCACGAGAAGAAGCAACTCCGGCACCATCTGGCCGAGATGGAGGTCGAGCTATTCGAGCGCGGCGGCGCGCGCTTCGTCGACGCGCATACAATCCAGTGCGACGACGGGACGAGCGTGAGCGGCGAGAAGATTATCGTGGCGGCGGGTGGGCACGCCCGGCGGCTCAGCTTTCCCGGCAGCGAGCATGCCCTGACACACAGCGACGTCTGGTCGATGCGGCAGCTCCCTCGGTCGATGGTGCTCGTCGGCGGCGCCGCTACCGGATGCCAGCTCGCCTCGATCTTCGCCGCGTTTGGCACTGAGGCGCGGGTGCTGGAGCTTGGCCCCCGGCTGCTCGGCGTGGAAGACGCGGACGTCTCCGAGGGCATCGCCCAGGCGTTCGCGCGGCGAGGCATTGGCATCGTGACGAGCATCAGCGGTGTCGAGCGCATCGAGCACGCAGGTGAGGGCCTCCGTCTGGTCTACACGCAGGACGGCGCCGAACACGCTTTCGACGCGGATACAGTGTTGATTTCCGCTGGCTGGCAAGCGAACACCGACGAGCTGAATCTCGCCGCGGTGGGCATCGAAACCGTACGAGGCTACATCCGGGTGAATGACTCGCTGCAGACCACGGCGCCGCATATCTTCGCGGCCGGCGACGTCACTGGCCGGATGATGCTGGTGCAGAGCGCGCTGGCCGAGGGCACGCTCGCCGCGGAGAGCGCGCTGCTCGGGCCAGGTGGGCGCTCCGGACACCATATCGTCCCGCACGGCGGGTTCACCGATCCCGAATACGGCAGTGTTGGGCTGTCCGAGGCGCAGGCGCGCGCACAGGAAGACTGTGTGGTCGCGGTGGCGCCATTTGCGAGCGTCGATCGCGCGGTGATCGACGGACACCCCGAAGGGTTCTGCAAGCTGATCGTCTCGCGGTCAACGCACCGGCTACTGGGTGCGCACATCGTCGGCGAGCAGGCGGTCGAGATCATGCATATCATCGCGGCAGGCATGACCGCGGATATGTGGGTCGAGCAGCTTGCCGAGCTGGAGCTGGCGTATCCCACCTTCGCGGCGGTCGTCGGCATCGCGGCGCGGCAGATCGCGCGCGAGCTGGGTGTCGTGCCGCTGGCCTCGCAGTGGTGGGACCGCGCGCTTAGCGGGGCGGCAGAGTGGGAACGCCGGGATGTATGATGCGTCCACGCGGAAGCGGTGTGGGCGATGGAGAGCGTCAGGGTCCACAGAGAAAGAGGACGGGTGCCGATGCCAGAAGCGAACGTGAAAATGAACGTGCGCCGCGTGTCTCAAACGACCAGCATCATCGATATTCAGGGGGATGTCTCGTCGTTCGCGGAGGGAGTCTTGATGGAGGCCTACGCGCAGGCCAGCTCGCCGACGATTCGCACGCTCATCCTGAACTTCACCGGTCTGGAGTACATGAACAGTAGCGGCATCGGCCTGCTCGTCACTCTGCTGATCCGGGTGAACCGGCAGAAGCAGCGCATGCTCGCCTACGGCCTCAGCGACCACTACAAGCATATCTTCGAGCTGACACGGCTGAACGAAGCCATCGGCCTCTATGACACAGAGGCGGAGGCAGTCGCCGCGGCTGGACCAGTGTAATCCCCGCTGGAAGGCCGCTTCTGGCAGCACACGCTACAGGCGGTGGCCGAGCGCTTCGACATACATGACGTGCGCGTGGAGATGCGCATCGTCTGTGTGAACCCTCGTCTCCAGTGGAACGAGGCACGCAACATCTGGCAGAACGCTGCCGTCCGGACGACGCTCTACTCGCTCTCGACGCCCATGCGCTGGATGCGCCGGGGGCGATAGCTGGCGAGCAGACTGGGATACGTAGAAGACGAGGTGGCGTCACGAGTAGAAGCGCATCTTCCGCGTACGACGCGGCCATCGTCGGGTCGGGGCCGAATGGCCTCGCCGCCGCCATCACGCTCGCCCGCGCGGGGCGCTCGGTGATCGTCTATGAGGCGCGGGACACGATCGGCGGGGGCAGCCGGTCGGCGGAGCTGACGCTGCCTGGCTTCGTGCATGACATCTGCTCGGCGATTCATCCGCTCGGCGTGAGCTCGCCGTTTTTTCGCTCGCTGCCCCTCGACGACTATGGCCTGGAGTGGATCGACCCTGACCTACCCCTCGCGCATCCCCTACCAGATGGCTCGGCGGTCGTGCTGCGGCGCTCCGTGGAGGATACCGCGAAGGGGTTAGGAGTCGATGCCGCGGCGTATGAGTCGCTGATGGGGCCGTTTGTCTCGCATTGGGATGCCATCGCCGACGGCATTCTCGGGCCGCTGCGGATTCTGCATCAGATCCGGCATCCGCTGGAGTCCCTTGAGCTGGCGCGGTTCGGGCTGGAGGCGATACGGTCGGCGCAGGGGCTGGCGACACACCGTTTCAAGGCGGAGCGCGCGCGGGCGGTCTTTGCGGGGGTGGCCGCGCACTCGATGCTGCCGCTGGAAAAATCGCCGTCGGCGGGCTTTGGGCTGGTGCTGGCGAGCATCGCGCATGCTGTGGGATGGCCGCTGCCGCGTGGAGGGTCGCAGTGCATTGTCGACGCGATGGCGGCCTACCTGCGCTCCTTGGGAGGCGAGATCGTCACGGGCCTGACGGTCACCTCGCTGGACGAGCTGCCGGCCACGCGGGCCGTACTCTGCGACGTGACGCCGCGCCAGTTGCTGTGTCTCGCGGGGAAGCGTCTGCCCGAGGGCTACAAGCGCAGGCTCGAGCGCTACCGCTATGGGCCGGGCGTCTTCAAGCTCGACCTCGCGCTCGACGGCCCCATCCCTTGGACCGCGCCGGAGTGCGCGCTGGCCGGAACGGTGCACGTCGGAGGGACGCTGTCGGAGATCGCCGCGTGCGAGCATGAGGTCTGGCTCGGGTTCGCGCCTGAGCGACCATTCGTGCTGCTCGCGCAGCAGAGCCTCTTCGACCCCTCGCGCGCACCTGATGGGAAACAGACAGTCTGGGCCTATTGCCACGTGCCCGATAGCTCGACGGTGAATATGACCGAGCGCATCGAGTCGCAGATCGAGCGGTTCGCACCCGGCTTCCGCGACCGCATCCTCGCCCGGCACACCATGACCGCCGCCGAGATGGAGGCCTACAATCCCAACTACGTCGGCGGCGACATCAACGGCGGCGTGCAGGATCTGTGGCAGTTCTTCACGCGCCCGGTCGTCACGCCCGATATCTCGAACCCCTATGCCACGCCCGTGAAGGGACTGTACCTCTGCTCCTCCGCGACGCCGCCGGGGGGCGGTGTACATGGCATGTGCGGCTACTTCGCCGCCAAGGCGGCCTTGCGGGCCGGAGTATAGGCGGACAGTAGCGCAAACTGTGTTACTGGGGCTTCGATACGGTAAAGCGCTTGACGACGATCTGGACTCCTGTTTCGGAGTTTCCGACGACACCACAGAATCCACCCGAATATGTCGCGTCCTCGACGTTGCCGACCTGCTGGCCGTTTACGATTAGGGTGAAGTGCGATCCTGCGGCGCGCACCGAGAGTGTGTTGACGACGTTGAGGCCCGTGTGGATGGCCTGATTGTACATATCCGCCGTGAGGTCGCTGCGCTGGCCGTTCGTGAACTTCGAGAACTTCCACGCGCCATCCGCCGCGATATAAAACGCATACTCATTCTCGTCGCCGCTACTATGACGGAAGAGGATGCCGTAATACCAGTGCGTTGGCCCTGCTACTTGCTCGACATCCGCTGAGATGACGGAATCCGTGAGCGCTTGAACCGGAGCGTAGCAGGCATAGCCGTCCGGAATATGGTAGCCGTCACTGGCGTAGGCGC
>CAYRVF010000109.1:0-9812 GCA_964427535.1 uncultured Ktedonobacterales bacterium
CGCTGTGCAGGCTGTCCGATGTGTAGGTCGGCGCCGTGCAGCCCTCGACGTAGTGAACGTACGAGTCTTCATCGGCGATGATCAGGGTGCGCTCGAACTGGCCCATGTTGCGCGCGTTGATGCGGAAGTAGGCCTGCAGCGGAATCTCCACCCGCACGCCCTTCGGCACGTAGATGAAGCTGCCGCCGCTCCACACTGCGCTATTCAACGCCGAGAACTTGTTGTCGTTCGGCGGAATGACCGTCGCGAAGTACTTGCGGAACAGCTCTTCGTGCTCGCGCAGGGCGGTGTTCGGGTCGACGAAGATGACGCCCTGCTTCTCCAGGTCTTCGCGCACCTTGTGATAAATGACCTCAGACTCATA
The DNA here is from genome assembly GCA_964427535.1 of uncultured Ktedonobacterales bacterium. Taxonomy (GTDB): domain Bacteria; phylum Chloroflexota; class Ktedonobacteria; order Ktedonobacterales; family JADMIN01; genus CAYRVF01. The sequence continues at coordinate 365 of CAYRVF010000109.1, forward strand.
CTGCGCGCCGACGCCGCCGAGGAACTTTCGCTCCGCCTCGGGGATGCCCAGCGCGTCGAAGGTGTCCTTGATGTCCTGAGGCAATTCTTCCCAGGTCGCACCGGCCTGCTGGGTCGGCTTGATGTAGTAGTAGATGTCGTCGAAATCGATGCTGCTGAGGTCGCCGCCCCAGGTCGGCATCGGGCGCTTGAGGAAGTAATCGAGACTCTTATGCCGGAAGTCGCGCATCCACTTCGGCTCGCCCTTCATCTCCGAGATCTCTTCGACGATCTCGTGAGAGAGCCCCTTCCGCGACTTGAAGACGTAATTCTCCGGCTTGTGAAAGCCCCACTTATACTCGTCTAGCTCAAGGCCGACGTCCGTCTCCGTGCTCACGCTTTCGCCTCCAATTGAGAAACTCGGGCGGCGGCTCGGGCACCCGCACGCGCGCCCGCACGCCGGAGGTACCGCTAAACGTCCGCGCGGATGCGCTTCGCTCTCGCGGAGCACCAACCACACCCGCCGATGTAATTCTTACTATGCCGCTCGGATATAGTATGCCACGCCGCCTAGGAGGGGGTCAAGGCCAGCAAGCTGGGAACCCGCGCCCGCATGGGATAATACCTGCCGCCACCATATGCGGCCTGTGTCCTGTTCTGTAGTGGCGAGGCCAAATGCGGAGTGGCCCAAAAGCAGAACACCGCGGCAAGGGAGGTGCGGGTGACGTCGGGCACGGGATGTGTGCCACAATATCACCAGCACGGCTGCTCGCCTCGTGTGCGACGGCGCGGCGAGCAGCCTAGATCGCACTCGCTCTCTACACTCTCACCGTCGTCGCGCTCAGGAAGGAGGACGCGGACGGCACAGCGCGTATTCTCGCACTGCCCGCCCGCGCATGACAATGGACGAAGCCGCCAAGAAGGAGGCCTTACGCCTCTTCACGTATGGTCTCTACGCCATCACCAGTGGTGAGGGCACGCGCGTGAACGCCTTCACCGCCAACTGGCTCACGCAGGTCTCGTTTGATCCGCCGCTACTTGCGCTCTCCGTCGAGAACACGTCCACCTCGCTCGGCATCATTCGTGGCACCCGGCACTTCGCGGTCAACGTGCTCAGCGCGGACCAGCGCGACCTCGCAGGGCTCCTCGGCAAGCCGTATGCCCGACACCCCGAAAAGATCACCGAGGTGACGTTCGAGCGCACCGAGAACGGTACGCCATATATCACCGAGGGCGCAGCATGGGTCGAGTGCGAGGTCGAGAACGAGATGCCCGCGGGCGACTCCACGGTGCTGCTCGGACGCGTAATCGGGGCTGGTGTCCTACGCAAAGCGGAGCCGTTGACGATGCTCGCCGCCGGATTCAAGCACGCGGGCTGACCGGCCGCGATTCCTCATTCCAGACATACAAAGGCGCGGCCTCCATAACAGCGGAGAGGCCGCGCCTTCACCAATGCGTCTTCATGATGCGACGCTCCAGTGCCTTCCAGAAGCGCCGCTGCTACCTGCTACATCACGGGTGTGGCGTTCTCGGTCGCCGCGGCTGATTCGACGTTCTGCGCGGAGTCGCTCTCAGAAGCGGCACTATCGGAAGCGTCCTCCTCCCGAGCAGCGCTCTTGCGCTCACGTGGTGCCGGGGCAGCCTTCTTCTGCGGCTCCCAACCTGGCGCACGCGACATGATCATCGACATCATCTTGCCTTCCATGAGCGGCGGACGCTCCAGGACGGCGACAGACTTCAACTCCGAGACGACCTTGTCCAGCAGGACCCGACCGAGCTCCGGGTGCGCCAGTTCGCGCCCACGGAACAGCACGCCGACTTTCACTTTGTCGCCGTCGCCGAGGAACTCCTCAATCTTCCGCACCTTGACGGCCAGATCATGCTCGTCGGTGCGGGGTCGCATGCGGATTTCCTTGAGCTCGACCGTCTTTTGATGCTTGCGGGCCTCGCTCTCCTTTTTGGCTTGCTCGTACTTGAAGCGGCCCCAGTCCATCAGCTTGCAGACCGGCGGCACAGCCAGTGGGGAGACCTCGACGAGGTCCACTCCGCGCTCTCGCGCGATCGCCAGTGCCTGACCCGATGACATGACGCCAATGACCTTGCCGTCGTCGTCGATCAGTCGCACCTCGCGTGCGCGTATGCGCTCATTCACCCGCGTTTCCCGAGGGCGGTTATCCCCTCGAAAATCCCTGTTGATAGCGAAACCTCCACTATGTCTAAACACAACCCCCACTTCAGCAGGTGGCGCTCCGTGCGCCCCCAAACCATCACGAGATGCGATGTATTCTGGGTTCTGCCTACTTCGGGGGTATCACATAGTAGTGTATCACATCTCCGCCTGTCATACAAGAGAAGAGGCAAGCGATGATCGTGGATAGCCCTCCTGTGCTCATCCGTTTTGGCCGGTCGCGACAAGAAGTGAGGGAGAGAGCAGGCAGGTATGTTACAATGGCCGCGCGACATGCAGGCGAGCAACTATACGCGGACGCGAGCAGCAGCACGCGGGCGAGATGCCGGGTGGCGGCAGGGGGAGAAGCATGGAGTCTACGGCGCAGTGTGAGAAATGTGCCAGAGACCTCCCAACCGGGGCGCGTTTCTGTCCGGATTGCGGAGCGCCAGTGCGCCAGCAGCGATCGCAGCCGTTGGCCTCCCGCCTGCCAACTGGCCTACTTCCGCCACAGTCCCTCATACACGACCGCTACCTCATCCTGAAGAAGGTGGCCCAGGGCGGACAGAGCGCCGTCTACCAGGCCATCGACACCGCCGACGGGCACAAGAGCTGCGCCCTCAAAGAGATGAGCGACGCCGATCTCTCGCCTGAGGAGCGCGACAAGGCCATCAAGGGCTTCGTGCGCGAGGCGCAGATGCTCTCGCACCTGGAGCACCCGGCGCTGGCCAAGGTCTACGATATCTTCATCGACGACGACAAGCACTATCTCGTCATGGAGTTCGTGCCGGGCCACAACCTCGAAGACGAGATGATGCAGGCCGGCAGGCCGCTCGCCTGGATCGATGTGACACGCTGGGGAATGGCGCTCTGCGATGTGCTGGCCTACCTGCACGCGCAACAGCCACCTATCATCTATCGCGACCTCAAGCCCCCCAACGTCATGCTCACACCCGAGGGCACGCTCAAGCTCATCGACTTCGGCATCGCCCGCTGGCTGCATCCTTCCCGCCAGCGCGACACCTCGCAGCTCGGTACCGACGGCTACGCGCCACCCGAGCAATACGCCGCGCACTCAGAAGTGCGCTCCGATCTGTATGGGCTGGGCGCGTCGATGTATCACCTGCTTACCGGGCGCGTGCCCGAGTCCGCGCCGTTGCGGATGGCTGGCCGCGCGCTGCCGCCGATTCGCAACATCAGCCCGAGCGTGCCCGAGCTGGTCGAGCGCGTGATCTTCCAGGCGCTCAGCCTGCAGCCTGCCGAGCGGTTCACCTCCGCCCGGCACATGCGTCAGGCGCTCGATTGGGCCGTGAAACAGTCACAGGCGCCGACGTTCCCACGCACCACGGCGAGACCGGTCCCGTCTTCATCCTCACCGCGCGCGACGGCAGCGCCAATGCCTGGGGCCCCGTTGCCGCGAGTGACGAGCGGTCCGGTGCCCTCACCGAGCGCGTCGAGCAGGCAGACCGGCATGCCATCCGTCCGTCAGCCGCACCTCTATGTCTGGCCGCTGCGTCTGGATGCCGGGTTTATCGCCGTCAACAGCAGCACGTCGCTGATGTTGGAGGTGGGCAACCGCGGCGGCGGCACACTGCACGGGCGGACCGAGACGAACCTGCGGTGTCTCACAACCGATCCCGATACCCTGGACGCACGGACCGAGTCGCTGCGTGTGAAGATCGACGCTACCAACCTGCCGCCTGGGCCGTACGTCTGCCATCTCGCGCTGCGCACCAACGGCGGCGACCAGATCATACCCGTGCGTTTCGTCGTCCAGGGCGCCGACGTCCCGGTGTCAAACCGGCGGCGCACGATGGGCCCGCTCAGCCACTAGGCGCTCGCTTGGGTGTCGAGAGCATGACACCCGATTCTCCCACCCGCTGTGTTGTAGAATGGCCTATCACGCGTCCAGCGACAGACTCTCACCGGTTCGGGCCGCGCTGGCGACGGCAGAGGGTCTCAGACACTGCCGGGCGCGGAGGGAGTGCACAGGTGTTGGAGCATGCGGCACACGACCGGCCACTAGTCATCGGCGTCTCAGGCGGGACGGGCGCGGGCAAGACCAGCGTCGCACGGGCTATCGCCGAGGCGGTCGGCCGCGAGCGGGTGGTGCGCCTGCCGGAAGACGCTTACTACCGCGAGTACGCCTCCTTGAGCGAGAGCGAGAAGGCCGCCGTCAACTGGGACCACCCCGACGCCATCGAGTACGATCTGCTGCTCGCTCACATTCAGCAGTTGATCGCTGGCGAGGCCATCCAGCGGCCGATCTACGACTTCGCGGCCTATGAACGCGCTCCACACACGGTGCTGCTGGAGCCGCGGCCGGTCCTGCTCGTCGAGGGCATCCTCATCTTCGCCGAGCCACGCCTCCGCGCGCTCTTCGACGTCAAGGTCTTCGTGGATACCGACGCCGACTTGCGGTTCATCCGGCGTCTGCAGCGCGACGTGGATCAGCGCGGACGGTCGGTCGAGAGCGTCGTGACCCAGTACCTGGGGACGGTGCGCCCCATGCATCTCGCGTTCGTCGAGCCCGCCAAGCGCTACGCCGACATTATCGTGCCTGAAGGTGGCGAGAACGTCGTTGCGATCGAGCTGCTGCGCGCGGCGATTCTGCATTCTCTGCGTGAACGGCGCAAATTTCAGCTCGGCGCCGCTCCCAGCGAGATGCCCAATCGCACCCAGTAGTAGCGCAGGCTCAGCCAAGGCCGTATAATGACGAAGGCTTTCGGAGGGTGTGGACCTCCGCACGCGAGGGCGGCGCCTTGAATCACCCTCGCTGGCTGCCAGGGTGGTGCTGAGGGAGGGCAGCATGGAGCAATTGACGAATGTGATTGTGTCCGAGCGCGAGCTTGGCAATATCGCTCGCATTCTCGGACGTGTCACACTCGATACGAGCGCCAGCCATGTGTTGCTCCTCGATAAGAGCGGCCAGCTCATCTCCGCGCAGGGCCAGGAGGGTCAGCGCGATGTTGTCGCGCTCGGTGCGCTGCTCGCGGGCGCATTCTCGTCTTCGCGGCAAGTCGCCGAGATTCTCGGGGAACACGATTTCCGCAACATTCTGCAGCAAGGCGTCCACGAGAGCATCTACTCCAGCCTGGTTGGCGAACAGTGGCTGTTGGTCATCGTCTTCGAGAAGCAGACCCACATTGGCCTTGTGAAAGTGCTCGCCCGCAAGACGACCGACGAGCTGGAGCGCGTGCTCGAACGCGTATTGGCGAGCGGCAGCCAGACGAAGGACGAGGTCGTCAACATCCAGTTCCGCAATTCCGTCGAAAACACCATCGATCTGTTGTTCCGGGACTAAACACTTAATGGCACTGATTAACGTCGCTAGCCGGGAAATTCATTGTAAGATCGTCTACTACGGCACCGGCTACTGTGGCAAGACGACCAACCTACAATACATCCACCGTCAGGCGCCGCAACCCGCACGCGGCGAACTCCTCTCGATTGCCACGGAAAGCGAGCGGACGCTCTTCTTCGACTTTCTGCCGCTTGACCTCGGCGAGGTCCACGGTTTCCGTGTCCGCTTCCACCTGTACACGGTGCCCGGCCAGGTGCTGTATGAGCGGACCCGTGTCGCCGTGCTCAACGGCGTCGACGGCATCGTCTTCGTGGCCGATTCTTCGCCTGAGAAGCTCGAAGAGAACTTCCAGAGTGTCATCGAGCTTGAGCGCAATATGCGCCAGATGGGGAAGGACCTGGGTGACTTTCCGTTCGTCATTCAGTGGAACAAGCGCGATCTGCCGGGGGCGGTGCCGGTAGCCACGCTCGACCGCTATCTCAACCGCCGCCACGTGACTGCGTTCGAGGGATCGGCCCTCACGGGAGACGGCGTCTTCGCGACGCTCCGCGCCATCTGCAAGGCAGTGATGGCACGCCTGTAAGGGCAGTGGCCACCCGCGCGAGAAAGGATGGGACGAGACATGCGCGCCATCGTGAGCGTATCTGACAAGACTGGCCTCGAGGCCTTCGCTCGTGAGCTTGCCGCGCTCGGCGTCGAAATCTACTCCACCGGAGGCAGCGCCAGAGCGCTCGTCGAAGCGGGGGTCCCGGTGAAGCCCATCTCCGATCTCACGGGATTTCCAGAGATTCTGGGCGGACGTGTCAAGACGCTGCACCCGGCCGTCCACGGCGGCATTCTCGCGCGGCGCGACGACCCCGAGCAGATGCGTGAGCTTGCCGAGCACGGGATGACGCCGGTCGACCTCGTCGTATGCAACCTCTATCCGTTCGCCCAAACCGTCGCGCGCGGGTCCGCTGGCCTTGGCGAAACGCTCGATGAGATCGACATCGGTGGCGTCACGCTGCTGCGGGCCGCCGCGAAGAACTTCCCGGCGGTCACGGTCGTCGCGCGACCGGATGACTATATGACGGTGCTCGACGAACTGAAGGGTTCCGGCGAGACATCGCTTGAGACGCGCCGCCGTCTCGCCGCGGTCGCCTTCCAGCATACGGCGTTGTACGATACGGCAATTGCCGAATATCTGCGGCGCGACACGCCGGATGAGATCTTCCCTGGAGAGCTGACGCTTGGGCTGCACCGCATGCAGACCCTCCGCTACGGCGAGAATCCGCACCAGTCAGCCGCCCTCTATAAGTGGGGCGGTGCGCCGTCACACTGCGAGGCGAAGGGCGCGGCGCACGGCGCCACTCCCCCGTCGGTCGTCGGCGCGGCGATGCTGCAGGGCAAAGAGCTGAGCTTCAACAACCTGCTCGATCTCGACGCCGCGCTCGCGGTCGTGGCCAACTTCAAGGTGCCCGCCGCCGTCGTCATCAAGCATACCAATCCCTGCGGCCTCGCCTGCGCCGACTCGCTGGTCGATGCCTACCGGCGCGCGCACGCAGGCGATCCCGTCTCCGCGTATGGCGGCATCCTCGGCTTCAACCGCGAGGTGGATGAAGCGACGGCGGCCGAGATCGCGCCGATCTTCTATGAAGCGATCATCGCGCCGGGCTACACCGAGGGAGCGCGCGAGGTGCTGGAGGCGAAAAAGAATCTGCGCCTGCTGGCCACCAACACGCCGATTGGCCCGGATACTGTCGACACCGACGCGCACGACCCCTACCGGCTGGATGTGCGCCGCATCAGTGGTGGGCTCCTGCTGCAGACCGCCGACATGATCTCTGAGCAGGAAATCCAGCGCGACGTCGTCACCGAGCGGCAGCCCACCCTCGAAGAGGCGACCAATCTGCTCTTTGCCTGGAAGGCCGTGCAGCACGTCAAGTCGAACGCCATCGTGCTGGCGAAGAACCTGATGCTCGTCGGCGTCGGTGCCGGACAGACAAGCCGCGTGTATAGCGTGCAGATCGCCGTCGATCGCGCTAGCGACCGGGCGCGGGGCAGTGTACTCGCGTCGGACGCGTATTTCCCCTTCCCGGATGGCGTCGAGGCGGCGGCCAAAGCGGGCGTCACGGCGATCATCCAGCCTGGCGGGTCCATTCGTGACAACGAGTCCATTCGCACCGCCAACAAGCATGGAATGACCATGATTCTCACCGGGCGGCGCCATTTCCGGCATTGATTGTGATATCAGCGCCGAGGACAGGTTGGTCGGTTTGTCGCTCGTTGGAATGATCGGATACGGAAATGCACCGGGCGAGGTCCGTGCCAGGCACATCGGCCTGAAACACATCCGTCACCGCATCAGGACGAGACGTTGATACACATGAGCCCGAGAGGATGAACCAGGATGACGCAAGCGGACCAGAGACCCGGCGCGCTCGCATCCGGAGCCGCGCCATATGATGCCGCCACGAGCACCGGGCGGCCACCATCGCGACGCGTTCGGCGACGTGTACTGCTCGCCACGGGAGCCGTTGGCGTGTGCGCCGCGGGTGCGGCGGCAGTGCCCTTCGTCGCACAGACAGTGACGCAAACTGCCGAGACCGAGGCACAGAGGGCCTTCCAGGCAGGTCTGAACGCCGGGAAGCAGGCCGTCCTGAACGACCTCGCGCAGCTTGAGGGCATCACGATCGACGGTGCGATCGGCGTCGCCGAGGTGACACGGCTGGGCGTGAAGTATATCGTGCTGCCCGTGGCACGTGTGGTCTCATTTCTCGGCTCGAATGGCCTCGCGGGCATTGCCATCGGACTCACCAACGCCCAGGAGAATCTCGCGCGCTTCAACCTCTCCATCGGCGTCCTGAACTCATTGCAATCCATCGTCTCCGCATGGCAACAGAATCTGAGTCAGTTGCCCATCACCCTCGACGCTTATGCGCACACCGACATCGACGGCGCCGAGACCTATCTGCGAGCACTCAAGAAGCGCATCGAAGCCGAGACGACGCCGACCGCTACGCCTGCTCGGTAGGCAGAACCTCTCCCCCTGCCCCCTCCCCTTAGAGGGGAGGGGCCGCTATCCGGCCGGGTACGCGGAGCGGTACCTTTCACGTATAGGCAATCCGTTCCGTACTGAAGGGGCGCGGCATGCCTCGCCCGCCCCCTCGCCCAGAGCAGACTTTCCCCTCGTCAGGGCAAGGCGGAGGGGGAGGATGAGGCCGCTACGCGGGCTATTTTCAGGATTTGCCTCGGTTGAACATGCGCTCCACGTGGTATACTAGAGATGGGCCCGCGCCCAGTGTGGCGCGGGTTTCTTGTGCCTGTAGAGGCACGGCGAGCGCGCCAGGGCTCATCGCGGGTAGCCTATGCGTTCGGGGTGTCCCTTCCCGCGAGATGGAGTTGCACAATGCCAGATTTTCAGGTCGTGTCCCCGTTTGAGCCTACCGGGGATCAACCACGGGCAATTGAGCGGCTGGCGACGGGAACGGCACAGAACGAGCGCTTTCAGACCTTGCTCGGCGTGACAGGCAGTGGCAAGACCTACACGGTCGCGAAAGTGATCGAACAGGTGCAGAAGCCCACGCTCGTGCTCGCACCCAACAAGACCCTCGCCGCCCAGCTCTACGCCGAATACAAAGAGTTCTTCCCCAATAACGCGGTCGAGTATTTCGTCAGCTACTACGATTACTACCAGCCAGAGGCATACATTCCGCGGACCGATACGTACGTCGAAAAAGAGAGCCAGCTCAACGAAGAAATCGAGAAGCTGCGACTCTCCGCCACGCGTAGCCTCTTCGAGCGGCGCGACGTGCTCATCGTCGCCTCGGTCTCGTGCATCTATGGTCTGGGCTCGCCAGAAGAGTACGGCGAGGTCGTGCTGACCCTCAAGGTCGGCGAGACCCGGCGGCGCGACCGCGTATTGCGCCACCTGACCGACATTCAGTATGAGCGCAACGACACCAGCTTCGTGCGCGGCAAGTTCCGCGTGCGCGGCGACGTGCTCGAAATCTACCCGTC
>CAYRVF010000109.1:9822-17168 GCA_964427535.1 uncultured Ktedonobacterales bacterium
TCGAGCGGATGGTCGAGATCGACCCGCTCACCGGCGAGATTCTCGGCAAGCGCGCCCGCATCGACGTGTACCCGGCCAAGCACTGGGTTACGACGCAGGAACGCCTCGAAGCCGCCATTCGCAAGATCGAAGCGGAGCTGGACGAGCGGCTGAAGGTGCTGGACGGCGAGGGCAAGCTGCTCGAAGCCGCCCGGCTGCGCCAGCGCACCAACTTCGACATCGAGATGCTGCGTGAGACAGGCATCTGCTCGGGCATCGAGAACTACTCGCGGCACCTCGCGGGGCGCGGCCCTGGTGAGCCGCCATGGACGCTGCTCGACTACATGCCACCGGACTCGTTGCTCGTCGTAGACGAGTCGCACATCGCGCTCCCGCAGGTGCGCGGCATGTTCAATGGCGACCAGGCGCGTAAGCAGGTGCTGGTCGACTACGGCTTCCGGCTGCCCTCCGCAATGGATAATCGCCCGTTGAAGTTCGACGAGTTCCTCGACCATGTTCGCAACGCGATCTTCGTCTCGGCCACGCCGGGGCCATTCGAGTACGAGCATAGCTCGCAGGTGGTGGAGCAAATCATCCGCCCGACCGGCCTGCTCGATCCCGAGATCAGCGTGAGGCAGACCGAAGGACAGATCGACGACCTACTGGCCGAGGTGCGGGCTCGCACGGACAAGGGACAGCGCGTGCTCGTGACGACGCTGACCAAGAAGATGGCCGAAGACCTCGCCGATTACCTGCAAGAGATGGGGATCAAAGTTCACTACCTGCACTCCGAGATTGACACCCTGGAGCGCATCGAGATTCTGCGCGACTTGCGGCTCGGCGTCTACGACGTGGTCGTCGGCATCAACCTGTTGCGCGAGGGCCTCGACCTGCCCGAAGTCTCGCTGGTCGCCATCCTCGACGCCGACAAAGAGGGGTTCCTGCGGTCACAAGGCTCGCTCATCCAGACCATTGGCCGGGCGGCGCGTCACCAGGAGGGCGCCGTCATCATGTACGCCGACACCATCACCGACTCGATGCAGCGTGCCATCTCGGAGACCAATCGCCGCCGTCATATCCAGGCGCAATACAACGAGGACCACGGCATCGTGCCGGTGAGCATCCGCAAGGAGGTGCGCACGCTCTCCGACCGGTTGCGCGCCGAAGCGGCAGGACAGGACGCCATCAACTCCGAGGTCTCGGTCGCGGTGATGCCGAAAGACGAGGTGGCGCGTCTGATCAAGGACCTCGAAAGCCAGATGCGGCGGGCATCTAAAGAGCTGGAGTTCGAGCGCGCCGCCGCGCTCCGCGACCAGATCGTGGAGCTCCGAAGGGCGCTGGTGGAGTAGCGCGACCGGGGCACGTAGGAGTGCGGGTGAGGTGAGTGTGGGGAGGATGCGTGGCCACGATCTATGACGCCTACCTGGAGGTCGATGCGGGCGGGTCCTGTCTGGCCCAACTGCTCGACCTGCCAGGATGCTTCGCCGTCGCATCGTCAACCGAAGGCGCGTTACAAGCGCTGGTGGCGCGGATTCCGCTGTATCACGCATGGCTCACCCGGCACGACGAGTACACACCAGTCATCGCCGGCCCCTATGAGGTTGCCGTCTCAGAAGTACACGACGTGGCGCCATCTGGGATGGGTGCGTTCTTCGCGCCTGACGCCTACCCTGTGGAAGGCGACGACCTCGACTGGCTGCTAGCGCTGCTGGAGTGGTCGTGTGAAGACGTGATTGACCGATCCAGCGCGGCGAACGGTGTGCTCGGACGTGTCTCATGGTATCTCGCGGCGGCGGGGGCGCGCCTCCCCGAGAGCGCACCCCCAGACGTTCAGGCGTGGCTGCGCGCTCTTCTCGCGGCGGCTCGGGACGTGCCTCCAGGCCAGCGCTCCACGGTGCTTGAGGTGAATGGCGAGCGCTGGTCGCTGCGAAAAGCGCTGCGACGGGGTATTCTGCTAGCACACCAGACAGTAGATCTCCTCTCGTAGCGCACATCCGACTGACTAGAAACGACGCCGACCGCATGACGACACTCTATCCGAGCTATCTCGCCCTTTACGAATCCGGCGAGCTCGAACGGCGCGCGAAGGCCGCCTGGGAGCTGCTTCGCAAATGCACCGTCTGTCCGCAAAACTGCCCGGTGGACCGCATCGCAGGCAAGACCGGGGCCTGCCATTCGGGGACCGAGATCATCGTTGGCTCGTGGAATGTCCATCGCCGCGAGGAGCCACCTATCAGCGGCACACGTGGCGCGGGCACGATCTTCTTCGGCGGATGCCAGGCGCGCTGCTCATACTGCCAGAACTTCTGGCTAAGCCAGATGGGGAACGGGCACCGGGTCGGTCCTGAACGGCTCGCCGAGATGATGCTGTATCTGCAGAAGAAGGGCGTTCACAACATCGACCTGGTGACGCCGACGCATTTCGTGCCCCAGCTACTCGCCGCGCTCGTCTTCGCGAGCCGGGCCGGCCTGCGCATTCCGCTCGTCTACAACTGCGCGGGCTACGAGCACATCCACACCCTCAAGCTTCTCGACGGCGTCGTCGATATCTACCTGCCCGACGCCAAATACTCCGACAATGCCCAGGCGCTGCGGACCTCCAAGATGCACCACTACGTCGAGTACAACCGCGCCGCGCTCAAAGAGATGTATCGCCAGGTCGGCGGCCTCGTCGTCGACGACGACGGTATCGCCGTCCGCGGGCTCATCATCCGCCATCTCATCATGCCGAACGGGCATGCTGGCTCGAAGGACGTGCTGGAGTGGATCGCCCGCGAGCTCGGTTCGGACATCGGCCTGAGCGTCATGGATCAATACTTCCCTGCCTATAAGGCGTGGAACGACCCGGAGCTGAGCCGCCGCCTGACGTGGCGCGAGTACCGAGACGTGCTCGATATCGTCGAGGACCTGCCGTTCGAGAACCTGTTCCTGCAAGAAGACCTCGTCGAGCTTGACACCACCGCCGACATCTAACGCAGCATGCACAGGCGCGACTCCCCCCGTCTGCCAGACCTCGCGGAGCGACATGACTGTAAACCGTCGCGCCAAGCCGCGCGTACATGGTGTGTAGAATGTTTGCTTCTGCGCACGGGGTTCGGCCCGCGTCTTGCGGCTGTGAGGGCGCTTCAGGTATGCGTCCGGGAAAACGAGGGTTCGGCTTCTTGGACGCATCGCTGTATAATATCGTGTGGGCGTGCGCGCGGCTTGAGCACGACGTCAGGGACATACACACCGACGGGGGACATCATGAGCGATACGGCCACGTTGAGCCAGCTCTTCGCGAATATTGAGACGGATCTGGAAGCGGTCGACCGCACCTTTCAGGAGTGCGCCGCCTCCGATCTAGAGATGCTGAACGCCGCCGTCGTGCATGTCGTCGGGTCTCAGGGCAAGCGCCTGCGTATGGCGCTCACGCTGCTCTCGGGCAAGTTGATTGACTATCGGTTTGAGAAGCTGCTACCGCTCAGTGTCGCGCTCGAAATGGTCCATCTGGCGACGCTAGTGCATGACGACATCGTCGACCACGCCACCACCCGACGCGGCAAGCCAACCGTCAACGCGGTCTACGGCGACGGCGTCGCGATTCTGCTCGGCGACTACCTCTTCGCCAAAACCTCCGGCCTCGTCGCCGACGTCGAAGATTTCCGCATCGACCACCTGTTCTCCGATACAGTCGCGCGCATCTGCGAAGGAACCATCCTCGAACTCGTCACCGCGCGCTCGGCCGAGGTGCCGCTGGAGTCGTACATCGAGCGCATCAGTCGCAAGACCGCCTGCCTCATGTCAGCGTGCTGCAAGGGCGGCGCCATCGTCGCGGGCGGCTCAGAGGCACAGATCGCGCTACTCGAGCAATATGGCCTGAACCTGGGTATCGCCTTCCAGATCATCGACGACGTGCTCGACTACACCGGCACGGAGGCGTCGATTGGCAAGCCCGCGGGCAACGACCTCCGCCAAGGACTCGTAACACTGCCGCTGATCTACGCGCTGCGTAACGAGTCCAACGGGCGCCACGACCAGGTCGCCCGGCTGCTACGGACAGGTGACGCGGAGAGCGATGAGGTTGCCGAGGTCGTGCGGTGGGTGAACCGCGGACCAGCTATCCGCGAAGCGCTCAACTTGGCGGAACACTACGGCGCGCGCGCAAGGGCGCTGCTCTCGGAGTTCCCCGCCTCGCGGGACCGCGCCGTGCTCGAAGAGCTGGTCGACTTTGTCATCTCGCGCAGCCGCTAACCGGCAAGAGTTGTCGTCCGTCGCGCCGGATGACGTATGAAGGTGCAGAGAAGTGTATGAGTGCCGTCCTCCCTCCTCCTACCCCGCGTCTGCATGCTGAGTTCGAGGCTGCCGGTGGCAAGCCGTCGTATGTGCGTGGCATGTTCGGGCGCATCGCGCGTGTCTACGATCTGATGAACCGCGTCATGACGGCCGGACTTGACCGCCACTGGCGCGACTTCGCCGCCCGCAAAGTCGCTCTTGGCCCAGGACAGACCGCGCTCGACATCGGTACCGGCACGGGCGATCTGGCGTTCGCCGTGGCTCGCCTGGGCGCGCCGGACTCGCGCGTCATCGGCGTCGATTTCACGACGGAGATGCTCGATATCGCGCGGCGCAAGGCCGAGCGCAATGGGCTAGCCGGGCGAGTCACGTTCCAGACAGGCGACGGCGCGCATCTGGATTTCGCGGACGCGACGTTCGACGCCTGCTGCTCCGCGTTCGTCGTGCGCAATATGGCCGACCTGCACGCCGGATTCGCCGAGATGCTGCGGGTCGTGAAGCCGGGCGGTCGCGTCGTCTGCCTGGAGATCAGCCACCCGCATAATCCCGTCTTCGCGGCCGCGTTCCACCTCTACTTCGACCGGCTCGTCCCGCTGCTGGGCAAGCTCATCGGCAAAGCGTTCGACGCCTACAGCTATCTCCCGTCGTCGGTGACGGTCTTCCCCAATGCGCCCGGTCTGGCGCGCATCATCGAGGGCGCGGGCTGGAGTGACGTCCACTACTACTACCTGCTCGGCGGAATCGTTGCGGTCCACACAGCCGTCCGTCCGCTCTAGACACAAGGACCGCACTCGCGTGGAGAGAGAACAGCCAATCGGCGCGGCCGGAGACATCCTCGAAGCGGGCCACCCGGACGTCGCCGACGTCGCGCGTCCGAGCCGGGTCGTCGCCCGCAACACGCCTGCGGATACCTGGGCATGGATGTGGAAAGACATCCTCACGCGCGTCGCGCCTCTGACGGCGGGCGCCTTGCTCTACGCCGGCGTCACCAGTGGCGGGAGGCGGTCTATCGGGCTGCGCACGCCTCGCTGGCGGCGCGACATCGCCCTCGGCGCGGCAGTGGGTCTTCCGATGGCAGGGCTGGCCGCGCTGCACCGGCGTTGGGTCTCGCCTGGCTACAAACTCCCGACGGCGGCCGACCAGGCCCTGCAGACCGCTTTCTACTTCGCCATCAACGCGCCCGCCGAAGAGCTGTTCTGGCGCGCGACGGTGCAGTCTCTCGCCATCGCTGGGCTGCGCAGGCTGCACGCGACAGCGGCAGTGGCGGTTCCGCTCGGTTGGGCGCTGGCGACCACCGCGTTCGGCGCCTATCACCGCCTTGGAGGCTGGAGTTGGCGCGCCATCGCGGGCGTGACGGCGGCGGGTGCCGTCTTCGGCCTCAGCTATCTGCCCTGGCGCAACGAGCGCTCCATCTTCCTGCCGACACTCATCCACGGTTTCGCCACTGCGGGCTTCCTCAGTTGGGGCGATGTCGCGCTGCATCTCTGGCAAGCGCGCACACCAGCAATCCATGTTGGAAACTGACTTGCCGCACGCAGTTCCATGCTTGCTTACTTGCCCGTAGGTCGCTATACTCGGGACTCGGACGTCGTATCCTCGGATGTCCGCGCCCTCGCGGGTCTCGACATGTCGATGTCGCCATCGCACGGCTCATAGAATGTTCGCGTGGGAAGTTGCCGTTTGCTGCCGTCGCGGGCCGCGCCGCGTCCGTATCGACGAGCATGGGATTGTCGCGCTGCGTAGCCCGATTTGGTAGCGATCATTCGTGTCGGTCCGCCGTGACGACGTGAAGGTCACGACGCACACCAGGCGATGACCGTCACGAGGTGCGCTGCGGCGACCGCACTACTGGCGGCGGGATGACGCGCGAAGGCGGGTGATGCCGCATCGGGCGTGAGGCGCTTGTGACGGCGCGGCGCTATCTGTGACCACCACGTGACGTCGCGGGGCTATGCCTGATGCGAGTAGTAGGGATGCGAGTGGCGGGTGGTGCGCGCCGGCGCGCGGCCGGGCGAGCTGCATGCGGCAGCGACGACCTCCGCGACGGCGAGGGCGAAGAGGGCAAGGCCGGAGCGGCCTGAGCCCGGCGGCTGGCGGCCACCCACCGCTCGCTCCTGCAGCCAGCCGATCCCGGCCGTCCCGTCGCGAGGAGGTGCCGACATGTCATCGCAACTCGCGCCAAGAGCGTCGACGTCCCCCGCTGCGCCGAGGGCGACAGCCGCCGTGGCCGCATCCAAGGGCCGCCGCTTCCTGTATATCGACAACCTGCGCATCGTGCTGATCTCGCTGGTGGTGGTGCAGCACCTGGCGGTCACCTACGGCGCGGCCGGCTCCTGGTACTACACCGACCCCGCCACGGATACGCTCACCGGGACCGTCCTGTCCATCTGGGCCGCCCCGGCAGAGGCCGCCGGCATGGGCCTCTTCTTCCTGATCGCGGGCTACTTCACGCCCGGCGCCTACGACCGCAAGGGCGGCGGGGCTTTCTTGCGCGACCGGCTCGTCCGCTTGGGCGTCCCCCTGCTGGCGTACATGCTGTTGCTCGACCCGGCGGTGCGGTACGTCGCCGATGGCCTGCCCGGCTCGTACTGGGACTACTACGGCAACTTCCTGCTGCTCCGGCTGCGGGGCACCAATGGGCCGGTCTGGTTCATCGCCGTGCTGCTCGTCTTCACCATCCTCTACGCCGCCTGGCGCGCGCTGACCCGGGATCGCGTGCGGATGAACGACCGGCTGCTTAGGCTGCCGGGCGCCGTCGCGATCCTGGCCTACATCCTCGCGCTGGGCCTCGTGACCTTCATCGTGCGCCTCTGGTGGCCGCTCAGCTTCATGTTCCAGCCGATCAACGGCCTGTCCCTCAGTTTCCTGCCGCAGTACGCGAGCATGTTCGCGCTCGGCCTGCTGGCCTATCGCGGCGACTGGTTCTCCCGGTTCACGCCTCGGATGGCCAAGGTCTGGGCGCTGGTAGCGCTGATCGCGTACCTCGCCTTCGTAGGCGGCGCGATCCCTACCCTGCTCGGGGGCGGCGGGCGTGGCGGGACCGACCCCGGCTCGATGTACGCGGGCGGCTTCCACTGGCTGGCCTTTGTCGT
>CAYRVF010000110.1:0-17046 GCA_964427535.1 uncultured Ktedonobacterales bacterium
AGCGAGCCGCTGACCACGAAGCCGAGCGAGAGCGCGAAGCTGGTGATGTTCGGCAATATCGCGTTGCGCGCGCCGTAGGTCAACATGATGCGCCAGCGTGACAGGCCCTTCGCCTCCGCCATGAGCACATAATCCTCGGAGAGCGTGGTGATCATGGTGTTGCGCATGCCCAGCATCCAGGCGGCGATCGAGCCGACGACGATGGTGGACGCTGGCAAGACGGCGTACCTCGCCGCGGAGAGGAAGAACCCCAGATCCCAGCTGGGCGCATAGCTATAGATGTCGTAGCCGCCGTTTGAGGGGAACCATGACAGGGTATAGCCCAGCAGAAACACCAGGGCGAGCGCGAACCAGAAGTAGGGAATGGCGGAGAGGAACGTAAAGGCGGGCATCAGGATCGTATCCAACTTCGAACCTCGCCACCAGGCGACCGCCACGCCCAGGGCGGTGCCGAGGACGAAGCTGATGATGAGCGCGACCCCTACCAGTGCTAACGTCCAGGGCAGATCGCGGGCGATGACGCTGGTGACCGGCTCGGCGTTGGCGAACGAGGTACCGAGATCGCCGTGCGCCATGTTGTTCAAATACTGCAGGTACTGCGCGAAAAGGGACTCATTGCTGATGCCGTACTGGATTTCGAGCGCATGGAGCGCCACCGGCGAGATGCGCCCATGCATGCGGGCGAGCAGCGCTGCCGCTGGGTCGCCGGGTGAGAGGCGCGGGATCAAGAAGTTCAAGGTCACCGACGCCCAGAGCGCGACGAGATAAAAGCCAAATCGCCGGATCAGGTGGCGCATGCTCGCCCTCCTCCAGGGAACACGTCGTCCGAGCGTCGACCCCTGGGGCGGGGCAGGAGGACCGCCCCAGGGGTCGAGTGGAATGCGGCCCTCTTCCCAGCCGCTACTGGTGCAGGTTCAGCAGCACGACCTCGTCATCCGGGTACGTAAATGGCGATGGCTCGGCGTAGAGGTTGTTCTGGTCGGGCCAGCCGTCGTATTTCACCGTGTTGTACTCATACCAGTACGGCTCGTTGACGAGGAAGATGACCGGCACCTGCTCGACGGCGATCTTCTCGATGCCATACATGTCCTGTTTCTGCTGCGACACGTCGGCGGTGCTGTTGTACTTGTTGAGCAGGTCATCGGTCGCCGGATCGGAGTAGCGCTCGTAATTCCCGCTCGCGCTCTGGCCGATCGCGGCGGAGTTGCTGCTGTTGAACAGCGCGTTGTAGATGTAGTACGGCGTCGGCCCTGGCGTCTCGTACCAGATGGCCATGTCGTAGTTGCCATTCTGGATGTCCTGCTGGACCGTGCTCGGTTGATTGTCGGTCACGTTGACCTGGATGCCGATCGCCTTGAGGTTCGCCGCGATGATCTGGTAATCGGTATCCCAGTCGGTGTATCCCGAGACGCCGTCGATGGCGATGGTGAGCGGCTTACCGTCAGAGCCGGCCACCATGCCGTTCGATCCCTTTTTGTACCCCGCGCTTGCCAGGAGCTGTGACGCCTGGTTCGTATCCATCGTGAACTTGGCGCTAGCATAGGTCGGATCGAGGAATTGCTGATTGGCGGGCAGCACCAGGCCGGTGGGGTGCGCGACCGGCTCATAACCGCTCTCGCCAACCGTCGAGATCTTGTTGCGGTCGATCGCCAGACTAATCGCCTTGCGAACGGCAACTTGGTCAAAGGGTGCCTTGGTCAGGTTGAGGAACAGTATCAGCGGATCGCTGGGCGGGAAGTAATAGTGGTTGTGCGCCGGGTCACGCTGCACGAAGGTCTTTTGGACATTCGGCGTGTACAGACCGTTCCAGTCGGTCTGGCCGGTGTTCATGGCTAGCTCGGCGGTGGTGTTGCCGTTGAAGGCGGGATAGCGGATCTCGGGCACGATCGGTTTCCCGGCCTGCCAGTAATGCGGATTCTTGACGAGGTCGATCAACTGGGGCGTGAACGACTTGAAGACGTAGGGTCCTGTTCCGACCGGGGCCTTGTCCGTATACTTGCTCGGGTCGCCGACCGAGCTCCAGATATGTTGGGCAACGATCCAGGTTTGACCGCCCAGCAGCCACAAGATCGAGCTGTCGGGCGAGGTCAGCTTGACGACTACCGTCTGCGGGTCTGGCGCCGTCACATCTTGGATGGAGCTGCCGAGGCCAAGATAATCGCTCGCGGGATACTGCTTAAACGCGTTCAGCGTATAGACCACGTCGGCAGAGGTGAACGGCTGGCCGTCGGACCACTTGATGCCCTGGTGCAGCTTGAAGGTGATCTGTGTCGCGTCGCTCGAGAAGGTGGCCGAGTCGGCGAGCCAGCCCCTCGAGGTGCCGTTCGCGCGGTTGTAGAAGAGCAGCGTCTCATAGATCGGCCCATACTGCCCGTAGCTGTTGACTGCTCCGTTGAGGAATGGGTTGAAGTTCTGGACGAGATCGCCGCCGGTGTTGGCCACGATGACCAGCGGCTGCGGCGGCCCGCTACGCTTCGCGTGGGTGCTACTCCCACAGGCGCTGAGCATTAGCGAGAACACCGTAAGCACGACGACCGCGATGGATCCAAGCTTGAGTCCGGGTAGGGAGCGAGCGCGAGTGATCACGTCACACCTCCAGATTTTCCTGGGCACAGACGGTGTACCCACTTCCCAGGCAAGCGACGATGCATGACTGGCGCTTCACCGGTGCCGCTTGGCACAGATACGGCAAAGCGCGGCTGATTCTCACAAGGCGCCGAGTGGACGTCGCACAGATGCGCCGCAGGAGGCGCGAACAATCAGCGTAGTTGGCAGGACGATGCGCTGCGGGATCCGTATAGAGGCTGGAGTCGTGCTCGATGGCATGCCAAGAGAGGCCGCTTCGGTCTCGGCGAGCAACGCCAGAAGCAGCTTGACCGCTTCCTGGCCCATTTCATACGAGGGCTGCCGGACGGTTGTGAGTGGTGGAAGAACATGCGCGGAGGGTGCGTCGTCGTCGAATCCGACCACCGCGATGTCCTCCGGCACCGCGAGACCGCGTTCCTCAGCCGCGCGCATCACGCCGTACGCTGCCTGGTCAGCGGAGGCAAAGATGGCCGTGGGCCGCTGCTCCGGCGCAAGATCGAACAGGCGCTGTGCACCCAGGTATCCGGACTGCGGCAGAAAATCTCCGTCGACGATGAGTGCGTTGTCGGGTGTAATGCCAGACTCCCGCAGGGCGCGCAGATAGCCGCGCAGCCGGTCGTGCGACACGAGGTACTCGTCCGGTCCCTTGATGTGGGCGATACGACGGTGCCCCAGGTCGATAAGATGAGCGACGGCGCTGTAGGCACCAGCTTCATCATCCGCTCGCACCCAGGGCGTGACCTGTTCGCGCTGATCGTCGAGAATGACGACGGGCACGCCTTGCTGATAGAGATGAGTGAGTTGTGCGGACAGCTCGCCAGGATAGACGGCCAGCAATCCCGCGGTGAGTTGCGTGGCGAGCAGACGATTGACGACATCGCGGCGGTCGCGGGTCACATCCTCGTCGTTGAAGGTGTACAGCACAAGCTCGTAGGGGGTGCGGTTCAGAATCTCGGTGATGCCCCGGATCAGCTCGCCAAGGATGGACCAGGTGAAGACAGGCACGACCATGCCGATCAGCCGGTTGCGGCCACCGGCAAGACCCGCGGCGGTCAGACTCGGCACATAACCCTGCTCGTCGATCACGCGCAAGACCCGCGCACGCGTCTCGCGGTCGACATCAGGGCGGTGATTCAGGACGCGGGAAACGGTCCCACGTGAGACCCCGGCCAGGCGCGCGATATCCTCGATGGTCGTCCGCTTCTCCATCTTGCCGCCTTTCCGTGAGCGCTCCCGGGAGCGTTCACGAAGGCAAGTATGCCAGCCACTCTGGGGGTTGTCAAGAGGGCGTGTGGGTCGCCTGAGACGCGCAAGCAGCCAACAGAAACGCATCACGCTCCACCCACTGGAGGCGGAGCGTGATGGTTGTCGAGATCAATCAGTCAGACGCAGGAATGGTGCGCCAGCCGATTAGGGGTAGCTAACCACCGTGACCGGCTTATCGGGGTTGGCGATGGTCGACGAGCCACCCGTGTCGTTGACCACGTTCAGGATGCCGCCGGACCCGTGCGACGCGTCGAGGAAGATCGTGAACAGGTCATGCAGGCTCCCCGCCGGGAGAGTCGTCGGGACCTCGAACGCGTGCGCGGCGTAGATGTCGACCCCCTGGTTGAAGAAGCTGTAACTGCCCATGCCGTAGCCTTGGAAGCTGGTCACGTCGTCGGCTACCTTGAAGGCCGCGTAGCCATCCACGCCGGGCGCTTCCATCCACGCCGCCTGGCTGGGCGGATCATAGGGCATCTCGTTCTGGAAGAAGATGTCCGTGCCGCCGTTGCCGTTCCAGATCACGTCGTACTTTTGGAAGTGCTCGACGAACAGGCCGTACGCTGTCACGTTGTCGCCGTTGACGACCACGCCGGTGTCTGCCGTGTTGCTGGTCCAGCCGACGCCGGTGCCGTGGTCAGCGCGCCACGCCCACACGTCGTCGAGGATGGTGTTGTCGCTGTTGACCAACAGGCTCGTCGTGGCCGAGCCCGCCGCCGCGCCGCCGATGCGGAAGAACACATCCTGGATGGCGCTCGGGTCCGCCGGATCGCTCCAGTTGTTGTGGGCACGCGCCTGGCTGTTGTCGGCACGGTTGTCGCCGACTTGCAGCAACACTGGTGACGTGGTGGCACCCGCGTCAAAGAGGATGGATGAGATCTCCACACCCTTCACGTTGGCGACCGTCATCGCCGCGTTGCCGTTGTCGGGCATGAGCGTCGCGAAGCCCAGGCCGAGCACCACCGTATCGGGGCGCTTCACGTTGATCGAGCGATCAAGGTGGTAGATGCCGGGCGTCAGAATCAGGTTCTGGCCGCTCGCGAGCGCCGCGTTGATGCGCGCCACGGAGTCACCTGGCTGGGCGATGTAGAACTGATCGAGCGAGATGGACGTACCGGGCGTCGAACCGTTCACCCACGTCGCGCCCGAGGAGTCGTGCTGCGCTGAGGGCACGAAGACGCTGTAGTTGCCCGCGGAGTCCTGATACAGATAGGGCGCCTCGCGCGTGACCGGGCTGGTCGCGAGCGTCGTGTACGGTCCACCACAGGGGCTATGTGCCGGGAAGCACTGCGCGGGCGCGCCCACGACGCCAGAGAACACCTGGTTCCAGACGCCGTTGGTCCAGCCGTCAATCGTGCTGTTGCGGGTGACCCACTGCTGCTGTGAGCCGCTGATGATGGTGCCACCCGTGAACAGCGAATCGGCGATGAAGCCGCCACTCGCGAATGACGGGTTGCTGCAGTAGTCCATCAGCGTGGTGTTGCCGTTGACATGGACCCGGCGCATCGGTGACGCCTGCGACACGGCCCAGAACTCGCCGCTGGAGCACCCAGCATTGGGGGTGGTGACGTTGATAGTCAGATTCGAGAGCGAGCGCCAGAAGTTGTCGAGCGCCGTGCAGTTATTCGGGCCGAAGCACTGATTGCGTACGTCGATGGCGCCATTGATCACGACATCATTCGGCGACTGACCAAGACCGGCGACGCTCGTATAGTAGCCGACCTCAAATCTGAGCGGGGTGGTACTTGATCCATACGTGCCGGGCGCGAAGAGCAACGCATAGCGCTGCGTTCCGAACTGGTTGGAGATCTGCTGGTTCGCGATCATATCGACCGTCGACTGGATCTCGCTGGTTGGCATGTCAGGAGTGAAGATATAGACGTTCGACCCAAAGGTGGACTGGCTGGACGGTGCCAGCGGAGCCGCATGCGCTCCATTGGGCCGCCCGAGCGCCACATAGAGCCCAACCGTTGCGAGCAGCGTTGCCACGACGGCCGCCAGCAGCAGAACGCGACGCGCTGGCGAGCGCACAGACGACAAAAGCATTTCGTTCTCCTCGAACTCTCAGCACCACCTCACCTGCATTAGTCACTGGCGGAGACGAGGCAGAGCCACATCTCTCGTCAGAGAGCCAGCCGGTAGACTCGGCGCCAAACCGGTTATGGCCAAGGCTGATTGCTCTATGCCTGCCATCCAGACGTCATCGTCTCGGTGTGTCCCCGGCTCGCGGGCAACTCGCCGCCGATGAGCAGGGGAGGAGCCTCCTTCCTTGCTATGCCAACCTGCATATGCACTGCAACCAGACAACAGTCTATCACTTGAATCAACGGGAGGAGTTGGGGTGTTGTAACGTCGAAGCAGATGCCCTAAGTGGCGAGAATTGTCCCAGTAGGCCATGAGGCTAGGTAAGTGCTCGCTGGCATGGCAAGGGCTTAGGGCGATGCGCTACAGTCTGCGGAGCGCATGCGTACCGCGTACCGCTCTCACCGCCTCGTCACGACGAGAGGGCACATGCGGTGCGGGCTTGGCACGTCTCGAGATGGCGACAGCGGAGGATACCGCCAATCATGCCTGAGTCGGAGGACATCCAGCGCGCTCTGCGAGAACGGCTCAATGTCCGTGTGATGGAGGCGTTTGAGCGCTCGTGGCCAACAGCCTATCGCGAGCTTGGACGCATGGCGCGCGCACGCTGGCACATCGCGCCGCTGGGCGAGAGGCCACATGCCCGCTGGCGGTTCACCACCACGCCCGAGCTGCTCGAGCCGCCCGATCCTCCACCACTGGAGCGCCAGCTTGGCATCGTCTCAGCCTGCATTCACGTGGATGTGCAGTGCCAAGTCCGCGGAGCCATCGAGGGCTGGACCGTCACCTTCCGCGCGTTCGAGGACTGCGACGAGGTGCAGCTGACCGGCGCGCGTACACGTGTCAGCGCTATCGTGACCCCCGCGATGGTGCGTAATCTCCTGCGCCTCGCCGCCAACGAGGGGCCGGGCTATTATCCGCTGGAGCGGCTCCCGTCGCGACGCCGTCGGCGTTCGCCGATCCGAAAACGTGGGTCAGCAATCGCGAAATGATGCCACATAAGCGGCGCAGGCCACATCATAGTCGGGCACTCCGTGTGAAGGCTGCAATCGGACGGTGATCTCTCCGCCCTACCGGAACAGGTCCATCGAGGGGTCCATCAGGAGCTCGCGGGCAGTGCCCTCGCGGGACTCGAACTGGTAGCCGCGCACGAGAACAAAGGGGCAGCGGTTGATCTTGCCACTGACGAGCTCGGCCGCGGAGGCGATCTCGTCGGCGACAGCGAGCACGCTGGCGCTCATCACGCGGCCGAAGTCGTCGGGCTGGCCGCGATAATCTGCCAGGGGCGCGAGGCCCGCGACGCCGATGGCGACGTTGACGATGCCCTGCCGCCATGGCCTGCCGAACGAATCGGTGATGAGCACGGGCGCGCGCACCCCTAGCCGCTCGGCCAGGGCGTCGCGGATGCGCTTGGCCGAGGCATCGGGGTTCTCGGGCAGCAGGCACACGACGTCCTCGCCCGCGACATTGGAAGCGTCCACACCGGCATTGGCGCAGACGAAACCGAAATGCGTCTGCGTGATCAGAATGCCGCGATCCATGCGGACGATACGCGCGCTCTCGCGCAGCACGACCTCGATCTGGCGCGCGTCCTTGTGCCAGGCATCAGCCCAGCGACGTGCCAGGTCGGACGGTTCGACAGTCGCGAGATCGACCAGCCGTCCCTCGGCCTTCGACACGACCTTCTGTGTGACGACCAGTACGTCACCCGAGCGGAGCCGCTGGTCGGCGGCCTCGAGCGCGGAGACAATGAGGGCGGCGATGTCCATGCCCGGCGTCACCTCGGGCGCATCGCTCAAGCCAAGAATCCGCACCTCGGGGGCGCGGCGCTGCGATGCTGTCATCATGCGCTCCATGCGCGCTCGGCGCCGTCGTGCGGTCGAAGCGCGTCCTTGGGTTGCCAGAGCTTGCGCCGTATGACGTCGTGTACATCGTCCGGCTCATCCACGTCGAAGCTCGTGCCCGCCGAAGAGTAGAGCACAGGATGGATGCCGCGCTCGTGGGCGAGCGCGAGATGCCGGGGCAGGCTCCGCACGCCGAACGCGAACGGCACGGCATCCGGCGGACGCGCGGCCAGCAGGTTCGTGCCTGTGCCCGCACGGTCAGGCGCCAGCACGACAGCCGATGGCGCCTCGTGCATCTCCAGCTCCGCGAGCACCTGCCGGATGTCGCGCACGTCGAGCAGCGGTAGATCGCCGAGCACCACAAGCAGCGACGCGGCTTGCTGGTCGAGCGCGGCGCGCCTGCCAAGCTCCAGCCCGGCGAGCAAGTCTCCGGAGTCCTGCTGAATCGGCTGGGCGCCGTGCGTCCGCGCCCACTCCAGCACAATCGGATCGGGGCTGACGACGGCCACCGTGTCAATCACCGCCGAACGGCGCAGCGTGTCGAGCACGTGAGCGCCAAGCGCGAGCACGAGCCGCTGCCGGTCGGCGTCATCCACCAGTGGACGCAGACGTGACTTCGCGGCTCGCAGCGCGTTGATCGGCACGACGGCATAGACGCTCACGCCTTCGCTTCTCCCCTCGTAGCGCGCAGATCATCGACGAACCGCACGACATCCTCCGCGAGGCGGCGCCGGTCGTCGAGGGCGCCCATGACCGTGCGGGTCACGAGCACCCGCATGCCAAGCGCCGCGATCGGCTCCGCTAGCATCTCGTCCTCTGAGTCTATCACGAAGCCATCAAGCAGCCCGCGATAGAGCGAGGCAACGCCGAGCGCCGTGGCGCCATGTCCCAGGCCCGCGAGCATGCGATCCGCCGGGCCTCGCAGCGCCCTCCCGCCGACGATGGGGCTGACCGCCACGCGCGGCACCTGCGCCGCCTGGATCAGTGCGCGCATCCCCGGCACAGACAGAATCGGCCCGATGCTCACGATGGGGTTC
Organism: uncultured Ktedonobacterales bacterium; assembly: GCA_964427535.1. Taxonomy (GTDB): domain Bacteria; phylum Chloroflexota; class Ktedonobacteria; order Ktedonobacterales; family JADMIN01; genus CAYRVF01. Next base: position 8,813 of record CAYRVF010000110.1, read on the forward strand.
GACGGACAGAAGATGATGGCATCCGCCGTGCGCACCGCCGCCTCGACCCCGGGCGTGGGCCGCGCGGCCTCGATGCCCTCGAATGTGACGCCGAGCACGTCGTCCGCATGGTGACGGTGAACGAAGTACTCCTGAAACGCCAGCTCACCGGCGGGCGTGCGCACCCGCGTCGCGACAGGCGTATCGGCCATCGGCAGCAGACGCGCGCGGACGCCGAGCGCAGCCGTGAAACTCGCCAGCACGTCGGTCAGCGTCTGCCCGGAGCGCAACCGCTGCGTGCGCAGGATGTGCGTGGCGAAATCGCGGTCGCCGAGCAGAAACCACGGGTCGTCGCCATAGTGGCGCATCATGTCGAGCGTCGTGAACGTGTCGTCTCGGACGCCCCAGCCAGTCTCGGGATTGGCGAGGCCAGCCAGCGTATAGAGGACGGTATCCGCATCGGGCGAGATGCGCAGACCATAGAGCTCAAAATCGTCGCCGGTGTTGAGCACGACGCTCAACTCGTCGGGGGCGAGCAGCGTATAGAAGCCCTGAGCGAGCTTCGCTCCGCCGACACCGCCCGCAAGCGCAGTAATGTTCATGACTTAGAATCCATACGCGAGCACATGCTCGATTGCCAGCCGGATCGTCACCCGCTCCTGGCGGAGATAGGTCTCGTCGGCCTGACGGTTACCCTTCTCCGGTCCGTGGTAGCGAATGGCGATCCGCCTGATGTCGGCCTGCGCCTGCCGCTGATCGTCGATCAGCTCCACAGCGCCACTGATGGTGACGAAGCGGTACGCATCCTCGACACAGATCGACGCCCGCGGGTCACGCCGCAGATTGCCGTCTTTGATACGTCGAGCCGCCGTGTTGAGCACGATCTCGTCGCCGTCCAGCTCGTACCAGATGACGGTCTGCTGCGGCATGCCGTCGGGCGCAATGGTGGCCAGAACGGCGAAGCGCGGCTCCTCAAGGAACCGGCGCACGCTCTCGGTGAGGGCCGCCCCGGCCATAGTAAACATCCTCCCTGGCAGTCAGGCAAATCACCCGCCGCATTAGCGCCCGGCTGGCACGATCTTCTCGACCTCAGGCTGAATCTCCGTCAGCACCTCGAACGGCTCGATGTCCTGGACGTTGCGCAGGCTGAAGATCGCCTGGTCGAAGCCCAGCTCGGCGATGTGGCCGAAATAGTCGACCGCCGCCGAGGGACTGAGCGAGCCGTCGCGCCCGTCGCGCGTGATGACCAGGCTGTCGAGCGTGGTCTTCTCGATGTCGTCGTAGTTCCGGCCCAGGTTGCGGCAGTGCTCGCGCAGCACATCCAGCTTGCGCCGCAGCTCGTCGTCGCCGAGGCGGGCGAAGAGGTTGCAGGCGTCGCCGTATTGTGCGACGAAACGCAATGTCTTGCGCTCGCCAGTGCCCCCAATGAGAATCGGTGGATGTGGCCGCTGGATGGCCTGCGGCGAGTTTAATAGACGCCCGAGGTGATAGTGCTTGCCGTGGAACTCCTCGCCCGTGCCACGATCGTCACCCCACATCCTGTGAAGGATCTGGAGCGTCTCTTCCAGGCGCTCGAACCGCTCCGCCGTCGAGGGGAAGGGCACGCCGAGGCCGTTGTGCTCCTGCTCGTTCCACGCCGCGCCGATGCCCAGATATGCGCGCCCCTGCGAGAGCACGTCGAGCGTGGTGACAGTCTTGGCGAGCAGGCCAGGATAGCGATAGGTCACGCCAGTCACCATCGTGCCGAGGCGGATGCGGTTGGTGTGGCCTGCCGCGAACCCGAGGGCGGTATAGCCCTCCAGCATCTCATTCTCAGCCGGGCCGACGGAGCGAATCTGGAAGAAGTGGTCCATGACCCAGAAGCTATAAAGTCCGGCCCGCTCGGCGCGCCGGGCAATCTGCGCGAAGGTATCGCCAAGCTCACGAGGTCCGTTGGGATGGGTAAAGTTTGGTACCTGAAGACCGAGTCGCATGAGGTCCGTCTCTCCTGTTTGACCTGGCGATGGAGCATACTGCTCCGTCGTGAAACGTACGGGAAATACGCGTGCCGGTGCGGTGTACCGCCTCAGACTGAAGGTCACTATACAAAAGATAGTAGATCGCGTGCAACGCTGGGCGGGTGGACCTCTCCCCCTACCCCCCTTAGAGGGGAGCGGTCGTGCGGCGGACGGGGTGGCCACGGGCAGCATGCCGCACCCGCCCCGCTCGGTTGGCGGAATCAGTCCCTCGGCCAGATCCCTCGGAGGAGAAGGCGTTGGGGGAGAGGTCCGCGCGGCACAGTGTGTGCTGCTTGGCAGATAACAGCGACGGCGGCTATACTGGCTCCGTCGAGTGTTGAGCCTGAGATGCACGGTCGCGGGAGCTTCCCATGATGTGTCCGGAGTGCGGTGCGGGCGCGGCCGCGGACACCCAGCGTTGCCCGCGATGCGGCGCCGCCTTCATCATCACGACCGGTGCCATGCCCTTCGAGTTGAGCGTCAGTGGCGTACCAGTGCAACGTTTCGCTCCGACGGCATTCGGCGCCCTCGCAAGCGCGCCCCCTCGCCCGACCGCCCTCGTCCAGATGCCGCCAGAAGGTTCGTCACAGCGGGCGGGAGGCTACCGGCCGATCGTGCTGCCGCCCCCACCGCCCAAACCACGTCGGCGGCGGAGCGGATGGCGCGGATTCGTCGCGTTGCTGGCAGTCTTGCTGCTGGCCACAGTAGGAGGCGTGGCCCTGGCGCGGTCCAGCGCGACGCCGCTGCGGGTGGGACCCTTCCAGCTTGTGCCTGCACTGGCGTCGCAGCCCTCAGGCGCACAAGCGAGTGGCACTCCGCCGGCCGCGACCTGCTCGCCACAGTCCCTGACGAGCATCCCCGCCTCGCCTCCAGCGGATATCACGCAGGCGCAGCTCACCACCGCGCTGCGCGACGCGGCCGCCCGCGACTACCGCCCGGTGGATACAGTTTCGTCGTTCGCATCCGGCCACTCGGGCTACGTCACGTTCCAGATCGCCAGCTCGGCGCGAGGGACCGTGCGCGCGCTCTTCTGCGTCGTGGGCGCGTCGTATACGGGCAGCGTCACGGTTCCCGCGGGGTCCTCCGGCCGCTACGGAGAGTTCGCGGTACCGCTCGCGCATGCCCGTCCCGGCAATGCGTCGCTGCTGCTCACCTGGAACGGCATCCCCGAGCAGCGGCTCGACTTCTCCATCGTGCGCTAGGTCTCGCACCCTAGGTCTCGCACCCTAGGTCTCGCGCCAGAGAGCGCCGCGCGCACCCGTCATGGCCCGAGTCTCCTACTGTCTGCCAGCGCGGCTAGAGACGGGCACATCGCGTGATGACCGCTTCTTTTCGGCGTACGGCGCTCGCTCGTGGGTCCGCGTGGGTCCCATCCGCATCGAGCCGACTAGCCAGTGTGCCTGAGGTAGCGTACAATTGAGGCTGGCGTCTTCTTGTCTTACAGCGGGTCGAAGAGGGTGCCGCGAGACAGCACCGGGACGCAATTGAGGGGATGACGCTCAGATGGGCTGGAATGACCTGATCGGGCACCGCCTGGATCGGTACGATATTCTCGAAGAGCTTGGTCGTGGCGGCTCATCTCGTGTCTATCGCGCGCACGATCCCGAGATGGGGCGCGACGTCGCCATCAAGGTGATCCCGAACGACGCCGACGACCGCGTGACGTTCGTGCGCCGCTTCGAGCGCGAGGCGCAGGTGGTGCGCTCGCTCTCGCATCCCAACATCGTCGCCGTGTTCGAGGCCGACAAGACCGACGACATCGTCTACCTCGTCATGCAGTGCGTCACTGGCGGCACGCTGCGGCAACAACTCGGCCGCCCGATTCCCTCGGCGGAGGCGGCCCTCTATGCGGCGCAGATGGCGCGGGCGCTGCACCACGCGCACACGCAGGGCATCGTGCATCGCGACGTGAAGCCGTCGAACATGCTCGTAGACGGCAGCGACAGGTACCGGCTGCTGCTGACGGATTTCGGCATTGCGAAGATTCAGGGCGCGCGTGGGCTGACCAAGTCGGGCACGACCATCGGCACGCCGGAGTACATGTCGCCGGAACAAGCCGAGGGCCGCGAGATCGACCAGCGGTCCGATATCTATGCGCTGGGCTGCGTGCTCTATGAGATGCTGGCCGGGCGCCCGCCGTTCGTCGGCTCGACACCGGTCTCCGTGCTCTATCAGCAGGTGCATTCGCGTCCAGCGTATATCCGTGGCTTCAACCCCGAGGTGCCGCGCGAGATGGCGCGCATTTTAGAGATCTCGCTCGCCAAGCGGCCGGAGGACCGTTTCGGCACTGGCGACGCCTTCGCCGAAGCGCTGGCCCCCTTCTACGTCGGCCTCGGTGTAGACATGCCCTGGCTCGCCGTGCCGCCATCGCGCCCGCCGCAGATTGGCTCTGGCCCCCTTGTCTCGGGGCCGCTGACACCAACTCCACTCAACGGGTCGGCCCGCGAGGGCACGTCCGGCGCCAATCAGGCTGGGCCGGTGCGGTTTCCACCGATTGGAGTGCCGCTCAGCAGCGGCCTCGACGACATCTTCCCGGAGACGCCGGTGGCGCCGGTGCCCAACACCGACCCATTGCCTGCCTGGCTGCAGGCCGCGGGAGGGCTACCTCCGTCGGCGCAACCCTCGAGAAATGCCCAGACTCCGCCCGAGGCGAACGACCTGGAGCGGACGCCGCCCCGTGTGCAGCGGGCGCCACGCCAGACCATTCCGCTGCCATCGTTCCGGCTTCCCGCGAAGAAGACGGCTCCCCTCGATCTCCCGCTGACGCCCGACGGCCAGCTCGATCTCGAGGCGTTGCTAGCCGAGCACGAGCGGCTCCGCGAAGAGCATGAGCGGCTGCGGGCGGCAACCGAACAGGCGAACTACTATCCGCAGGCAGGGATTCCACTCGGGCCGCCGCAAGTGCCCTCTCCGCAGCCCGCGCAGACGCCGCCGTGGGCGAGCGGACGCGCTGCGCCGTCGATGCCTGATGCCACTCGCAACCCCGCTGGCACGCGCGGCTTCGGCCCAACCCCCGCCAGTGGTTACGCCCAGGCGGGCGCATTCGGGGCTCCCCCGTCTCCACTAGCTGGGGCCAGCCGAGGAAGCCCACAGCGAGCAGCAGACCAACAGGGCGTACGCCAGCCTTCGTCTGTCCGCCGTCCCGAGTCTGCGCCGGCTTCCGGCGGACGCCCCTCACGGCAAGGCGGGGTGCGGCGCGTGCGGCGATCGTGGCTGGCGGCATCGGCCGTGGCCGCGCTCGTCTGCCTATCGCTGGCTGCGTGGATCGTCGTGAACGCGTCGGGCCTGGCGGTCACGACGCCGGGGCACTCCACGACGCCCGTCGCGCGGACACAGCCGACACATACGCCGACAGCCGCGCCGACTGCGACCGCGACTGTGATCCCCACGGCAACTCCGCAGGTGACGGCAACGGAGACTCCGCAGCAGCGGCTCGACGCCCAGGCCGAGAACAGCTTGCGTGCCGTCACGCTCGGGCGCTTCGTCGATGGGTCGTGCTCCAGCGGGAATAACGTCACGCAGTTTGGGCAGGGCCAGACAATCTATTTCAACTTCTGCACGTCGGGGGCCGCTGTCTCAGGTCCTCTGAGCGTGTCCATCCGGCAGAACGGCAGCGTCGTCTACAATCTCAACTTCCGCCAGTATCTCTCGCCCGGCGCGAGCTACTACTGCTATTCGAGCTACGGCTTCGCTCCCGGGACGTACGACGCGCTGGTAACGCTGCAGGTGAATGGCCAGCCCGCCACTGCGCGTGACATACAATTCACCATCGGGTAGAGTCGCCTCCGTAGCGCCTGCGCTTCGCCCGTCGCTACCACTACCCGGGTGAAGGGTGCGGATGCGACTGCCGAGCGGCTGACTTGCCGCTATGGGTCCAACCGGGATAGTCTTCGTGACAGGTGGACACTCAGAGTCTGTATATTCCTTGACGCGCATATGCTCGTTCGGGTATATTTGGACCATGTTGACGACGCTGGGGGCGCTGGCAGAACCGAACAGGTTGCATATCGTCGAGCTCTTGCGTGATGGACCCCGTCCGGTTGGAGAAATCGCCGAGCGGCTCGGGCTCCGACAACCGCAAGTATCGAAGCATCTCCGCGTGCTCAGCGAGGCCGGGGTCGTCGAGGCGCATCCGGTCGCCCAGCAGCGCATCTACCAGTTGCGTCCTCAGCCGTTTCACGAGCTTGACGCCTGGCTGGCGCTGTATCGCCATATCTGGGACGCACGATTCGATCGTCTGGACACGTACCTGCGCGACGTGCAACGAGAGCAACACGCACAGGAGCAGCACTATGACGACAAGCCCTGATTCCGCGCTGCCGCCGGGAGAGCGGGAGCTTGTCATCACCCGCGTCTTCGATGCGCCACGCGAGCTGGTATGGAAGGCATTCACCGAGTCCGACCGTCTGGCGCGGTGGTGGGGGCCCAAGGGTTTCACGTTGGTGGTCCGCACGCTCGACGTGCGCCCCGACGGCGTCTTTCACTACGCCACTCGATCTCCCGATGGCCACGTTCTCTGGGGCAGGTTTGTGTACCGCGACCTCCAGGCCCCTGAGCGGCTGGTCTTCGTCTCGTCGTTTGCCGATGAGGACGGCAACGTCGCGCGTGCCCCATTTAGCCCCACCTGGCCGCTGGAAATCCTGAATACTGTGACGCTGACTGAGTCTGACGGCAAGACAACCGTGACCTTCCGCGGCGGGCCGCTCAACGCGACGGCGGAGGAGCGCGACACCTTCTGGAACGCGCAGGACTCGACGCGGCGGGGCTTCGCCGGAACGTTCGATCAGCTTGCGGCGTATCTAGCTGGAGAAGCAGCGGGCAAGTAACGGACGCAGTCGAACTGCCAAGCACACGAGGTCCAACGACAGCACGAAAGCGAGAGCAGACCTATGGGGAATATCGTCGTCTCTGAGTTTGTGTCCCTGGATGGCGTCATGGAAGAACCTGCCTGGACCTTCCAGTTCGGCAGCACCGAGCAGGAGCAGTGGAAGTTTGACGAACTCTTCAAGGCCGATGCTCTGCTGCTCGGCCGCCGCACCTATGAAGGCTTTGCCGCCGCATGGCCGACGATGGAGGGCACAGGCGCGTATGGTGAGCGGATGAACAGCCTGCCCAAATATGTCGCGTCGACCACGCTCTCAGATATGACCTGGAATGCCACACGACTCCAGGGTGATCTAGCGAACGAACTCGCCAGGCTCAAGCGTGACATTGCACAGGACATCCTGATTTTCGGCAGCGGTCAACTGGTCCAGACGCTGCATGCGCGGGATCTCATCGACGACTATCGCCTCATGGTCTTTCCGGTGGTCCTGGGCAGTGGGAAGCGCCTGTTCCCCGATGGGAGCGAGAAGAAGGCGCTCAAACTGGTCGAGAGCACACCGTTCGCGTCCGGCGTCGTGGTCCTCAACTACCAACCGGTCAGGGACTAACGCGGGACCTCGAACGCGCATGCGGCGCACGCTGACCGTCGCATCTCGGAGGAGCAGCCATGACAACACAGAAACATGCTGGCGCGCCCGCAGAGAGCGGCTACGTTCCCGTGAACGGTCTCGAGATGTACTACGAGATATATGGCGGCGAGACGCGGAGCCACGCTCACCCATTGGTGCTGTTGCACGGCAATCTCTCGACGATCGGGACCTCGTTCGGCGCGCTGCTTCCGGCGCTTGCCGCGACACGGCGCGTAATCGCCGTCGAGCAACAAGGACACGGCCACACCGCCGACATCGATCGCCCGTTCAGTGTTGGGCAATGGGCGGAGGACACCAGGGCGCTCCTGCGCCATCTCGGGGTCGAGCACGCCGATTTCTTCGGCTATAGCTCGGGAGGTGCGGTCGCATTGGAGATTGCCTTGCGCGCGCCCGCACTGGTGCGCAAGCTCGTTTGGGCAGGCGGCACCAGTTATCGGCGCGACGGTCTCTACTCCGAGCTTCTGGCCGGGAGCGAGTCTATGAAACCCGAGGACCTCGACGGCTCGGCATTCCAGCAGGCATACGCCCAGGTCGCGCCGCACCCTGAGCAGTGGCACCGGCTGGTCGCGAAGGTAGCGGAGCTTGACCGCGCGACGGATGGCTGGCCGCCCGAGAGCATTGCCTCGCTCCAACCGCCCATCTTGCTCATCATTGGGGATTCCGATATCGTGCGCCCAGAGCACGTCGTCGAGATGTTTCGTTTGCTCGGTGGGGGCGTCGTGGGCGATATCGTCGGATTGCCACGTTCCCAGCTCGCCGTGCTGCCCGGCACGACACACGTGAC
>CAYRVF010000111.1:0-17045 GCA_964427535.1 uncultured Ktedonobacterales bacterium
TGACATCCAGCACCAACATCAGTTGGACGGTCAGGATGACCGCGAGCGAGATGGTGGGGTGTGCCTTGCGCTCCTCGACGCGACGCGCCGCCATGGCTGGGCGCTCCGCGAGCAGCTGTGAGCTCGACATGTCTGCCTCCAAATGCGATAATATGGAGGATGCCTCCATATATGTAAACGGAGGATTCCTCCGTTTGATAGCATTATACGGAGGATGTCTCCGTTTATGCAACCCCTGGAGATGGTTGGGAGAAAATTCGTATGGATACCCGTGGCGCGCGGACCTCAACGGTGAGGCCGCTCCGCGCTGATGCGCGTCAGAACTATGAGCGGCTGGTCGAGGCGGCGGCGGACTCGATCGGAGAGCTGGGCCCCAACGTGAGCCTCGAAGAGGTGGCGAAGCGCGCGGGCGTGGGCATCGGGACGCTCTACCGGCACTTCCCCAACCGGCAGGCGCTCCTCGAAGCGGTCTATCGTGACCAGGTGACGGCCCAATGCATGCGGGCACGCGAGCTGTCGGCCACAACGCCGCCCGCCGAGGCGCTTCAACTGTGGCTGCACACGGTGCTCACCTATAACCTGACCATGCGCGGCCTCAAGGAGGCGCTCATGGCAGGCGAGACCTCACCGCAGACCTCAGAGTGCAAGATGCAGATGCACGAGGTGGGTGGTGAGCTGCTGGCGCGCGCACAAGAGGTCGGGGCAGTCCGCCGCGATATCGAGATCACCGACTTGCTCCGCCTGGTGCACAGCATCGCGCTGATGGTTGAGCCCGGTGCCGAGGGCCAAGCGCGAGCCGAGCGCGTCTTCGAGGTGATGGTCGCCGGCCTAAAGGGCTAATGCGTGGCAGCTTCGCGCGTTTCATTCACGCTGGCGCGATGATCGCCCAGGGCTTATCCCTGACCTATACCGTATTCGCGCGCTCTAGCTACCATACGGCACAGGTTTTGGTTGATGCAGTACCGGGGCAACTGTCCTTGCCGATTCTTGTCTCAGAGCCTCTCTTTCACTGCGCCTATTCTTTTCTGCTCTGCTCGCGTAAGTGTGGCATGCGCTCTGACGTCATAGCCCGTAGAGCGAGACAGGCAAATCTCCGCTCTGGAGCGCGGCACCGACCTGTCGCGTCCTCTCCCACCCAAAGGCTATATGCCCATGCCGCCGCTCGTCCGTGCTTCCACCAGGCAGCTCCGCATGCAATTGGTGCTTGTGACTATCGTGATGCTCGGCACGCTGCTGGCTGGATGCGCGCCATCGGGCGGCACACACGCGAGCGGCACGAGCGCGAATCCGCTGGCGGGCGGCGGGGCATGCCTGCGTGTGACGAAGCCGCCGTATCCAAACGTGCAGGTGACGCACGATACCTACGCCGCGCACAGTGAGCCGGCCATCGCGGAGAATCCGCGCAATCCGCTGAACCTCGTCGGCGGCTCCAAATACTTCACCGATCCGGCGCATTATGTGTTCAAGATCGGCTATAGCTACTCGTTCGACGGCGGTTGCACGTGGACCGACGGCGGCCAACTGCCCGGCTTCGGGCGCGCCGCGCTGACCTCGGACGTCAGCTTCGCCTTCGACACGCATAATGACGTCTACGCCGCCGTGCTCTTCACCGACGCGTCAGATAAGGGCGGAGGCATCGCCGTCTCGCGCTCAGCCGACGGCGGGCGCACCTTCGGCCAGCCCGTGACGGTCTACGCCGACCCGACGGGCGCGGTCTTCAGCGACAAGCCGTGGATCGCGGTCGACACTACGTCGGGGCCGCGTGCTGGCGCCATCTACATCGTCTGGTCGTACGACACGAACGGCGCGTGTGGCGACGGCAACACCTGCTCGCAGGGGCTGGCCTTCTCGCGCTCGACCGATGGCGGGCGCACGTTCTCGCCGGTCCGGCAGGTGGAGGGCTCGGCGCCGTTCTGCGACTACCCGGCGATGGGGCGCCCGGCGTCATCCACCCGCTGCGACGGCGCCCTCGGCGCGATTCCCGCCGTCGAGCCGGATGGCACGCTCGCGGTGGCCAACGACTACATCGACGTGCAGACATCTGGCAAGCCGACGAAGCTGGTCGTGCAAACCTCGCCCGATGGCGGCGACACGTGGTCCGCGCCAACGCTGGTCACGACGATCGCCGACATCCCGTTCATGTTCCGTCCCGAGCGCTATCGCAACTTCTCGTTGCCCGCCTTCGCCAGTAGTCCGCGCCCTGGCGAGCTGTATGTCACCTGGGCGGGCGAGCAACACGGCGACGCGGACGTGCTCTTCTCGCGCTCGACGGACAACGGGCGCACATGGTCCGCGCCGGTGCGCGTCAACGACGACCCGCCCGGCGACGGTGCGAACCAGTTTCAGCCCGCGCTCGCCGTCGCACCGGATGGCGTCATCAGCGTCTCGTTCTTCGATACACGCGTCGGTCCCGCGCACCAGCGCATCGACGTGTTCCTGGCGCAATCGCGCAACGGCGGCGTCTCGTTCCTGCCAAACGTGCGCGTGACCACGACGAGCTTCGATCCCGCCGTAGACGCCCCACTCGACGGCAGCGGCGCCCAATTCATTGGCGACTACCAGGGCCTCGCCGCCGACGACCGCGTCGTGCATCCCCTCTGGAACGATACCCGCACCGGCAAACAGGAGCTCTTCACTGCGGCAGTGGGGAGAACTTAACCCCCTACCCCCTTCCCTTGAGGGAAGGGGCCGTGAGGCGGGCGTGCGTCGCCAACGGCATAGGGTTCGGTGACCGTGCGGGCATGCCGTACGGTAGGGGCGAGGTATGCCTCGCCCGCGCCTTCGGGAGTGCGACGGCCTGGAGCAAGGATGAAGGGGCTTCACCCCCAACCCCTCTCCCCACGGGGAGAGGGGAGCATTCTGAGGCGAACACGGTGCCCGAAGGCAACGAATGAGTCTCCCCCTGCCCCTCGCAAGGGGCAGGGGGATGAGGCCCTTACTCCACGTCGATTTTGACGTGCTCGAATGGGGTGTGGCAGGCGGCGCAGTAATACTGGTCGGTCAGGAGCTGCGAGCCGAAGAGCGCGAAGAGCGCGACGTCTCGCGAGCCGCAGAAGGGGCACGTGACGGCGCCGTTTGCATCCTGGGCAGGAGCGTCGCCGTCGGGCCGCATCATAGAGGAGCGGGGAGTATCACTCTCCATCGGGGCCGTCCTGTTCTAGCGGGCAGGGGTGCTAGCCGGAGCGGGCGCGAGCCGGTAGGTGCTGGCGTCCCAGCGGTCCCACGGCAGCGAGCGCGTGAGCTCCCAACCGTTGCCAGCGGCGGTGCGCCGTACGGGGAGGTCGAGTCCGGCGGCCTCGATCGTCGGTCCAACTTGCGCGAGGAATCGCGACCGCAATTGGTCGGGTGTCGCGTCCAGCACGCCGTCGCGTGAGAGCACGTCGTCCGCGCCCTCTGGACCGAACCAGCAGAGCGTCTCATCCCAGGCGCCAGTGAGCGCGTCGAGTAGCGCCTGCCGCACCGCTCCGCCCTCGCGCGCCAGACGCCGCACCCAGCCGGTGCCGTGGACGCCATGTATGCGCTCCTCTTGCAACACCTTGCGGCTACGCCCGGCCAGCGGCTCGAACGCGGAAGCGACACCCGCTTCGAAGACGGTGGTGAGGGCCGTGTCGATCAGGAAGTTCGCGGCGACGAAGTCCTGCCATCCGCTGAACTGGCCGTCGAGCGCGTGCAGGTTCTCGAAGGCGGTGCGCGTCTCGGGCTCGACCTCGCTGCCAGCATCGGGGCGAAGCTGCTTGAGCACCGGATACATCGCGCGGGCATGGCCCAACTCGTCCTGCGCCATAGCCGCCGCCGCCACGCTGGATTCAAGCGTCGGCGCGCTGCTGCACCACTCGGCGTAGCGCCTGCCAAGCATATATTTGTTGTCCGCGAGACGTGCGATCAGGTTGAAGACCGCGTCGGGGTCAGGTGTTGCGGGCCGTGTCGCCATACTGTCCGCTCTCCTCTGCGAGAACTGATGTGAGCGTGGGCGCTAGGACGCGATGACCGTCACCAGCGAGTCGCGCGGCACGACGGCCATCTCGACCCAGGCGAATTCATCGTAGATGCTGCGCGCGTAGACCGCGGCCAGATCGCCGTCGTCGGACTCGACGGTGCCGATCTGGCGCAGTGGCTCGTCGTAGGCGCGGCGTGCCAACACCAACCAGACCCGGTCGGGCATCAGGCGTGCGTGCGTGGGTACAGCGCCCTGCAGCGCCTCGGGGGTCTTGCCCGGCTCATCCAACGCGTCATATTCGCTGACATAGCTCATACCGAGACTCCTGAGAGCAGCAGCGCGTCGCGCCCCTCGGCGGTCAGTCGCGCCTTCGTCCAGACCGGCTCCCACACCGTCTCGATGGCGACGGCGGAGATGCCTGGCAGCGCGAGCAGGCGGGCGCGGGCATCCTCTTCGATCATGTCCATCGCCGGGCAGCCCATCGCCGTGTAGGTGAGCGTCAGCCGCGCCGTCTCGCCGGTGCGCTTCACGGCGACGACAAGCCCCATATCGACGATGGAGATCTCCAGCTCGGGGTCCAGCACGTCGCGTAGGGCGTCCCACAGCTCGCCATGCGGATAGTCGGCGCACCCGGCGGCTGGCAGATGGGCAGCAACGGCCATGTTAGGCGTCCTCTCCGAGCAGGCGGGCGAGGCCCTTGTTGCCGCGCTGCAGCGTCTCGACGAACTCGGCGTTCTTGGGGCCGCGCTTCTTCCAGCGCTTCATCACCTGATCCCAGGTGGTCGCGCCGTCCTCGTGCAGCCAGCGCTTCTCGCGCTCGTCGAACGTCAGCGGGAACTCGCACTCCAACACCCACTTTTGCTGGGCGTCGTCGTAGTGCGCCGGAACGGTGAAGCCATGCTCCATGCAGAACGGGACGGCGGTGCTGAGCCACTGCTGGCGGAGCTGGTCGTTGCTCTTGCCCTTGAAGCCGAAGTTGAGCTGCTCGGTGTGCTGTTTGAGGTCGTCGGGCAGGCCGAACCATTCGACGGTCAGCAGGAACATCCAGTTCATCGCCTGCTGCAGCCGCTCGTGCTCGGCGGGATCAGGCGCGAGCTTGCGAATCCACTGCTCGCCGTGACGCAGGTGGAACGTCTCCTCTTTGTCCACCTTCACCAGCGCGCGCTTCCAGGGGCCGAACGTCGTGCTGTTGTATACGTCGCTGAGCAGGATGTAGCCGGCACGGTCGTAGAAGGCGTTGGCGACGATCAGCTCATACCAGCTATCCAGCGGCACGTCGAAGGCGTAAGGGTATTTCCACTTGACCGGCTCGCGGCGGTAGATCAGCTCCTCGGTATCGACGCCGATGTCGCGCAGCAGGCGGTAGGCGATGTGCGCGTGACCTAGCTCATCCTGGATGATGGCGATGGCCGAGCCGAAGGTGTTGATGTTCGGCGCCGAGCGCGCGGCATGGAAGTAGGCTGGCGCGCTCACCAGCTCTGTATCGGCCGAGACGGTCAGAATGCGCTTCATGCCCTCAAGATACGAGGGACTCATGTGCTCGACCGACTCGACGAGCTTGTGCTCGGCAATTCGTTCGAGGACGGCGCTGTCTGTGAGTGTGGCGGCGGTCATCGCGCGTCTCCCTCCGGCTCGCATACGTGAGAGCACGCTCCGGCGAGCGTCGCAGCCGCCGGGCATATCTCCATATGGAGATATACGGAGTGTAACTGCTGCGGCGCGAGCGTGTCAAGGAAGCCCGTGACGGCCCGCCGACTGCTACACTCATGCTAGTGAAGCGCGGAGAGGGACCTCCGCGCCGTGATGAGAGACGCGGACTAGGTCTGGAACCAGGAAGGTGATGAGATGCTCGCTATCGTGAACACACCGCAGGGACCGCAACCGGTCGAGATACGCGACGTGCCGGAGCCTCAACCCAAACCGAATGAGGCGCTGGTCGAGGTGCGCGCGTTCGGCCTCAATCGCGGCGAGCTGACGCTGCTGCGGACGCGGCCCGAGGGATGGCGACCGGGGCAGGATATCGCCGGAGTCGTCGTCCGACGGGCGGAGGATGGCTCTGGCCCGAACGTTGGCGCGCGAGTCGTCGCGCTGGTCGATAGCGGTGGCTGGGCGCAACTCGCGGCCGCACCCACCGCCCGCATGACCGAACTGCCCGAGAATGTCAGCTTCGCCGACGCCGCCACGCTCCCCGTCGCGGGGATCACCGCCCTGCGCACGCTGCGGTTCGGCGGCTTGCTGCTGGGCAAGCGCGTGGTCGTCACGGGGGCGGCGGGTGGCGTCGGCCAGTTCGCCGTGCAGCTGGCCGACCGCGCGGGCGCGTATGTCACCGCCGTTGCCGCGAACACCGAACGCGGCGAGGAGGCCCGTGAGTTGGGCGCAGACGAGGTCATCAGCGGAATGGGGCAACTTCAGGGGCTGCACGACCTGATTCTCGAATCAGTCGGCGGCGACTCGCTGAAGCACGCAGTAGAGCATATCGCTCCGGACGGCACGATCGTGATGTTTGGCATGTCGTCGGGCCAGCCAACCGAGATCAGCTTCCGCGACTTCGTCGGGCATGCGAACGCCAGGATTCAATCCTTCTTCTCGTACCTGTCTGGTCCGCCGGAGTCGTTCGGCGCCGATCTGCGCGTACTCGTCTCGCTCGTCGCGCGCGGCGAGCTCAAGCCGCGCATCGGGTTCCAGGGAAGCTGGCGCGACCTTGCCCGCGCGGCGCAGCAGCTTGGCGAACGGCAGCTCGCTGGCAAAGCCGTCTTCTTCGTCGACTGAGGCGGGAAGTCACTTAGCGCTTCAAGCGGGCAGGCCGTATGATACACTGCGCGTGAAGCTGAGCTCCGCGAGCAGGGGAGATCTATGCACCGCCAGCCACAGTCCGCCAACCCTGAGAGGTTGTGGCATGAGGCGCGACACCGCAGGCGGCGCTGGTGGCTGCGCGGCATGGCGGTGATGCAGGTGGGTCTCGGCGGCCTAATGCTGGCACTCGCCCTCACGCACCCATTCGCCCTCGCGAACTCATTCGCTCACTCGTACTCATTCGCTCACTCGTACTCATCTGTTCAGCAGCCCGAGTCGTCACTTATCTATGTCATACTCGCGCTCTATTCCGCGACATTCGCATTGTGGGTCGTGCGCGGAGCCCGCGGCTTTCTGGAGACGCTCGGCCCCGTCACCGAGAGCGACGTCGACAGCCTTCGCAGCTGCGAGCGGGAGCAGCTATTCCAGATGGCACAGGGAAAGCTTCCCTGGCAGCTCGGGCGCCGGGCACTTCTGGCGGAGCTTGCGCTGGGGCTGTGCCTGCTCGTCATCGCGGAAACCGTGATCATTCTTTCGGACTCTCCGCAAGTGCAGTGGGAAGTTGGCGGCATCGCCTTCGGTGCGACGATCGTGCTCGTCATGGATGCATTAGTGGCCAAGCCTAGACGGGCGAGGCGGCTGGCAGAGGCAAGCGCATCCGAATTGTCGTTCCAGCTCACTACTGGTGAGTTCGTGAGCGCCGGAGATGAGCCGCCGCATCCTGCCATCTGAGGGGCCGCTCCACCTCGCTCTTTCGCCACCGGGAGCCGCGGCGAGCCTATGATCGAGACGTCGGACGCTTGCGAGACTCATCGGCGTAGAATATCGCCTAAACATGAACGCAACACCTGGACATGAAATGAGGTGAGCATGACACTCCTGAATCTCACGCCTGATGAGCTGCTGACGACGACGCGCTCGGTACGCAAACGGCTCGACTTCTCGCGTCCCGTCGAGCCGGAGGTGATCCGCGAATGCCTGGAGATCGCGCTACAGGCGCCGACCGGCGGCAACCGGCAGTTCTGGCACTTCGTCGTCGTGACGGACGAGGCTAAGCGCCGCGCGCTCGGAGACATCTATCGCAAGGGGTGGGAACTCTACCTCCGGCGGCCGGAGAACCAGCCGGGGTCGTTCCGTGGCAGCGAGGAGCGCGCCGCCCAGCAGGTACGTGTCGCCGACTCCGCGAACTACCTCGCCGCGCACATCCATGAGGCGCCGGTGCTGGTCATTCCGTGTGGCTGGGGGCGAGTAGACAACCAGCCGAGCATTGTGCAGGCAGGCTACTGGGGTTCCATTCTGCCTGCCGTCTGGAGCTTCATGCTCGCCGCCCGCGAGCGAGGCCTGGGCACCTCGTGGACGACCGTCCATCTCTTCTACGAGCGCGAAGCCGCCGACCTTCTGGGCATCCCCTTCGAGAAGGTCACGCAGGCCGGGCTGGTTCCCGTCGCCTACACCAAAGGCACCGAGTTCTCACCCGCCAAGCGCGAGTCGCTCGACAAGGTGCTCCACATGAATGGGTGGTAGGTGGAGCCTCATCCCCCCGTCCTCCTTCCCCTCACATGGGGAAAAGGGGTTACGCTCGTGGCCTGCGGGCAACGGCCGCGCAGACGAAAAAGCCCCTCTCCCCGCAGGGAGAGGGGTTGGGGGTGAGGCCCCTTCTTCCTCGCCTTCACTCCCATCATCCTTGGCCACACCTCCCCATCAGCGGCCCCTCCCCTCAGAGGGGAGGGGGTTGGGGGAGAGGTTCTGTCGAGGGCGACGGGGCGGAAACCGGATCACGCCCATTCGATAGGCTCAGGCTGCTCTCCGCGCGGCGAGCGGCGGCGCATTGGACCGCGCATCCCGTCGAATGGACCTCGCCTGCCATACCCATAAGGACCTCGTCCTCTGCCATAGCCATAGCCACGGCCCGGACCTCGACCGTAGCGACCACGACGAGCGGCTGCCCGCAGTGGCAGAAGCAGCAGTGCAAGCGCCAGCCAGAACAGGCCAGGGCGTCGGCGTCTCATAGGATGCTCCTTCGATTCACTCGCGCTGGGCGTTGAGAACACCACACGTTCACAGACTCTTACGAGCGGGGTACTCCCCACGTTTCAGCCGTGTAGCACTCGCAGAGAGCGGGCCGCGTGCTACAATCCGAGACTGTGGGCGGCGTCTCGCGCGAGCCAGCGCCATGTGTGGACGCCCCCGAGAGTGCGTGGACGCTGAGAGCGACACAGAGGAGGCAGGCGTGGCTGAGCGGCAGGTATGGTCCCCCGAAGATTTCTGGCAGGTGCGCCTGCTGAGCGAGATGCGCCTCTCACCCGATGGGCGGCAGGTCGCCTACACCGTCGACACGCAGGACCGCCAGCAGAACGAGCGCCGCTCGGCCATCTGGCTGCTCGATGTCGAGAGCGGCGAGAGCAGGCAGTTCACCGCCGGAACGACACGTGACTTCGCGCCGCGCTGGTCGCCGGACGGCACCCGCCTGGCATTCCTCAGCACACGCGGCGGCGAGAAAGCGCAGCTCTTCGTCGTCGCGCTGGACGGCGGCGAGGCGCGGCAGCTCACCGCGATGCGCTACGGCGCGGGCGACCCGTTCTGGTCGGGCGACAGCACGTGGATTGGCTTCGAGGCCGAGGTGCGCGAGGGCGAGACGCCCGTCGACGATGCACAGAAGGACTCCGCGACCCGCGAACGCGAGCGCGAGGAGAAGGCGGACAAGCCACGCATCATCACGCGGTTGCAATACCGCTGGGACGGCAAGGGCTACTTCGAGGGCCGCACACACCTCTTCCGCGTCGGGCTGGAGGGTGGCGCGCCCGAGCAACTCACCGAGGGCGACTACGACGACGGCGACGGCGTCTCCTCGCCGGATGGGCGCTTCGTCGCCTTCCTCAGTGACCGGGCAGACGACCGCGACGCCAACATGACGAACGACCTCTGGCTGCTCGATCTGGCGTCCCGCGATGTGCGGCGCCTGACCTCTGCCGGCTTCGCGCACTCGTATCCTGCCTGGTCACCGGATGGCAGCCGTATCGCCGTCATCGCCGAACCGGAGATACGCGACCACGCCGTCTACAACGAGACGATCCGCGCGATCGACGTTGCGACCGGCGAGATCAGTGACCTGCTGGGCGGGCGCGACATCAGCGCGGGCGTCGGCCTCTACAGCGACCTGCCCGGAACCGCTTTGACCGGCCCGAAGTGGAGCGCAGACGGCACGGCGATCACCTTCCTCGCGCAGCGCGGCGGCGGTGTCGATGTGCTGCGTGTCCCTGTCGCGGGCGGAGCCGAGCCTCAGCGCGTGCTGCGGGCCGAGTACGGCGAGCACATGCACATCTACGATGTCGCGCTCTCAGGTGAGCGCCTCGTGCTGGCGGCCTCGACGCCAGCCCGGCTGCCCGACATCTATCTCAGCGACGCCCACGCTGGCGGCGAGCATCCACGTCCGCTCACCGACCTCAACGCCGAACTGCTAGCGTCGCGGCCCATCGCGTCACCGGAGCGCTTCGCGGCGCCGTCATTTGACGGACAACAGATCGAGTCGTGGCTCTACCGGCCAACCGCTGGCGCAGAGTCGGGCGCGATCACCCCGCTGGCCGTCTGGGTGCATGGCGGCCCGCACGCCGCGTATGGGCAGTCGTTCTTCCTGCTGGCGCAGATCTTCGCCGCGCGTGGGTACGCCGTGCTTTACGCCAACCCACGGGGCAGCACCGGCTACGGCGAGGCGTTCGCGCAGGCCTGCGACCGCGACTGGGGCGGCGGCGACTACCGCGATGTGCTCACGGCGATGGATGCGGCGGTCGCGCGTGGCGGCATCGATCCCGACCGGGTCGCCATCTTCGGCACGAGCTACGGCGGCTACATGACCAACTGGGCTGTCACGCAGACCGAGCGCTTCAAGGCAGCGGTGACGATCAACAGTGTGACCAACCTCTACACCAGCTTCGGCACCGGCGACATCGACTCCGTCTGGGCGCAGGGCGATTACGGCTGGCCGTGGGAAAACCAGCAGTTCTACCTCGACCGCTCGCCCGTCATGCACGCCGCGCGCGTGACCACACCGATCCGTATCATCGCCGCCGAAGAAGACTACCGCTGCCCTATCGCACAGAGCGAGGAGTGGTTCACCTGGCTCAAGAAGTTCGGACGTGTGCCCGTCGACTTCGTGCGCATGCCAGGAGCCAGCCATGGCGTCTTCGCCAGCCCGCGCCAGCGTATCGCGCGCATGCGGCTCGTGCTCGAATGGATCGAGCGCTACTGCCCAGTGGCGAGCTAGCACACTGGCGGCCGGCGCCGCCTGGCCTCCGCTCTCTCCGCCGCTCGCGGACGAGGGACCGGAGGAGACGGCGCCGCGTCGCCCCTCGTCACCTCTCTGGCAGTTGTTATGCTAGCAGAGGTGTCACCTCGCTGGGCTACGGATTCGTGTCAGTGCTGTATACTCTGTGGTACACGTCCAGTCATGTCGGAGCACGATACTTCGCCATGCGGCGGTCTGGTGCACGCCATCACATCGCATCCAGCTGTGCGTTGTGGGCTGGTCCACTTTCAACGGAAGCCCAAGGACTCACTCATGCGTACTTCTCGTCGGCGTCTCCCCTCCTCGTCGTCCAGGGCATCCTCCACCGATCCGGCACTGGCGGGCGTCGAAGATGTGACGCCTGAGGCGCGTCTGCGACAGTTGGAAGCGCGTGCGGAAGCCTTCATGCGGGCGATGGGGGAAGTCAGCTGGACCACCGACGCCAGCGGGCTGGTTGTCGAGGATGCCCCCACCTGGCGTGCCCTGACCGGAAAGAGCGTGGAGCAGATGCGTGGGCGCGGCTGGCTCGACGCCGTGCATCCCGACGACCGGGCCATCTTCGAGCCGCGGCGCCTGTCGCCCGAGGCGCGCCAGAATCCGCGTGAGGTCACCTTTCGTCTCAGGCGCGCCGATGGCGTCTATCGCACGATGCAGGGCCGCGCCGCGCCGGTGATCGCGGCGGATGGATCGGTGCGCGAGTGGGTCGGTGTCTGCCGCGACGTCACCGAACAAGAAGCCCGGCGTGTGGAGACCGAGCACCGCACGCGCCAGTTCGAGGCGATTCTCGCCGCTGTGCCCGAGCGGCTCGCCATCTTCGACGCGGCCGGACGGCTTGTGCTGCGTAATCCCACCAGCATCATCTACGGTAGCGGCAACCCCGATTATGCCAGCCCCGACGAGATTCCCGAAGCGACTGACCTGCGCACGCTCGACGGGCGGCCCCTGCGTGTGGACGAGATGCCACTCAGCCGAGTGCTGCGAGGCGAGCCCGCCGCCGAGATGGAAATGCGCATGCGCACCACCTCCGGCGAGATCCAGCAGATCGTCGTGACGGCAGCGCCGTTCTTCGAGGCGAGCGGCGCCCTCGCCGGTGTTGTCACTCTCACGCGCGACGTGACACTCGCCCGCCAGATCGAGCAGCGTGTTGCCGAGCACGCAGGTCAGTTGCAGGCCATCTTCGACACGCTGACCGATGCCTTGCTGGTGTATGACGCGAACGGCCGGCTCGTGCAGATGAACGCCGCCGCCCGCACGCTTTTCCGGCTCGACCTCGTGCCTGTGGATCCCGACTTCGCCGCCCGCCCCTATGCGGAGCGCGTCGCCGCGGCGGGCATCATGGATGCGAAAGGCCGGCCCATCTCGCCAGATGAGTGGGGCGTGCCGCGGCTGCTTCGTGGCGATACGCTCACCGGCGATGCCGCCATCGACATCCAGATCCGCATCGGCGACGGCAAGCTCCGGCAGTTCAACCTGACGGGCGCGCCCATCCGCGATGCCGCTGGGGTAATCACCGGCGCGGTGGTGCTGTGTCACGACGTCACCGAACGCCGCGCGCTGGAACGTGAAGCCCTGGAGCGCGCCAGCCAGCTCGAAGCGACCTTCGAGGCTATGGCAAACGGCGTCGTCATCTACGACACGACCGGCACGCTCGTCAGCATGAACGCCGAGGCGCGCGAGATCTTCGCGCTGACTGGCGGACCGGAATTCTCGCGCGAGCCGATCGAGGAGCGTACGGCGGCATTCTCGATTTACGACGAGGCAGGTAGCCCCGTGCCGCCTGAGAACTGGCCGGGCCGCAGGCTCCTGCGCGGCGAGGTGCTCAAGGGCGATCAGGCGATGGATGTGCGCTTTCGGCGGCTCGACGGCGAGGAAATCTGGCTGACCATCACCGGTGCGCCCGTGCGTGACGCGCACGGCGGCATCATCGGCGCAATCGCCGTCTACTCCGATGTAACGGCGCGCAGGCTGGCACAGCGGCGGACACATGATGTGCTGGAGGCACTGCTCGCGATGGCGCAGATTCTCGTCTCACAGCCCTCAGCGCCCACCGTGCCGGACGCGTCCGAGGACGCCCTCACGAGGGCAGTACGCTCGCCTGTGGCGCAGCGCCTGGCCGACTTGACCCGCAGTGTGTTGGGTTGCACGCGCGTCCTGATGGTGCGCGTCGAGCCGGAGACTCAGTTGGTCCATCCAGTCGCGATGGTGGGCTTCCAGGCGGAGCAAGAGGCGCAGTGGTGGCGGGAGCAAGAGCGCCGTCAGGCGCGGCTGGGGGAGGGTCCCGACCCGACGCAGACCGCGCGCTTTTTGTCTGGTGAACCGGTCATCGTCGATATGACACAGCCGCCCTACGACCATATCGAGAATCCCTACGGAATCACCACCACGCTCATCGCGCCGCTGCGTGTTGGCGGCCGCATCGTCGGGGCGCTCTCGCTGGACTACGGCGGCTCCCGCCACGAGTTCACGGCGGACGAGATCGCGCTGACCGAGGCCGTCGGGCAGCTTTCGGCGCTGGTGATCGAGCGCGAGCGGCTGCTACACGAGCGTACCGAGGCCGAGGCGCGTGTGCTGGCGCTGGAAGAAGTGAAGCAGCGCATGGAGCAGTTCATCGGCATGGTGAGCCACGAGCTGCGCACGCCCATCACGACGACCAAGACGAACGTGCAGCTCGCGCAGCGGCGTGCGGCACGGCTGCTCGACGCGGACCCCACGACGATGTCTATCGAGCACCTCCGTACTCTGCCGGTGCTGCTCGAACGCGCCGAACGCCAGATTGGCCGCCTCGACCGGCTGGTGGGCGACCTGCTCGACATCTCCCGCATCCAGGTGGATAAGCTGGAGCTCCGCTTCGAGCGAGATGATCTGCGGACGCTCGTGCGAAACGTGGTGCAGGAGCTGCGGCTCAACTGGCCCAACCGTGAGATGCGCCTGACGAGCGAGCCGCCGAGAGCGGTGCCGGTCGAGATCGATGCGCACCGTATCGAGCAGGTGCTGGGCAACTACCTAACGAACGCGCTCAAGTATGCGCCCCCCGAGTCGCCTATCGACGTCGCGCTCACTGTGGCGGACGACATCGCGCGCGTGAGCGTGCGCGACGAAGGTCCTGGCCTGCCTCCCGAAGAGCAGGAGCGGATCTGGGACCTCTTCCACCAGGCCGAGGGCATCGAACACCTGAATGGCGCGAACGTGGGACTGGGACTCGGCCTCTACATCAGCAAGAGCATCGTCGAGCGCCACGCTGGCGCGGTGGGTGTCGAGAGCGAACCCGGCCACGGATCGACGTTCTGGTTCACCCTGCCGGTGGCATCCGCTTCGGCCCGGCAAGAGCGAGCGAGCGGGTAAACCCGGCGGCCCAGCCCTGTCCAGGCGAAGCAATGTTATCTCCCTCCCCTGTCCGATGCTCGACCCGCTCCAGGCACGGGCTCAGAGGCCATCCTCCGCCCCATCCTCTCCGCAAAGTGGTACAATAGATGGTGAGCGCGAAACCACAGTGGACGCGCTCCGGAGGGGGGCCGCATGGCGCGGCCGCCCCAGTTGTGCTGTGTCCGGAGGACATCGCGGCGCGAGAGGGATAGAGGACCTGTGAAGCTGATTGTCGGGCTGGGGAACCCTGGCCAACGCTATGCGCGCACACGTCACAACGTCGGATTCGACACGGTGGATGTGCTCGCCGGGCGCTACGGCTGGCGGTTCGAGCCGCATCGGGGCAAATCGCAGGTCGCCAGCGGCACCGTCGGCACCGAGAAGGTGCTGCTCGCCAAGCCGCAAACGTATATGAACGACAGCGGCGTCAGCGTCGCCGATCTCGTCCGCTTCTATAAGCTCGATCCCGCGCGCGATCTACTGGTGATCGCCGACGATCTCGATCTGCCGCGCGCCCGCATCCGTGTGCGTCCGCGTGGCGCCTCCGGAGGCCAGCACGGACTTGAATCGATTATTGCCCACCTGGGCACGAATAACTTCGCCCGCATCAAGCTCGGCGTTGGCCGTCCGCACCACGGACGCGATGAGAACGTCGACTTCCTGCTGAGCGCGCCGCGCGGCGACGAGCGCATCGAGCTCGACGCCGCGATCGACCGCGCCGCCGACGCGGCACAGTCGTGGCTCGCCGAGGGCGCTGAAACTACTATGAATCTCTATAACGGATAAACGAGGGTCGTTCCGCGGCCCGGAGGCGCTCTCTTGTCACTTCGTGGACTTCTGCCATTGCTGCAGGCGCGACCCGAGTTCCGCCGCCTGCGCGACTCCCTCGCGCCAGGTGCCGCCGCGCCGACGCTCTCTGGCGTCACCGAGGCCGCGCGGCCGTATATCGTCACGGCGCTGGCCGTCGCGCAGCAGGCGCCGGTGCTCTATATCGTGCGCGACGGCGAAGAGGTCGAGCGTATCGCGAGCGCAATTTCCGGACTCGCCGGTCGTGACCTCCCCGTGCTGCCCTACCGCGACGGCGACGCGCTGCCCTACGAGCGCCTGCTGCCGGACATCGAAGCCGTGCAGCAGCGCATGAACGCGCTGACCGCGCTCACCCGCCCGTCGGGCCCCAGCGTGGTCGTTGCCTCGGCGCGCGCGCTCACCCAACCCGTGCTGCCGCCGAACGAACTGAGCGACGCGCTGCTGGAGCTCGCCTCCGGCACCCAACTCGACCCGCGCCTGCTGCTGGAGCATCTGCTCGGCCTGGGCTACGAGCCGGTGGCCGAGGTGGAAGAGGCCGGGCAGGTCAGCCATCGCGGCGGCATCGTCGATCTGTTCCCGCCCGCGCTCGAACGGCCAATCCGCATCGAGTTCTGGGGCGACGAGATCGACTCCATCCGCACGTTCGACCCGACCACGCAGCGTTCGCTCAATCCGCTGAACGGCGTGCTCGTCGGTCCCGCGCGCGAGGCGCTGGCGCTGCGCGGTCCGCAGGCAGCGGAGGAGCTGTCGAAGCTCTCGATTGCCGGGATGAACCCCGACGCCCGCGCCCGCTGGGAGCGCGACCTGGCGCTGCTGCGCGCCCGCCAGTCGTTCGACGACATCGCCTTCTACCTGCCCTATCTGCACGAGCCCGCCTCGCTGCTCGACTACCTTCCCGAGACCGGCGTGCTGGTGCTGCACGATGAGGCCGCCCCCCGCCGCGTCGCGGAGGAGCTTGCCGAGCAGGCCGAGGAGGTGCGCGACCGGCTGGAGCGTGACGGCGAGAATCCACCGGGGCTCAAACCGGCGTTCTTGTCATGGTCCGCACTCGCGCCGCGCATCGCGCAGAAGACGCAGGTGCGCTTCGCCGCACTCTCAACCGATGAACCGTCTGAGCTGGACTCTACCGGCAGCGCCCTCGCGCCGGACCTGCTGGCGGCGACCTCGTATGGCGGGCGCGTGCGGGCCTTCGCGCAGGATGTCCGCCGGATGCTGGGTGCCCGGCAGCGTGTCGTCATCGCGAGCATGCAGGCGCGGCGGCTGGCCGAGCTATTCGGCGACGAGTCGCTGCTGGGGCCGAGCGGCACGGTGGTCGTCTCGCCTGCCGTCGATCTGCCCGACATGCCCGAGGCCGGGACGCTCTCCATCATCCACGGGCGCTACCCGGAGGGCTGGCACAGCCGCTCGCTGGCGCTTACCGTCTTCACCGACGCCGAAGTCTTCGGCTGGTCGAAGCGGCGTGGCGAGCAGCGGCGCGCGACCGTCACACCAGCGGCATTCCTCGCCGAGCTGCGGCCGGGCGATTACGTCGTCCATCAGGACCACGGCATCGGCCGCTTCGAGGGACTGACCAAGCTGGGCAACGACGGCGTCGAGCGCGAATATCTGCTGATCCAGTACGCCGGGTCCGACAAGCTCTACATCCCGACCGACCAGCTCGACCGCATCACGCGCTATATCGGCATGGGCGACGCCGTGCCGACGCTGAGCAGACTCGGCGGCGCCGACTGGCAGCGCGCCAAGCAACGTGCGCGTGAGAGCGTCAAAGAGATCGCGGCGGATCTGCTGCGGCTCTACAGCGTCCGCGAGATGGCGCCGGGGCATGCCTACCCCTCGGATGAGGAGCAGCCCTGGCTGCAAGAG
>CAYRVF010000112.1:0-505 GCA_964427535.1 uncultured Ktedonobacterales bacterium
CATCCACACACGCCCACCGCCGCCGCCGCAGCAGAACGAGCGGTTGCGGTTGCGGCGCATCTCACTCACGCCGTTGCTATTGATCACGTTCAGCACGCGCCGGGGCTCGTCATAGACGTCGTTCCAACGGCCGATGAAGCACGGATCGTGGTACGTCAGCTTGCGGCGATCGAAGCCCGCGGGCAGCGTGAGCTGGCCCGACGAGATCAGCCGGTCGATGAATTCGGTGTGGTGCAGCACCTCGAAGTTGCCGCCGAGCTGCGGATACTCGTTCTTGATCGTGTTGAAGCAGTGCGGGCACGTGGCCACCACCGTCTTCACGTCGTAGGCCCGACCTGGCTCGACGCCCACACCATACGAGTGGCCGGTGCCGGTGCCATCAGGGCCACTGTGCCCATTGGCCGTCGCGTGGCCGTTCGCGCCATTCTGCCCGTTGGCGGTCACGCCCTTGTTGAAGCCGTAGGTGTTCAGCACCTCGATGTTCTGCTGGGCGAGCATCTGCCAG
>CAYRVF010000112.1:515-16965 GCA_964427535.1 uncultured Ktedonobacterales bacterium
CATGACCTTGGCGAAGGCAGTCGCGACCTTCTGGTTGCGCGCGTCGAACGACCCCATGCAGCCGACCCAGTAGAGCACCTCGACGTCTGGGTCCTCTGAGAGCGTCGGCACGTTCAGCGCCTTTGCCCAGTCGGCGCGGGTGTCGTTGCTGATCTCCCACGGATTCTGGTTGCGCTCCAGGTTGGTGAAGAGCGGCACGACCTCCTGCGGGAACTCGCTCTCTTCCAGCACGAGATAGCGGCGCATGTCGTCGATCTTCTGCACGTGCTCGATGGAGACCGGGCAAATCTCGACACACGCGCCACAGTTGGTGCAGGCCCAGAGCGACTCCGTGCCGATCAGCCCGCCGACCATCGGCTCGCGCTTGGCCTCTTGCTCCTCGGTCTCGTGCCCCACCAGCAGGAGGTCCCCGGTGGCGAAGAGCTCCTCCTTCACGCCAAGGATGATCTCCTTCGGCCAGAGCGGCTTATCGGTCGCCAACGCCGGGCAGACGCTATTGCAGCGGCCGCATTCGGTGCAGGCGTAGCCGTCGAGGAGTTGCTTCCACGTGAACTGGTTGATCTTGTGGACGCCGTAATCCTCGCGCTCCTCGATGTCGGGGATGATGTCGAGCGCGCCCTTCGGCCGGAAGTTACGGAAGAAGACGTTGAACGGCGTCGCCATCAAGTGCAGGTGCTTCGAGTTCGGAATGTAGATGAGGAAGCTCAGCACGATGAGCACGTTACCCCACCAGAAGACCGACGTCAGCGCCGAAGCGGTACGCACCGACATCCCCGTGAGGCCGGAGCCGAAGATCGCGCCAAACGGTGTCCACTCCGCGCCGCCGGACGCGACGTAGGAGAAGACCTCGAAGCCAACGAGCGTCAGCAGCACGACGAAGATCATGCCGAGGATGATGAAAGCATCGACGGGCGTATGCGTCTGGCTCTGCAACTGCTTCGGCCGGAGCACCAACCGCCGGTACGCGAACGCGATCAGCGCCAGGAACGCCATGAAGATGAAGAAGTCCAGAATGGCGGCGAAGACGCGGTTCGCAACGGGATAGAAGGTGACGTTGAAGCCTTGCGCCCACAGGTTAAGCGCGTCGATCTGGATGACGATGAAGCCCCAGAACGTGAAGAAGTGCGCGACACCAGGGAGCGGGTCCCGCAGGACGCCGCGCTGGCCGAGCACCATCAACACGAAGTATTTGATGCGGTCGGGCAGGTGGTCGAACCGGTTCTCGGGGCGCCCGAGCCGTAGCAGGCGCACCAGCTTGCCGATGCGAAGCAGGAACAGCACCCAGGCGGCGACGAGCAGCACGCCGAAGATGATTGCCCCGACTGGCCCACCGGTCGGCCAGATGGTGGGTTGACCCATACGTGAAGCTCCTTCGTCAGGACGAGTGGTCCGCCTGGAGAGAGAGACGGATGGGCAGCGCGGCCGCGGTGGCTACCTCTGCCCATCCAGCGAGTGCGGTTCGGCGTGGCGGGATGGCCTCGCGCGCCGTTACGCGCCCCTGCGCTGTTTCACCAGCGCGGTGAGCTGAGGCACGATGGTGTTCAGGTCGCCGACGACGCCGAGATCGCAGAAGCCGAAGATCGGCGCGTCTTTGTCTTTGTTGATGGCGATGATGAGAGCGCTCGTGCCCATGCCTGCCTTGTGTTGCACCGCGCCGGAGATGCCCACCGCGATATAGACCGTCGGCTTGACGGTCTTGCCCGTCTGCCCAACCTGATGCTGGTACGGAATCCAGCCGGCATCGACGGCCGCGCGCGACGCGCCGACACCCGCACCCAACGCGGTCGCCAGCGCCTCGATCTGCTCGAAGCCCTGCGGTCCGCCGAGCCCGCGTCCGCCCGATACGATGATCTGCGCCTCTTCGAGCTTGGCGCGGGTCGCGGCGGGCATCCAGATGTCGTGGCCGTCAGGAGCCTTGCCGAGATGACCGGCCTCAGCCGCGCCCTCGGTGCCGAACGGACCCGAGACCTTCGCGCCCTTGGCTGGCGCGCTCGCCGCCGCAACCTGCTCGACATTCGCCGTGCCGCCGACGCGATTGGTGGGGAAGGCGTTCTGGCGCGCGCCGAGAAGCTGCGTACCACCGCCGGTGAAGGTCATTTTGACGCTCTGCGCGCCGCCGAAGGCCAGCACGTTCATGACCACATTGTCGCCGTCGATGGCGACGTCGCTGACGTTGTATTCGAGGCCGAGGCCCAGCCGGGCGGCCACGCGAGCGGCGACATCGCGCCCGTAGTTGGTGCAACCGAAGAGCACCAGTCGCGGCTGGTGCTGCTGGATGAGCGCGGCGAGCGTCGTGGCGGCGGGCTGCACGAGATACTCGTCGTAGACGCTGCCCTCAGCCGCATATACCGTCTGCACGCCACACGCGCCGAGCTCCTGCGCGGCTGCCTGCGTGTTCGTGCCCATCGCGACCGCTGCCGACGAGCCGCCGAACGTGCCCGCCAGCTCAGCCGCTTTGCTCGCCACCTGCAGCGAAATGCCCGCGAGCTTGCCGTTGTTGATTTCCGCGAGTGCCCAAACGTCGTTCGTCATCGTTACAGCACCTTCTGCTCGATGAGGAAGGCCAGGACACGGTCCGCAGCCCCATCATTGCCCACGTAGATCTCGCCCTTGCGCTCGGTCGTCACCTTCTCGGCGCCGAGCACCTTCTCGCGTGCGCCTGTCGCGCCAACCCGGCTGGCATCCAGTCCCAGGTCGCCAAGACCGAGCGTGTCGATCGGCTTCTTCTTGGACTGCATGATGCCCTTCATCGAGGGGTAGCGCGGCTCGTTGATCGACTTGACGACGCTGACGAGCGTGGGCAACTCAGCCTGGGCGGCGGTATAGCCGACCTCAGCCTGGCGCTGAATGGTCGCGCTGTTCCCTTCGACGTCGAGCTTGGAGGCGAAGGAGAGCAACGGCATGTCGAGGAACTCGGCGACCGCCGCTGGCACCACACCGCCGTAGGAGTCCGCCGCGGCGCTGCCGAAGAGAGCGAGGTCGAAGCCGACCCTTTGCAGGGCGGCGGCCAGCACACGCGCGGTGCCAATAGCGTCAGACCCGGCGAACGCCGGATCGGTGACGAGCACGCCGCGATCGGCGCCCATCGCAAGCGCCTTACGAATCGTATCCTGCGCGGTGGATGGCCCCATGCACAGCACGATCACCTCGCCGCCATGCTTCTCCTGCTGACGCAACCCCTCCTCGATGGTGTACTCATCGAAGGGATTGATGATGGCGTCTTCTTTGCGGCGCTCCAGACGCATGTCCGAGGTGAAGCGTTTTTCGGCCGTCGTGGACGGCGTTTCCTTCATGCAGACGACGATTTTCACCAGCCAAAACCTCCCTATTCCGATTGGTCCGGCAGACATCCAAGCATATCACAGCAGGCAGCAGGCTGACTTCACGTGGACGCTCGGCAAGTCGTCAGACGGCGGATGCTCGGGCTCTTTCTTGCATGGTCCGTGGTGCGCGCTGCGCAACAGCCACGGAAGGGGCATGTCAGGCGCGGGGGAGAGGGAGCCATCACAGCGGCGGGCGCGGCGAAAGTGGCGACAGCGCCGAAGGCATGCGAGGTGAACGCCCTTGTTCCCCATGTATAAACTAGGGCCATTGTAGACGTGTAGCTGGAAGGGTGTCAACGTGTTGCTAGCTGACGGCGGACCTCTGTCCCTACCCCTGTCCCAGCACAACCTAACCCCCTTCCCCCTTCCCTTAGAGGGAAGGGGTCGTGAGACGGGCAGGCACGTTGACTGGCAACGAATATGGCGCAGTTGAATGGTTCTGTAGGGGCGGGGCATGTATGGGCCGTGCCCGACTGGCAGCGATCGTCTCTCTGCGAGAGGAAGGGGGAGAATAGCTGGCTCGTCCGAGCAGAGGCGCAGCCGCTGCCCTCTGCCACGACCGCTCTAACAGCGACCCCTTCCCTCAAGGGAAGGGGGTAGGGGGTTAGGTGCGGCCTGGAGTAGCTGTCCCTACCCCTCCGCGAGCTCGCCACGCAGGGCAGCGCGGGCGGCCTCGCGTCCCGCCGCTTTGATGCTGCTGGCGCTGCCTCTGGCGAGCAGGCGCTCTCCGGCATACACGCCGACAGTGTAGCGGCGGTCGTTGCTCTCGCCGTGCTCGCCGAGCACCTCGTAGCGCGGAAGCTGGCCCGTCTGGCGGAGCACGTGCTGTTGCAACACACCTTTGGGGTTGTTCTCGCCGAGCGTCAGCTCAACCCGTGGCACGACCGGCACCACCGTGCGGTCGATGAATGCATGCGCCGCGTCCCGGCCCGCTTCGACGTAGATCGCGCCTACCAGCGCTTCGAGCACGTCGGCAGCCAGCGACTCGCGTGAGCGCTCGTTGAACGTCCGCAGGCTCGCCGTATCCACGCGGATGTAGTCTATCAGCCCGAGATCCAGCCCGATACGCGCGAAGGTTCTCCGGCTGACCACCTCGGACTTGAGCGCGGTCATCTCGCCCTCCGAGGCATCCGGGTAGGATGCGAAGATGTACTCGACGACCCGCGCGCCGATGAGAGCGTCACCCAGGAATTCGAGCCTGTCGTAGGAATCCGCCCGCGCCGTCTCGGGCCGCGCGGAGTGATGCGTCAGCGCCCGCAGCAGCAACTCGCGGTCACGAAAGCGCACGCCGAGCCGCTCTTCCAGCGCGTCGAGGCGCTCGGGCTGGGCATCCGTCTCTCCGGCTCCCGTCATGAGGACTCCAAACTGCTTGCATATTGTGCCATGCGGCAAGTGCGAGCGCGGCGTTATGGCGTCACGCCGATGCCGTTGCGCACGACGAGCACGAAGTCGTACGAGCCGTTCGTGCTGCCCATCGGCTGGCGCAGCCAGAGCCAGTTCCACAGCCGCGACGCCGCCCGGCCCGCATCGAATGTGGCGTGGACCGATGGATTGCTGCCATAGCTCAGATATCGGCCGAGGCCGACGCCGTACGAGAGCCCGGCATTCGGGTCCGGCTTCGCGGGTGGCTGGGGCTTGTACGACTCATCCCACCACGACCGCAACTTGTATTCCTTCCAGGAGTAGCCCGTTGGGTGCTGCTGGAGGAATGTGTTCAGGTCCTGGCCAGGCAGCAGAATGAGCACGTCTTCAGGCTGATTCTGCGTCGCAGGCGCATAGCTGAAGGTCGCCGTGCCGGTCTGCTCGTAGTCGCGCAGATACCACCAGTACGGCCATTCCTCGCCCTGGCCGACCGCGATGCGGAGCTTGTGCTGTCCGCCATCCACATGCTGGTCCGCCCTGTTGATGGTCGCCATTGCCTTGGTGACGTCTGGTGTCGTCTGCACGTAGACCATCATCTCCAGCGGACCGTTCGCCGGGTTCACGTACGCCAGCTCGACCATGCTATGCACCATCGGAATCAGCAGCAGCACGGCGGCGACCGCGCCGAGCGCAGCGACCCGGCTCTGCCATGAGAGCGCGCCGAGCGACGGCAGCCCACCTTCGCGCAGTCTGCGCGCGACCGCGACGATCTCCAGTTCGATGCGGTTCAGCAGGATGCCCGAGAGCAACATCATCGGCAGTAGAATGTGGATCGTGAGCCACGGCATCTTCTCCGCCGCCCATGAGTAGATGACCACCGACCCGATGAACCACACCACCAGGAACAGCCGGAAGCGTGTCGGGCGCAGCACCGCGTAGATCGCTCCCGCGATGCCGAAGACCACGGCGAGCTGTTCGTAGAGCGGGATTAGCAGCAGATAGTAATACCACGGCTGCCCGCCGCGCGCGACGTGCTGCTGTTGCAGCCAGTAATACAGCCCCTGCCAGACACCACGCCCGACGCCCTGTTGGAAAGCCTGCCCGATGTCCACCGGATTGGAGGGGCCAGGAATATCGGTGAAGAGCACGATGAAGACAATCCACGCGACGAAACCCGCGACGAACCACTGCGCCCACGAGATGCCCAGCAAGCCCCGCAGGAACGATTGCCGCTCGGGATCGAGCCGGTCGCGCACGCGTCCGAAGAACCGCCCCGGCGCCGACACCACCGCCTCGGCCGCGTAGCCGAACCGCTCCAGCCGCGAGAGCTCGACGTCTTCTCCGGTCATCTCCGCGCGCGCGCTCAGGTCGTCGCGTACGATCTGCCAGAGCAGTGTGCCCGTCACCAGCAGGGCGATGACGAGGCTGGCGACAATCAGCACCGTCACTGTGCGCTCTTCGAGGAGCTGGACCTGCACGTCGCTCTGCGTCTGGTGCGCGTTGATATACGTCCCCAGGTTGCTCAGCGTGTGCAGCCCAACCAGTGCCGCGATGCCGCCGATGCCCCCGAGTACCGCCAGCAGCCCAATGCGGGTGAAGATCAAGCGCTCACGCTCGCTAAGCTCGGCGGGTAAGAGATGCGACACACCCTCCGCGACCTCCCAGATGGCGAGCAACACGAGAAACCCGCCGAAGATTGCCAGGGTCAGGAAGAAGCCCTCGAAGGTCGCGTAGGCCAGCACGGAGGCGACGGCCAGACCGGCGAGCCAGCGCAGCGTGCGCTTGTGGGCGAACTGCACCGCGCAGACGACCATCGCGAACATGAAGAAGTTGAAGTACACGTCCTCGCGCAGGAACCGTGAGAAGTAGACGAACGCGGGCGAGACGGCGAGCAGGAACGCGGTAATCCAAGCGCCGGCACGTCCGAGTTCGCGACGCAAGCCGAATGGCAGCGCGACAATGCCGATGCCGAACAGCGCGGGCACAATACGCGCTGTCGCGTCGTTGATCCACGGGTTGTTCGACGAGCTGGCCGAGAGGACGAAGATGTTCTGCAGTATGACCACGATCTTGAACATCAGCCCGACGGCGTGGAACTGGAACGGGCCATGCAGCAACGGATCGTATTTATAGCCGGAGGGGTTCAAGGCGAAGGAGAGCGAATAATAGGCATGCTCGCTCTCGTCATGATGGAGCGGCTTCTGCCCGAGATCCCAGAAGCGAAGCACCGTCGCGAGCAACAGCAGCGCGACCCACGCCCACTGCTCGACTGTCATCCGGCGGATGCGATCGGCAAGCGGCTCCCAGAATCTACCCGCCTGCTCGTAAACCGAAGG
This sequence comes from uncultured Ktedonobacterales bacterium, assembly GCA_964427535.1. GTDB lineage: Bacteria > Chloroflexota > Ktedonobacteria > Ktedonobacterales > JADMIN01 > CAYRVF01. The sequence goes on from CAYRVF010000112.1 coordinate 7,537, forward strand.
CGCGGCCTGATCGGCTGCGACGCTCGTGCTCTCGCGTTCTGACGTCTCGGCCTCGCCGCTCACGGTAGCCGCGACTGCACCCACCCCGCCCGCGGGCAGCGCATCCAGCGCAAGACCCGCCGCTCCATGCTCGCCGCTCACCGATGATACGCCGCTCTCCCGCGACTGCGATGCGGACCTCGCCTCAGTGCGCGGTGTGCCTATGATATGTCGCGGTTTGCCACTGCCACGCGGCTTCCGGGGTTTCCCTGCCTGTGTTCCCATCGACCTCTCCATTACGGCACGGCGTATATCGTCACGCCATCCTGCTGATAGATAACGCGGAGGAACCGGCTCAATCGTTGCAGGTTGGCATTTGGGTAGAGTTGACGCTCAATCTCTCCTACATAGACGTAACGCGCGGAGTATTCGTGCAATGTCGAGAGGACCGTCGTGTCGGATGGACTGGTGTAGATCGTCTTGACGGCCTGCAATCGCGTGTCTATCTCGCCCGTGTGCTGCGGCGCGGCGAGCCAGTTGTAGCGCCACTGGACCTCGTGACCGCCCCAATCGAGAATCGTAGGCAGCCCCGTGAAGGCCGACACCCGGCCATAGTGTTGATACTCGTCGTACGATGCCCCTTCGACGAGCACCGCATCGCCCGCAATGTGGGTATTGATCCACTGGATCGCGGCATAGTCCCCCTGAAGATCGGCGGACTGGCGCATGAACGCCGCGCCATCGAGCGTACGCGACGCGCTGAAGTTCTGCGTGCGAGCGGCCACGCCGAGCACGGGATAGACGGCCGCCGCGAGCACGAGTACGACGAGCAGGGCAATCCAGACCACGATACCACCCGTCCCCGCCCGACGCAACGCGCGCTGCCTCTTGTGCGCCTCCGGGTCTGCGGGAGCGTCGCCCGGGTTCGCTGGTGCGCTGAGCGATACGCTAACCGGTCCCGCACCATTCGGCTCGGCGAGCGCGATTCGTGCGGCCTGCGAGCGAGGTGCTCCAGTCATCACTTCGTGAGCGCGACGCACCTCACTACCGGGTTTTTCGGCCGTGATGCGTGCGTGCAGCGTGCGCCAGGCTACTCCCACCAGCGCGACACACGCCGGACCACTGACCACGCCGAGCAGCAGCCACGCCTGATAATAGAGCTTGAAGACGGTGTTCATGCGGAAGTCAGGGCCGCCGCCGAACACGTCGCGCAGGTAGATCAGTTCGCAGACGCCGACGAGCGCGGCAGCCGTCCCCGCGAGGCAATACATCCACACGTCTGCCCGCGAAAGGCGGAGCGCCGCGGGCGACTGTGCGCGCGGACTCTCGCGGAGCAGCCCCAGCGCATCGAGCGCGAGCCAGACGCAGAGAAGCACGATCAGCAGACACCAGAGCAGCGTCCAGCCCGCATATGCCTGGGTCACCAGCGTCAGCACGGCGACCACACAGGCGCCACCGATCGCCAGCAGCATGCCACGCAGATGCCGGGCACAGAGCGCCCGCCCCAGCCCCGTCACCAGGAACGATCCCACCACGAAGATCGGCAGCCCGAACATGGCGAACGCCTCGCCAATAGGCGTGCGGACGTAGAGCGGGACAACGCCCACGCCGCCGGACGGCGAATCGAATCCCCGATAGAAGGGCAGAAACGCCAGCACCGCGACGGCGCACAGCAACGCACACGCGGTCAGCGCATCGACAACCGCCAGCGTTGAGAAACGGCGGCCATGCGCGAACCACTGCTGTATCAGCAGCGCCAGCACCGCCAGCCCCAGGTAGGTCGGCAGGTCCCACCCGTTGATGGCGTACAGGCTGCCGAGTGAGACCGCGCTCACCAGCACGCAGAGCGCGCCCTGCCAGCCCTGGCCGAACGCGCGCACACCCTCACCACCGCTCAACAGCAAATTCATCGAGATGCCGAGCGCGAGGGCGGCAAAGGGCAGGGCGAGCACATGGGCATGCAGATCTGCCAGCAAGAAGCTGAATGCCGGAAATTCGGTGATCGCGTTATCCACGACGCGCGAGGGTCCCCACCAGAAGTAGGACTGCCAGAGCGCCGGGTGCAGCCACTCCTGCCAGGGGGAGGCGAGCACGGCGGCTGTCGCGCCTGGATGCGCCGTCGACGCGGCGAGCGCTTCCTTCCACCACTCCTGTGCGCCGGCGAGATTGCCGAGCACCAGCACGAACACGACGGCAACAAACCCGCCAACGCTGGCCCGCATCAGACTGACAGCAGCACGCATGCGGAGCGCCGTGACGTTGGTCGCCACGCCGAAGACGGCGACTGCGGCAAGCGCGAAGACGAGCGCGATGCTGAGATTGAAGGCGACCGCGGGGACCGTGCCGAGCAGCTTGGCCAGCGTCGCCACCAGAAAGTGGCCGAAATAGTAGTAGTTGATCGGGTTGCCGCTTAGCCAGGGGTCCGGTGGCGGCAGATGTGGCGTGCGCTCCAGCGAGGACACGAACGCCATATCCATGAACTTCTCGGTGCCGTCGACCGCGCTGGAGAACGAGCGCAGATAGAGCATGCCCACGAACGACAGGAAGAACAGCGCCTCGCTCGCGATGAGATAGCTCCGCTGCCGATTCAGCAGGCGTAGCAGATCGGCACGGAGCCGGTCGCTCCGCAGCAGAAGCACGGCATTTCCGGCGGCGAACGTGACGAGCGTCCCGGCGATCCATAGCCGGCTGTAGGGCAGGGCCGAGACGGCCGTGAGCGGCAGCCAGATGAGCCAGCCCGCGAGCAGCAGGCTCAGCGGCTTCGCCAGCGACCAACCACGGTCAGGCAGCCGCGCGAGCACGACGACCGTCAGCGGCAGGCCGAGCAGGCCGAGCGCTTCAAGCAGCAGCCACCACGCCAGAAACTGCCCCATCACTTCACCACCTGATAGATCACGACTCCCTGGCTCCCATAGACCGTCCGCAGATACCCCGCATGTTCCAGCGTCGTCAGCTTCGCCTGCGCACCCTGCGACATCGCGACGCAGGCGTTTTGCGCATCCGTCATGTAGCAAGTACGTTCGAGGTTTCCCAGGTAGATGTAACGTACGCCATATTGGCGCAAGAAGCTCAGCGCCTGATTCGGATCAGACGTGCCATAGAACTGCTGCACATCCGCCTGGCGCGCGTAGACGTCGCCGGGCTCGCGCTGCTGCGCCTCGTGGCTGCTCCAGCCAAGTACGCTCGGCAGTCCGGTATAGATCGAGACACGCCCGTACCACTGATATGGTCCGTTGCTCGCCTCGACAATCGTGGGGATGCCCGCGAGATGCTGGTTCATCCAGGTGATGGCGGCCGCGTCGCTTGGATACCACCCATACATGTACGCGAAGCCGTCGAGCGAGAGCCCTTGCGGTTGGATGCCGTTCGGCGGGGGCTGGACCGCGGCCCATACCTGGGGGTCGCGGACACGCACTTGCGTCCCCTCCAGCGGGAAGATACAGCAGGCGACGACGAGCGCCAGCAAGAGCACCGCCCACACCCGGCGCGCGGCAACCGGCACCAGATCGACGCTCTGATGAGTCACGCCAGGTCCCGGCACATCCGCGGTATCTGCGGGATACTCCGGCGTCGCGTCAGGCTCCGGGGTCGGAACATCAGTGGACGTCTCGGGCATCCAGTGCGCCCGCGCCGCGCGCAGGAGGTAGACGAACGCCAGCGTCGAGCCGAGCGCGAGCAGTGTCCACGCCTGATAGTAGAACTTGAAGACCGTGTTCATCCGCTCCCATGGCGAGTTGTCGAGGAAGTCGCGGAGGTAGATGAACTCCAGCGCGAACGGAATCGCCAGCCCGGCCAGCAGCAGCACATAGGTCAGCACCCTGGCCCGGCTGTGGCGTGGGTCGAACAGCAGGAAGACACCCGCGAGCATCAGGTACGCCAGCAGCACCTTCACGCCAATGAGCGTGCCCAGCGCCAGCAGCGCAACCCACACCCCCGCCGCGATCCAGAAGGTCGCTGGTCCGGTCCGGTCGCCGAACACCTGCGGCCAATCGCGCCGAATTCGAGTGTACAGCTCGACGAAAAAGAAGCTCGCGACTACGAAGAGCCAGAGACCGAAGACTGTGAGGAATTGCGCTGGCGCGGTCGGCGTCGTCACCGGCCCCGTGCCTGAGACGAAGCTCTGGTAGTCCTGATGGAACGGCAGGAACAGCGCATAGGGTGCGCCCAGTGTGACAACCACCGCGACAGCGTACGACCGGATAGTGCGCCAGTCGAGCGCCTTGCCTACGAGCGTCCACGAGCTTGACCGGCCAACCGGTAGGCACGCCAGCGCGAGAAAGACGGCAATCAGCCCGGCGAAAACCGGCACATCCCACGTATTGGTACACCAGGCGGTGCCGAGCGCGAGCGCCAGCACGCCCAGCGTCGGTAGCGCGCTCCGCCACCGCATGCGCTCGCCGCCGTGCAGCACCAGTGAGGCGCATCCAGTCAGCATGAACACGACTATAGGCAAGTCGATCAGGTGCGCGTGGAGGTCACCGTACAGGAAGCTCCAGAACGGAAATTCGGTGATGACGTACGGGATGACCCGGCTGCTCTGCCAGTAGTCGAACTGCGGGGGCAGGCTGCCCGCGAGAATCGCCTGCCACTGCCCGATCAACTGCAGCAACCCGTCGAGGTTGGTTACGAGCAGCAGCGCGCAACCTGCGAGCACTCCCGCCCACACACGCCGCGTGAGGCTCGCGACCAGCGAAAACGCGGCGGTGAACGTCAGCCCATAGAGCAGGGGCAGCGCGAGATTGAACGCCGTGGTCGGCACGATGCCCGTCAGCTTGATGAGCACCGCGACCAGATATTGGCCGTAGTAGTAATAGTTGATGTAGCCGCCGCTGTACCACGGATCGGCCGGCGGCAGGTAGCGGCTACGCAGGATGCCGTCGAGGAAGGCGATCTCCATCGGCTTCTCGCCGCCACGGTAGATGTGCCACAGATCGGGGTCGAGCGCGCGAATCCAGAGGAACAACGCGAACGCCGCCAGGAAGCACGCCTCGCAGACGGCGAGCACCCGCCAGTGCGCGCGCACGAAGTCGCCTATCTGCCGCCAGCGGAAGTACAGGACCGCGGCCGAGGCGCAGGCGACGAGGGCGCACGCACCGACGACCGAGAGCGCCGTGAACGGTACGACCCGCAGGCTCGCCGAGATCCAGACGAGATAGGCCGCCACGAGCGGCCCGAGCAGCTTGCTCAGTCCCCATCCCCGGTCGATCAGCCGCGGAAAGGCGAGATAGGCCAGCGGAAAGGCGATCACCCCCAGCAGCTCGACGACGAGTAGCCACCACAGCACCGGCACACGGTTCGCCAGGCTCGACGGCGAGAACTGCACGCCCAGCGGCGCCGACGCGTTAACCGCCGCCGCGTTCGCCGCCGGAAGTAGCAGCGACTTCTCGCTCGCGGGACGGTTGGTCGCCGCGGGCAGGTGTACGCCTGACGTCAGCGCCGCGTTGATCTGCTTTGCGGAGAGGCCACTGCCCGTACGGGTAAAGATCCACACCGGAGGATGGTCGTAGACCGAGAAGCTCTCGTCCGCCGTGGAGTCATCTAGCGTGTAGCCGAGCAGATGCGGGTGCGCCTCGAAGTGCGCGGCGAGGTGGAAGCCGAGCTGACCCGAGAAGAGCAGGTCGTAGTAGCGCGTGGTCATCGGGTAGCGATCGGGCAGCTTGGGTATCGACCCCACCAGCCGCTGGCTGCTGAGCACGATCACATTGGCCAGCGCAAGCTGTTGCGAGAGCTCGGCCGCCTTCTGCGGCGTGTCGCTATCGTAGAGATTCAGCCCGATCTGGTTGTACTGCGAGGGATTGATGGCGTGTCCGGCGGGAGTCATGCCCATACCGCTCGCATCCGTCCGCGCGGCGGGGATGACCAGCGGCAGTGGATCGTCCCACACCTCATAGGTGAGGACGCTGCCGGAGGCGACGTGGTCATAGATCCACTGCGACGCTTGCACGCGCGTATTCGGCGCGCTATACACGTTGACCAGCGCCAACGTCGAGAATACCGCACTGCCGAGCACGGCCAGCCCAAGGGCAACACAGACCAGCCGCCACCAGCTCGTGCCCCACAGCGAGACCAGTCGCCGCGCGAGACGGCTCGCGAACGGATCAGGGATGCGTGAGCTGGCAGTCTGACCAAGCTGTGCCTGCCACGACGCCACACGCAGCCGCCGCACGCCCCACACCATCAGCCCGGCAAGGCCCGCCGCGCCGCAGAGCGCGAGGGGTGCGAAGATCGGCAGCATGTAGCGGCTAAACTTGGTATACGCCCCGCCAACGACCGCGAAATAGACGACCACCCAACCGACAATCAGCATCCAGTCGTCGTCGAGCGAGCGCCAGAGCCGGGCGGCGGCCCAGCAGAGTCCGCCGATCCCCAGCACACCAAGCGGCAGCCCTATATCGAAGAGCAGCATCTGCCGCAGCGGATATAGATACGGCGCGGTCCCCGAGAACTGGCGCACATAGGGGTAGTCGAGCACGCCCTGAGAGAGCTGCGTCTGCTCCGTCACCTGCGCGTGGAACTCCGACCAGTCGATCAGCGCGTACGGGCTGACGATCACGAAGACGAGCACTGCCGCGCCGAGTACGCCAAGCGCCGCGAGCACCGCCTGATCGAAGTTCGTCCGCCGCCAGCGCAGCGCCAGCGCCAGCGAAATCGGCACGAGCAGGGGCAGCGCGCTCACTTTGGTCGCCATCGCCAGGCCGAAGCTCGCACCAACCCATATGCCAGCGACCCACGGCCCCCAGATGCCCGCGGGAAGCGCCGCGCTGAGGTCCGCGCGTGCCTCTGCAGCACGTGGCCGACGCTCGCCGCCCTGGGCCAGCGCGACGCACGCGAGCAGCGTCAGCAGCACGAAGAACAGCAGCACGGTATCGACGGCGTAGAAGTGCGCGACCTGCACCTCAAACGGCGTAAACGCGACAAACGCCGCCGCGAGGGGCGCCACCCACGCCCGCGTCAGCCGCCGTGCCAGCAAACCCGTCAGCAACACGGAGCCAGTATCGAACAGCGCGGAGAGCACGCGTCCGACCAGCGTGAAATGGTTGAAGTCGATCCAGGTGCCGCCATCCGAGGGCACGAACCGACCGCCGGTCAGCGAGGTGAGCCAGGCGAGCAGATGGGTTACGACCGCGAGCAGATAGAGCGGAAACGACCCGTAGGCGAAGAAATGCGGATTGAGCGGCGAGGACGGTGAGAGCAACCAGCCTGGACCGGTGTACGACGGATCGCAACTGCTTCCGCGCGGCGTCCCTGGCAGCGTCAGGCACATCGAGCGGAAGACGATCTGGCGCTCATCCGGATGCAGATGCGTGTTCGCGTCCCAGTTGAGACCGTAGAGCCGGGGAACGAGCGAGAACAACGTGACGGCCACGAGCAGCCAGAGCGACCAATCGCGGGCCAGCATCCAGCGCACCAGCGTCGAGGCGCTCGAACGCGCCCACTCTGACATCGAGACGCGCGCCGCACGCGCTGTCTCAGCAAGGACCTCGGGAGGTGACCCGCTCGTCTCGGCTGACCGGCTCATATCCCGCTGGAGCGCACGTGACTCGCTCGGCTGTGGTGGGGCCGCGCCGATCGGGCGTGATGCGTTCCCTCGGCGTGCAAGCTCTCTCCACACACCACTTCTCCGCTCTCGTGGGCTATCAGGCACGCGGGCGCGACGCTTCGTGCTGCAGGAGCCGCTGCTCAGGACATCAGAGTGTTCGGGCCATATGATAGGCGCGACGCGCACCCGAATTGTAGCATCGGCCTCTGATGCCCGCAAAGCGCGTAGCTCATAGCTCCCGCAGGCCTCTACTCATGGGGTCTTGGCCGCGCATCAACGACGGCGTCGGACTCACCGGCCCGCGCACGCAATAACGGCACGATGCGGTCCCAGAGGGCGCGTGCGACCTCCTGCTTGGGGAGCAGGGGCAGATGCTCGACGGTGCCCTCAGACGTGAGAATGCTGACCTCGTTCGTCGGCGTGCCGAAGCCGCTGCCCGCACGGGTGACATCGTTCGCGACGAGCAGATCGAGCCGTTTGGAGGCGAGCTTGGCGGCGCCGTTCGCGAGCAGGTCCGCCGTCTCCGCCGCGAAGCCAACGCGCACGAGGTGCCGCGCGCGAGGGTCATCAGAGAGCTCGGCGAGGATGTCGGGGTTGCGCACGAGATGCAGGGTCAGCGATCCGTCGGCATTCTCTGAGGCCGAGCCCTTCTTGATCTTCTGTCTGGAGGGGTGTTCGACACGGTAGTCGGAGACCGCAGCGGCCATCACGAGCACCTCCGCCGTAGCGATCGTCTCGCGCACGACGTCGCGCATCTGCAACGCCGTCTGCACCCGCCGCACCTCGACACCATCGGGGGCAGGCGCCGTCACGGCACCGGCGACGACGACGACGTTCGCTCCACGCGCGCGTGCCTCCTCGGCGATCGCGAAGCCCATGATGCCGCTCGACCGGTTGCCGATATAGCGCACGGGATCGATCGGCTCTTGCGTGCCCCCCGCGGTGACGACCACCGTACGCCCGGCGAGGTCGTGCTGCCTGCCCAGCACACCGGCGAGCGCATCCAACAGGGTTTGCGTCTCGGGGAAGCGGCCCACACCCTCGGCACCGGAAGCGAGATGGCCCGTCTCTGGCGGAATGAGAACCGCACCCCGTTCGCGCAACAGGGCAAGATTCGCCTGTGTCGCGGGGTGCAAGTACATGTGGTGTTCCATCGCCGGAGCCAGCACGAGCGGCGCGGTGGCTGAGAGCGCGACCGTCGTCAGCATGTCGCTGGCGATGCCGTGCGCCAGCTTCGCGATCACGTCGGCCGTCGCGGGCGCGACGACGAGGAGGTCCGCCGAGCGGGCGAGATCAATATGGCGCGCGGCCGATTCGCCGGTCGGCTCCCAGAGGTGAGTGTAGACCGGCCGGTGGCTGAGGGTCGCGAAGGTCAGCGGGCGAACGAACTCCTGGGCATGCTCAGTCAGAATAACATCTACCAGTGCGCCCGCCTGCTGGAGCTTGCTGACGAGATCGGCCGCCTTATAGGCCGCAATGCCGCCAGATACGCCCAGCACAATCCGCTTGCCGTCGAAGGCCGTCATGCCGCACACTCCACGAATCTCGCGTCACACGCTGGCGCCACACAATTGGTCATCTTGCTGAATGGTATAACAAACGGCCCGAAGCGGGTATGCTTCGGGCCGTTGGGATTCAGTTCGGTGCGCGCTGGGGAACCGGCAACGTCCTATTGTCCCACAGGGCTTCCCCTGCAGTATCGTCGGGGCTGGAGGGCTTAACGACCGTGTTCGGGATGGGAACGGGTGGAACCCCTCCGCTACAGTCACCAGCTCCCCAGCGCGCATCGCTGAGTCGCGAGAATGTTCTCACACGTGATCGAATCGACTGCCGCGGCTCTCAGGTAGCGCGGCGTTGGTGGAGACGAGGGGACTCGAACCCCTGACCCTCTGGATGCAAACCAGATGCTC
>CAYRVF010000113.1:0-16722 GCA_964427535.1 uncultured Ktedonobacterales bacterium
GTCGCGCTGGGACGCGCGCTCGTCCGCGATCCGCAGGTCTTCCTGATGGATGAGCCGCTCTCCAACCTCGACGCCAAGCTGCGTGTGCAGACCCGCGCCGACATCGCCCGCCTGCATCAGCAGACACACGTCACCACCGTCTACGTGACACACGACCAGGTGGAGGCGATGACGATGGGCGACCGCATCGCCGTACTCAACGCGGGCCTCATCCAGCAGCTCGGCACGCCGACCGAGCTCTACGAGCACCCGTCAAATCTCTTTGTCGCCGGGTTCATCGGCAGCCCATCGATGGACTTCTTCTCTGGGCGACTGGTGCGCGGCGCGGGCGGCACGGCGAGCGTGACCGTGGGCACGGGCGCTGACATGCGTACGCTCCCGGTAACGGGTCCCGCGGCCGATGGCGTCGCCGGTCAGGCTACGGCCGATGGGCGTGACGTCGTCGTCGGCATCCGCCCAGAGGACTTCAAGCTGGGCAGCGAGGGCGTCGGACCCACCCTCAGTGGCGTCGTAGATGTCGTCGAGCATCTCGGCAACGAGCAGCTCGTCTATCTCAAGATGTCCGGCGCGCTCGTGACCGAGGCGGCCGAGACCAAGGGCATCACCGCGCGCATCACGCCAGAGGCCATCGTCCGCGTCGGTGACAAGATCACCCTCACGGTCGACACGAACAAGATCCACGTCTTCGACCCATCAACTACGCGCCGCATCGCCTGAGCGGCCTCATCCCCCACCCCCCTTCCCATCGCGAGGGAAGGGGGGAGCAGGCGTGCGTATCCCTTGGTTTCTCTCCCTGCCTCAGTGCCCCTCTCCTCCAAGGGGAGGGGGTGGGGGAGAGGTTCTGCGACGCAAGCGGCGGTGTCCGCCTCACCACGCGCCAGCACCCGCCGTCTCGGGCGCACGTTTTCCGGCAGCGGCGAACACATAGGTCTCCCCGTGGCGCAGATAGGTAACCTCACTCTCAAGCGCCGTCCCTCGGATGCGGCCGAGGAAGTCTTCGATGGGCGACTTGAAGGCGGTGTAGTCGTTGTAGTGAACGGGCACCGCGTGATGCGGCGAGATCAGCCGCAGCGCCTGGGCGCCTTGCTCGCCGTCCATCGTCACCAGCAGACCCAGCACGCGCGTTCCACCCAGATGCAGCACCATCAGGTCGATGTCTGGATGGCGCCGTCGAATCTCGCGAAGTCCGTCGAAGAGGAGCGTATCGCCGGTGAGATACAGGCGGAAGCTCACATCCTGGCCCGCACGCGAGAACTCGAGCAGGTGGCCGTTCACCGGGGGCAGCACGTAGCGCATCACGCCGGGCGCGTGCACGGCCGGGAGGGCGGTGATGCGCAGCCGCGCGTCACCTTTTTCAATCGTCGTCGAGGCCCACGTCTCCAGGCCAACCGTCCACTGAAACCCCTTGCGCGCGAGGTCCGCCGCCGCGGATCGCGTCGTGATGATGGGCAGCGTTTGATCGAGCTCCTGCTGCACACGCCGGTCGAAGTGATCGTCGTGCAGGTGTGAGAGCACGACGAAGTCAATGGGCGGCAGTTCGTCGAGATCCAGCGCGGGGTCGGTCAACCGCTTCGACGTCAGGCCATAGCCGAGATGGACGTGCTCGCCGCGATGCAGAAAATTGGGGTCGGTGAGAATCGTGAACCCGGCGTAGCGCAGCAACACCGTCGCCGTCCCGATAAATTGAAGGCTTCCTTGCGAGAGATCCAGTGGTTGGGCATCATTCTCTGGGAGAACAATCCCGATCGACGAAATCATGCGCCCCTCCTCACGGGCATCCGCTCCCGTTGCGAGGGCAGCGGACATGCTGATATCCTGATGCGTTACGCATCTCTGTCAACACATCCGCCGCACGACGCGGACCACGCCGCGCTGGACCGCCGCCTAGTCGTCCATGCCGCGCATACTGAGCTGCACGCGCCCACGATGAATGTCGACCGAGAGCACGCGCACCTCGACCACCTGCCCCACCGAGACAACCGACAGCGGATCGCGCACGAAGTGGTCCGCCAGCTCCGAGACGTGGACCAGCCCGTCCTGCTTGACACCGATATCGACGAACGCGCCGAAATCCACGACGTTGCGCACTGTGCCTGAGAGGCGCATCCCCTCTTTGAGGTCTTCGAGCTTGAGCACATCCGAGCGCAGAATCGGCTTGGGCAGACTGTCGCGTGGATCGAGGCCCGGCTTCTCCAGGTTCTCCAGGATGTCGGTCAGCGTCGGCACGCCCACCGAGAGCTCTTTGGCCAGCTCCGCGATTGCCGCCTGAGTACCCGCTCCGCGCGAGCTCATTCCCGTCAGCAGCCGCCAGCTCTTCACCCGGTCCGACACCTTCGCGCCCTTCTCATCGCCGCCTGGCAGTCGCCGCAGCAGCTCGCGCGCGACGTCGTAGCTCTCGGGATGGATGAAGGTGTTATCGAGCGGCTCTTTGCCGTCGGCGACCTTGAGGAAGCCCGCCGCCTGCACGAACGTCGCCGGGCCCAGTCCCGCAACTTTGAGCAACTGCTGGCGCGTCGTGAACTTGCCGTGCTCGGCGCGGTACGTCACGATGTTCTCAGCGATGCGCGGCGAGATGCCCGAGACAGAGCGCAGCAACTGCGGCGAGGCGACGTTCAGGTCGACACCCGCGAAGTTCACGCACGAGACGACCACGCGGTCGAGCGCCGCCGCCAGCGCCCGCTGATCGACGTCGTGTTGATAGAGGCCGACACCGACCGCCTTCGCGTCGATCTTGACGAGCTCAGCCAGCGGGTCTTGCAGGCGCCGCGCGATGGAGATCGTGCCGCGCTCAGTGGCATCGAGCGTCGGGAACTCCTGCCGCGCCACCTCCGACGCGGAATAGACGGACGCGCCCGCCTCGTTGACCATCACGTAGCCGAGAGCGCCTTTGGCCGAGCCCATCTTCTCCAGCTCGGCGATGATCTCAGCGGCGAGCTGCTCCGTCTCGCGCGAGGCCGTCCCGTTGCCGATGGCGATGACGCCGACGCTGTGCCGCGCGATCAGCGCTTTGAGCGTTGCCTTCGCCTCGCTCCACTTGTTCTGCGGCGCATGCGGATAGATGGTGGTCGAGTCGATGGGCTTGCCCGTCTCGTCCACGACGGCGACCTTGCAGCCCGTGCGGAAGCCCGGATCGAGGCCGAGCACGCGCACGCCACGCAGCGGGGGTTGCAGCAACAGCGCCCGCAGATTCGCCGCGAAGACGTTGATGGCGTGCTCCTCGGCTTTGCGTGTCAGCTCAGCGCGCACCTCGCGCTCCAGCGCTGGTGCCAGCAGCCGCTTGTAGCCATCGACGATCGCGGCGCGCAGTTCATCGGCGAACGGCGAGCGCGGGTTCGGCGTGTAGGTGCGCTGAATCACCGGCTCGGCGCGCTCCACCGGCACATCCACCGCGACACGCACCACGTCTTCGCGCTCCGCCCGATTCAGCGCGAGGATGCGGTGCGGCACCAGCCGCCCGACCGGCTCATTGAAGTCGTAGTACAGGCGATAGACGCCGCGTGGGTCCTTCTCGGCGACTTTCTCGGGGTCAACCGCGAGCTTCGCGCCCACCGCCCCATCCCGCAGAAAGAGCGCACGCACCTCGCCGCGCACCGTCGCATCTTCGCTCACCGTCTCGGCCACGATGTCGCGCGCTCCGGCGAGCGCCGCGGCCACCGACTCGACACCCTTCTCCGCATCGACGAACGACTCGGCCAGCTCGACCGCCTCATCCGCGCCACCAGCAGGGCGCGTCTGCGCGAGAATCGCGTCAGCCAGCGGCTGCAGGCCACGTTCGCGGGCCACACTCGCGCGCGTCTTGCGCTTCGGCCGGTAGGGCAGGTACAGGTCCTCGACGGCTTGCAGTGTGGCGGCGGCGACGATTGTCTTCGCCAGGTCCGCCGTCAGCTTGCCCTGCTCGGCGATGATACGCAGCACGTCGTGCTTGCGTGTGTGCAGCGCCCGCAGCGCCTCCGCACGGTCCGCGACAGCCTGAATCTGCACCTCGTCCAGATTGCCTGTGGCTTCCTTCCGGTAGCGCGCGATGAACGGCACGGTGTTACCGTCGTCTACGAGCTGGAGCGTCGCGAGCGCCTGCGTGGGCTTGATCTGCAGCTCCACCGCGACCGCACGCGCGACATCCTCGGACGGGAGCGTCTCGGCGAATGACACCTGGTCTAACGTGAGCGTCGCTGGAGCTGAGGAAGCGGACTCGGGCACGAGAGAAATCCTTCCTGCGGGACAGTCGTGAGGCATGCAAGCATACGGCATATGCTAATGCTGCTGCCCAGTATAGCCCATCTATGGCCAGCACGCTTGCAAACTGCGGAGCTATAGGACATACTGGGCACGGTTTCAGTACCGTCCGGTCGCGTACTCAGCCGGACGGCGCAGGCCACCGAGCGTGTGCGCGAGCGCGGCACGCACGAGCGAGCAGAGCTCTACCGCAGGAAGACGAGGCCCGCCATGCCCGAGTACCGTCCCTCCGCTGCCGACTCTCCTGAGCAGCCCAGCCTCTTCCTCCCTGGTACGGATGAATCGCCGCAGCGACCAGCCGTCGCGCCGCCACTCGTGCAGGCCCCCCCGCTCACGGCGGCCTCGCACCTCGGAGCCTGTGCGCTGCCCTATGAAGAGTATCTGCGCCTCTCGAATCACTCGGCCTACACGGTCATCTGCTTCCTCTCGGACCTGCGACTGCTCACCGAGTTTCTCGGCCGCGACATCACGCTGCGGGATATCACGCGCGACGCCCTCGCCGACTGGCTCACGCATCTGCGGTGGGAGCGCGGCAGTAAGCCCGCCCCCAAGACGATGGCTCGCCGAGCAACATTCCTCAAGAACTTCTTTGGCTGGCTCACACGCGAGAATGTGCTCGCGCTCGACCCAACCGCACGCATCTCGCTCGCACGACCCTCACCACCGCTGCCCGAGCTGCTCTTCGACGACGAGGTGCGCCGTCTGGAAGACGCGGCCGCCGCGGACGTCCGCTGCCATTTGCTGGTGCTGCTGCTCCTCTCCACGGGACTGAAGAAAGAGGAGATCATGGGCATCCGGCTGCGGCACATCGATGTCTCAGATCCCGAGCACCCAGCCGTCGACATTCACTTCCCCGGCCAGGCGAAGCGCAGGCGTGAGCGTCGCATGGAACTGCCCGAGGAGTTCACGCCGGTCTACGAGCAGTACCTGGAGAAGTTTCGCCCGCAAGACCGCCTCTTCGAGTGTACCGACCGCAATCTCAACTACGTACTCGCCGCCGCCGTCAAGCGCGCGGGCATCGAGAAGCGCGTGACGCTGCAGCTCCTGCGCGACATCTACGCCGTGCGCCAGTTGCGCGCGGGTGTTCCGCTGGAGGGGCTACGCGAGAAACTGGGCCTCTCGGAGGAAGCGTGGTACGAGATCGCCGAGAAGTACCGGAAGCTCGCTTTCCCGGTGTGATGCCGGGACATCATGCTTGCACGGAGAAGGACGCTCGCCGCGCTTGCCGGATGCGCCGCCCAAGAGGACGTGCGTGTCGCCCCGCGGAACCGTTTGCCATTGGAGGTCGCCTGACATGCCACTCTCGCCCGCGCCGCTCCCTGGGTTGTCGCCGCTGCCCGCTCCAGGCCAGCGCCCACCGGACCCGAAGGCGCTGCGGATCGGCGCGCTGGTGGCGCTGCCAGTGCTGCTCGTCTCGCTCGTGCTTGGCCAGGTGCTCCTGCCACGCATCCTCTTTCTCGCGCCAGGGCTGCAGGCGGATGCCGGCGGTGGGCATCTCGGCACCGGCGCGGCCACCTTCCAGGGCTTCGACTACCCCTGGTCGCGGCGCGATGGCAACGGCGGCTACCAGAGTCCAGCCTCGCTCCAGAACATGCAAACCGAGGCCAGCACCTATCACATGAACTCGGTCATCATCCCGGTCATCGCGGATATGCCCATTCGCAGCGGCAGCGAGCTCTCGTGGCACTCGGGCGACGCCAACAACAAAGACACGCTCCCCGACGCGGACTATGAGAAAGCTATCACCGACGCGCGCGCCGCCGGGTTGGTACCGATTCTCGAGCTGCAGGTGCGCCAGCAGGATTTCGCGCTCAATCCGGGGGATGAGAGCCCGACGCGCGTCGGCCAGGCGTGGTTCAGCAGCAACGCGAGCATCTTTCCGGAGGGCGGCGGCGATGCCCAGAATGTTGTCGACCTGGAACGCGACTGGTTCAACGCATACACCGACTTCGCGGTCCACTACGCGCAGCTCTCGGCCAAGCATCACCTGCCCTACTTCATCATCGGCGACCAGCTCAGCAACGTCACGTGGGACACCGATACGACCTCACGCAAGTCGCATCCCGAAAACATCGACGTGCCGCCCGGCGATCCCGAGGGCAGCTGCACCGGCCGCCGCGATTGCGAGTGGCGGCATCTCATCCATGCCGTGCAAGCTAGCACGTTCGACACGCTCGCCAGCCACCAGGCGCATCCGGGAGGCGGCTACAGCGGGAAGCTGATGTACGCCGCCAACTGGACGGGCGCTGAGGGGCGCGCGACCAACCCCGAGTTCGAGCAGATTAGCTGGTGGGATGCCGTCACCTACATCGGCGTAGACGCGTTCTTTCCGCTGACACAGAATGCTGACGTCAGCCCAGACGCGCTCTCCAATGCCTGGCACGGCCAGGGTCCCAACCTCGTAGCCCAGGGCCCGCAGGCCAACATCTACGGCAGGCTCGGCAACGTGGCAGACAAATTCAACCGCCATATCGTGTTTACGGCGGCGGGCTATGAGAGCATCGTCGGCTCGAACACAGCCCCCGGCCACAGCGGCTGCGGCTGCGCCGACGATCTGGGCAAACTCGACACGCAGGAGCAGGTCAACGACGTGACGGCGCTGCTCACCACCTTCCAGGGCACGCCCTGGTGGTCAGGCGTCTTCTGGTACGCCGACTATCCCGTCGCGCCTCGATCGAGCCAGGCAAACTGGAAATCCGACACCTCGTGGGCAGGCGACACGATCGACAACAGCAAGCCCGCGGGCATCTACCTCTCGCAGTACTATCACAAGAACCCGATTCCCTGCGGCTGCTAGTCGGGCCTCATCCCCCAGTCCCCTTCCCCTCGCAAGGGGAAGGGGGGTCCGCCCGCTCACTCCCCTCGCCGCCCATATCGCTCATCGACAGTTGCGCGCCAGGCAGCGGACAGCGCCTTCACCTCAATGGGCAGGCCCGCGACCATCAGCACCACATCGTCGGCTGCCGCGGCGAGGCGAGCATTCACGCGGCCAAGCACGTCGCGGTAGATGCGCCCGAGCGGATACGGTGGCACCACCCCCATGCCAACCTCATTCGAGACGACTATCAGCGTACGCTTGCTGGTGTGATAGGCGTCCAGCAGGGCATCCAGCCGTTCGCTCACACGACTCTCCGCCGCGTCGGCATCGAAGCTGCCCTCGTCGAAATGGGCATGCTCGACGCCGACGATCACATTTGAGACGAAGAGTGTGACACAGTCCAGCAGCGCGACGTCCGGCGAGGTAGCGGACGCTGGCTCGCGCAACGCCGCGGCAGGGTCAGTCGGCGCCTCGCGGGTGACCCAGTGCGCCGGACGCTCCGCCTGGTGACGCGCGATCCGCTGGCGCATCTCGTCGTCGTTGGCCTGCGCCGTCGCAATGTATAGTACCGGCGCGGCGCCCGCCACCTGCCGCGCCAGCGCTTCGGCGTACGCGCTCTTGCCACTGCGAGCGCCGCCAAGCACCAACACTAGTCGCCTTCGGGCCTTCTCGACTCCGCTCATCTCACTCCTTCACGGGGCGCGCGTCTCGCACGGCTAGCGCAGCGTCCGCAGCGCCGCGTCGAGCGACTGCGCCGAGGGCGTGCCGACGAAGACGTTGCGCACCACGCCCCCTCGATCGACCACCACTATCGTCGGATAGAGCGTGACGTGAAAGCGGTCCCCCGCGTGTGCGTTGGCATCAAGTAACACTGGTGAGCGAATGCCGATCCTCTGGGCATAGAGGTCCACAATCCCGGCGTTTTCGCCTGGCGAGTCCACATAAAGCACACGCGCACCCGATGCGGCATGCGCCTGCGCGACGTCACGCACAGTGTGGAGCTCGTCGAGGCACGTGGAGCAGACGCTGAAGAAAAAGACCACCAGCGTGATATGCCCGCGCTGCTCGTCCAGCGTGACCGCCTCCTGCTGGACCACGCCACGCTGCTCGGCGGGCAGGCTGAGCGCCGGCGCCGTCCTCCCTATTAGCGTCATCGAAGCCGACGGTGAGCCCGCCACAGCGCGTGCGATGCCCACCAGCACGATGGCGAGAAGCGCACACGCGACGACGATGGCCTGAAGCAAGCGGAGGGGCGTGGCACGCGCCCGAATGAGGCCAAGAACACTGCTCATATAGTGAGTGTATCGCGACGCCGCAAGCGCGGGGGAGCACGCCTCCGCGCTTGACATGTTTCCTCACCGTCACATACAATCGCGGGAGGTATCTCTTGCAGGGATGCCTATGAAGCATGCGCGCGAGCGATAGCATGCTGCTCCGCGGCTCGGATCGCGACGTGGTCCCGCGAGACACGGCGCACACGGCGAGCCCCTGCGCGCGACATAGTCAAAATGGGCAGGTAAAAATCATGATTCGAAGAGACTCCGCCCAGGAGGCGGAGCGCCCACATTACTATTCACAGTACTGGCTGGATGTCGCGGCCGGGCGGCCCACGGGCATTAATCGCGTGGTCGAGGCCGAGCCAGTGGACGAAGACGTCGACGCGGCCGATCTGCTGGCCGACTTCCCGCCTCGCCCCGAGTCGCGTCCGGCTGCTGCGAAGCCGCCCGCACCCGAGCCGAAGAGGGAGGCGCCGCGCTCGCTCAGCTCACTCGCCGACCTGGCGAACATCGATCTGCTGATGAATCGCTCAGCGGAGATGGAAGACGAGACCGTGCCAGACATCGAGGCTGGCGCGGGACTTCGCACCACCGACGAGGCGGATGCCTACGCACCCGACTTGGATGCCGAGGATGTCGAGGCAGGGTCTATCGACGACGAGGCCGAGAGCCTCGACGACTTCGCGGATGAGGACGAAGAGGAAGAAGAGGACGACGAGTGGGGCGGCGGTGCACGCAGGCCCAAGCGCCAGACCAAGCCGCCAAAGCGCCGCGAACCTCGCCGCGGCTTCTAGCCCACGAGTCCGCGTTGGTAGAAGCGTTTGATCGCACTGGGGATGGCCGCACGCGCGGCTGTCCCTCTTTTTTGTGCTGTGGAGGCACGTGAAGGGATGGGGTGGTCATGGTCGATGCACGCCAGGGTCGGTTGCTGCGCAAAGGCGATCTAACGGCGGCGGAGTACGTTGACGTTCTGCGGCTGGCCGCTCTCTGCAACGCCCACGAGGGACTGGACCTCAAGCTCAATCTCGACATCATCCAACCGGGCGCGGCCACGCTGCGGACGATCTATGTCCTGGCGTACCTCGACGGCGTGCTGGTAGGCTTCGCCTGTATGGAAGACGCCGGTGACTACGAGACATGCGGGATGGTCGATCCCGCGTACCGGAGACTCGGCATCGGCAGGGCGCTGTTGCGAGGCGTGCGCGCTGCCGCCACCGAGCGCAGCCTCGATCATGTGCTGATCGTCTGCGACGACGCCTCCGCATCCGGCCGTGCGTTTCTGAGCCAGTTCGGCGTGAAGCACGAGTTCTCGGAGCATCGTATGCTTCACGACACGAGCGTGCCCCTGCCGCCGCTTGACGACCGCATCACCATTCGGCCCGCCGAGCGTACAGACGTGGAGACGATCGCGAGCATTCGTGCCGCGGCATTTGTCGACGACGCGCACGCGTCCACCGCGACAATCGAGAGCGACATGCTCAATCCAGGCGAGCGCTTTTATGTTGGCCTCTTCGAGGGCGAGCCGGTGGCCACGCTCAAAGTGACCTATGCAACCCAGCGCGCCTATATTTACGCGTTCGGCGTGCGGCCAGATGTGCAGGGCCAGGGTGTCGGCCGCCAGGTGCTCGCGCATCTGCTTCCCGAGCTTGCGCGCCAGGGACGATCAGACGTCGCGCTGGAGGTGGTGACGACAAACACCCGCGCGCTGCGCGCCTACACCGGCAGCGGCTTCCGGACGCTGACGACCTACGGCTATTACCAGCTCGACCTCGCGCGCGTGCCCGCGTAGACGCACCGCTACTCGCTCCGCAGGTCAATTACGTGGCCAGGCTCGGTTGCTCCCGCCGCACCTTCGGGCAGCTCGACGCAATACAACGCGGCGGGCACGATCGGGCCGACGGTCCACGGACGCAGCCCTCTAGCGACACGCACCACATGCCCATTCGGGGCGACGAAGATCGCGTCGATGCAAATGAACATGAAGAGCATGTGAATGCTGGCCGTCGGGAACAGCACTAGCCCGCCCCCTTTGGACAGATGGCGACGGCCTTGCAAGCCGAGAAACCGGCTGAGAAACGAATCGGCGAGATGTGCGGCAGAGGCGAGTATCTCGCCCGTGGTGGTGTTGACGACGGCGACCTGACGCATGTATGACACGTGCTCCTCGATGACGGCGAGACTGGCGACTCGGGGCTGATGGTGGCACATCGTTTCACCGGAGCGCCTGAGGTTCCGTCAGCCTGAGCGTTCAGCACACTCTACCGCATCTCGGCCGCACGCGAAATCGCATGGTACTCGACCCACTCCACGCGTGGCACGGACGGGCTGATTGGACAGACCTCCCGAAACACGCGCTACCCCTCATCGCCGTGAGCGAGTGGGGGGGGTAGCGCGTCCGTGCCTGCGTGTGATTACGGCAGCGGCTTACCGCCCGTCACACCCAGTATCTCGCCCGAGACGTAGCTCGCGTCGTTCGACGCCAGGAACACATAGGCGGGCGCCAGCTCCGCGGGCTGAGCCGGACGCTTCATCGGCGAATTCTCGCCGAAATGTGACGGGTTCGGCATGGAGCTCGGAATCAGCGGCGTCCATACCGGACCCGGCGCCACAGCGTTTACGCGGACACCCTTCTCCGTCAGCTCTTCGGCGAGCCCCTTGGTGAAGGTCACGATGGCGCCCTTCGAGCTGGCATAGTGCAGCAGGCTCGGCGTGGGCTCATAGGCCTGGATCGAGGCGGTGTTGATGATCGCACTGCCCGGCCGCAGATGCGGAACGGCCGCCTTGCACAGCCAGAACATCGCGAATACATTGGTACGGAAGACGCGCTCGATCTCGTCGGACGGAAACTCGGTGATGCTGTTGTGCGTCTGCTGATAGGCCGCGTTGTTCACCAGGAGATCGAGATGACCGAACTCCTGCAGTGCCCGCTCGACGGCTTGCTGGCAGAACGCCTCATCGGCCACATCGCCCTTCAGCGTGACAGCCTTCCGTCCGGACTCCTGGACGACGCGGGCCGACTCCTGTGCGTCCTCATCGGCTTCGAGGTAGACGATCATCACATCGGCGCCTTCACGCGCGAAGGCCAGGGCGACGGCCCGGCCGATGCCGCTATCCGCACCGGTAATCAGTGCCGCTCGGCCAGTCAGCTTGCCACTGCCGCGATAGGACTGCTCACCATAGTCGGGGCGCGGCTGCATCTGCGTTTCACTGCCCGTCGGCTCCTGCTGTTGGTTCGGGAACGGTGGCCTTGGTTCCTTCTCAAGAGGGTTCTGCAAGGTTGGCGGTTGGCTCACGGTCGATCTCCTTCTCTCTCGTCGTGCCTGAATTCGGACGCCCTTCATGTCGCGGCTCACCGACACGCATAGAGGGCATCCGAGGTTTGCATCCAGTGTCCAGACTTCTGGCATCTTGCAGGAGATGTACCATGTTCGCCAGATGCCCGGCACTTCAGTTGACAGGCGCATCGCATGAACCGCATGCTAGGTGAAGCATCGCGTCATGTGTGATGCCGCAATCCCGACGAGCTTACACACGGAGACGCTTATGAGCGAGCTACCGCCCGAAATGGTCGCGCACTACGCGACCGGATACGAGGCGCGGCGCCTCTTCGGCGGCGCCAGCGAGATCGAGCGTGTGCGTACACAGGAGATCGTGACGCGCTATCTCCCATCGCCTCCAGCCGTCGTCTTTGACATAGGCGGCGGACCCGGCGTGTACGCCCGCTGGCTGGCGAGGCAGGGCTACGAGGTGCATCTCGTGGACGTGCTCCCCCTGCACGTCGAGCTCGCGCGGCAGGCGGCACAGAATGAGCCCGACGCCCCGCTCGCCGAGATCACGCTCGGCGACGCGCGCCAGATCAACCGTGCGGACGCGAGTGTAGACGTGGCCCTGCTGTTCGGCCCGCTCTATCACCTCACACAGCGAAGTGATCGCATCGCCGCGCTCCGTGAGGCGCGCCGCATCCTCCGTCCGGGCGGAACACTCTTCGCCGCCGTCATCTCGCGCTACGCCTCCCTGCTGGACGGTCTGCGAAACGGTTTCATCGCCGATCCCGAGTTCGTCGACATCGTGCGGCACGACCTGACCGACGGGCAACACCGCAACCCCACCAACCACCCCGACTACTTCACCACCAGCGTCTTCCACACACCGGCAGAGCTTGAGAGCGAAATTGCCGAGAGCGGCTTCATGGCCGAGCGCCCGCTACCGGTCGAGGGACCACTCAGCATGTTCGACAGAGCGATCTCTGCCTTCAGCGATCCCGCCCAACGCGAGACGCTGCTGGCGTTGCTCCGCCAGATCGAGGACGCGCCGTCGCTGCTCGGGTGCAGCTCCCACCTGCTAGCCGTCGCGCGCAAGCCCGAGTAACGCCACTGCGAGTGTGTCAGTTCTGATTTCGAGTGCGCTGCACCAATCGAGCGCCCTTGACAGCTACAGCATTCAGGCGTAGTTTACTACCAGACTCCTCGTTTGAGCGAAACGCGTTGGCAGAGAAACTGGCGCACTCGTGATGTGCAGGTGAATGGATGGACGACTTCGACACCGAAGTGACGCGCCTGGGGTCAGAGGAAGGCACACCTCAGAGCCAATTTGAGGAGCGGGACACCGGACTTCAGTTGGGGGATATACCAACGCCATCGAGCAGACGACTGACTACCCGCCAGCGGCTGTTGCGTGGTTTCGGGGCCGCGACTATAGCGTTGCTCGCCGTCGCGGTGCTCCTCGCCAGCCAACCGGGCACGCAACGAACGCTCGCGGCAGTCTTCGCCTCCCCAACGCCTACCGCGACGCCGCCTCTGCCGGACAGTGCGGATACGTTTTACTGGAAGCATAGTGTTCCCTGGGGCTCGCTCGTCGTCGATGGTCGCGTTGGACCCGACCTCGCAAACATGACCGTTTCGCCAAGGTTGGTCCCTCCCGTTCCGTTCTTTACACTCGCCCGTGGTCGGCATGTGCTGGAGTATGATGCTGATCCATTCCCACCGCTGCGATGTATCGTCAGCGTACCGGCCGCCAGGAGCGACACCTGTCCACTCGCGGCCATCTCACCCGGCGATCCACTAATTAAGGCTCCTACCAACAGCCGCGTACTCGACTTTCATGCGACGCCAGACCACCTGCCATCCGCCGAGAGTGACGCACTCACACAGGCGATTGAAAAGGCTCTGGGCAGTTCGAGTGCTTCCGAAACCGTCGAGGCGGGTGAGCGATTCGCGACAGCGAATGGGAGCACGAGCGTCGCAACCGAGCAGATGCAGGCCATCCCAGTCGCAACAGTCAATACCGACCCTCAGAATCCTGTCCACATGCCCACGGGTCTCTGTGTGGCTCTCTGTGTAGACCCGCCAACGATAATCGGTCCGATGAGCTGGTCTTTGAGTGTGAACGTGGTCGTCCACTGGCGCTACCTGCACGCCGATGGACAGGTAGCACTAGACGCCGGTGCCACCGCTCCAGTCAGCGCCGATGAGCACCTGCTCGTCAAAGTCAATGCTGGACGAATCAACGGCCAGTGGGCGGTTCAGGCACCGTCATCAGGCATAGTGGAAGGCTCAGTGACCTGTAGCGTGGCGATGCCGATGATGATCCATTTGGTGGGATCAGCTCAGCCGAGCAGCCCGCAGAATGCGTATGTCTGGGTGCCCTACACCCTGCGCTCGAGGGAACCGGTGCCGGACTGCCTGCTTGTCGGCGTGAAGACGATTGATCCAAAGGGTCACCCTCTCGGCAGTCAGGTCCTTGTGCTCTATCGGTTTGGCCTGTTCCTCGCGGCCAACGACGCCGCAGTGGCGCTCTTTCCCGATATGCCGGTGGCCAACCAGCTAGAACAGTCCCTCGCACGACAGATGGCGCCAGCAGTCATCGCAGGGTAATCGCGGATGGGGTACGGCTGTGCCAGGCGGGTGGCGGGCGAGGTATGCCTCGCCCCTACAGTGACCACAGTCTCAGTGCGGCGCAGTTTCGATTGCGTCGACCGCTAACTCCGATTCCCGATGGCTTCAAGGGCTCACTTTACGACCCTTACCCTCCAGGGGGAGGGGGTAGGGGGAGAGGTCAGCTCACTACCCGTCGATGGAACGTGCGTGTGCCGAGGATGAAGAATGTCACGATGGTCACTGCGAGCGCCAGCAGCACCCAATGCATGTCGAGGGTATCGAGCGTGACAATGTGGCTATGGATCACCACCGCAGGAACCATCGCGTAGCGCATACCCTCGGCGGCGTAGGTCAGCGGATTGAAGAGCGTCACGATCTGGAACCAGCGGATCGAGCTGAGCGCGCTCCAGGGATAGTAGGTGCAGCCAGTGAAGAGCAGCGGTGTGAGGATCAGCGAGAACATCAGCCCGATCTGCTCCGGCTTGATGGCTGTGCCAATCGTCAGGCCGACGCACGCGCCCGCGAACGAGCAGAGGATGAGAATGCCGATGAGGGTGAGAATGCGGTCCGACCGCACGTTGTACTCGCTGCCCAGAATCCAGTAGGCCAGCGGGAAGATGATTGCCCCGGCGACGATGCCACGCAGCGCGGCGAAGAGCACCTTCTCGACCGCGACCAGATACGCCGGCAGCGGCGCCAGCAGGCGGTCGTCGATCTCACGCGCGAAGCCCAGGTCGAGCACGAGCGGCAGGGTCACCCCCTGCATCGCCGCGAGGAACGACGTGAGCGCCACGATGCCCGGCAGCAGCAGCGCCCCGAAGCCAGTGGCGGCAAGGCCAATGCTGGGCAGCACCTTGCCGAAGATGAACAGAAAGAACAGCGGCTGAATCAGCACCTGCAACAGAAACGCGATGAATTCGCGACCCGTCACCACCACGTCGCGCCGCAGGATAGCGAAGAACGCCGTCGTGGCGAGCTGTGCGTTGCTGGCGGGACGCGCCGAAGCCGATTGTGGCAAGTCGATCTGGGGTGCCGAAGTAGAAGTAGCCATCAACGAAGCTGCCTTCCCGTCAGATAGATAAACACATCGGCCAGACTAGGCTGCTTGACGTGCAGGTCGCGCACCTCCGCGCCAACTCCAAGCACCGCCTGCGCCGCCGCACCGACGAGCGTCGCGACCTCCCCGGCATACACGCGGTAGGTCACGACACCGCGCTCGGCGGGGTCGGCACCTCCACCTCCCGGCGGACCCCATGCCGCGCCTCCGCCCCACGAGCCACCGCCGCCGTCCGAACGTTGGCCACCCGCCGGCGCCTGTGCATGCTCCTCGTCATCGACCTCATCCACCTTGGTCACGTCTGGAAGCGCCTGCAACGCCGTCCGCACGTCACTCTTCAGGGCATCGGCCGCACCGTCCGCGCCGACGAGCACGCGCTCGGGTACCCGCACGCGCACTTCGAGCGAGCTGCCGCCGGGGATGATCTTCTTCAGTTCGCTGGGCACGTCGTTTACGAGTATCTTGCCGTGATCCATGATGGCGATGCGCTCGCAGAGCTGATCGGCCTCGTCCATGTCGTGCGTCGTCAGCAGAATCGTCAGCCCCTGCGCGTTCAGCTCACGGATGCGATCCCAGAGAAACAGGCGCGACTGCGGATCGAGGTTGTTGGTCGGCTCGTCGAGAAACAGCACGTCCGGACCATGCATCAGCGCGCGGGCGATCATCAGACGCTGGCTCATGCCACCGGAGTAGCGGCTCACCTTATCGCGCTTGCGGTCGCCCAGGCCAAGCTCGTCGAGCAGGGCGTCGGCGCGCTCTTCGCGCTGCTTCTTGGGCACGCCGTGATACGCCGCGTGGAAAGTGAGGATCTCACGTACGCGCAGGCTGCGGTCCAGGTTGCTCTGCTGCGGCACGACGGCGATGCGCTGCTTGATGCCGATGGGGTCATGGGCGACATCCAGCCCCATAATGCCCGCACTGCCGCTCGTCGGCACAACGCTGGTCGTGAGCACGCCAATAGTGCTGGTCTTGCCAGCGCCATTCGGGCCGAGCAGACCAAATATCTCACCCCGTCGCACCTCAAATGAGACGCCGTCGACGGCATTGACCGGCGCCTTCGGGTAGCGCTTGACGAGGTCCCGCACCTCGACGGCAGGACTGACATCGTGCGGAGTTGCCACGAAAGAACCTCCAGCAAACACTCTGGAATGCCGCGCGAAGCGGCTCGGTACGCCGGATGCACTCGCGCACCCACAGAAGATGATACCGTACACACGACCGGAAACTCTCGGCACAGTGCGCCAGATATCTAGAGATCTTTCTCCATACCCCAGACCATGCGAACGCCGCGACCGTGCAAGGAATGGCGAAAGGTGCTCTTGTCGTAGCCACGACCCGCTAGACGCGCTCCCACACGCCTTCCTCGCCCCAGCGCTTGAGCCGCCGCCAGTCCGTCCGGTGCGCCATACTCACGCGGCAGGTCGTGCCAGCGGCTGCCCGTGATGAGCACGCAGATGATAC
>CAYRVF010000114.1:0-16592 GCA_964427535.1 uncultured Ktedonobacterales bacterium
GCTCAAGCCGCCCGTGCCCATCTGGGGTCCGCATCATCACGATGTCGACTTGGACGCCTTCGAGCCCGTTGACGCGGTCCACCCACGGGCCCTCGACCAGCGCCTCCCCTTCACGCTCCATGCCGAGCGCGGTGAAAAAAGCGATGGCGGCCGCAAGGTCGTCGACGACGACGCTGACGTGGTCCAATCTCTTGATCGTCATGTCCCTAGTATAGCAGAGGCCGTGCGCGGCGGTCCAGGCCGACCGTTCTCGCGAGTTGGACGTGGTTAGCCGAGGAAACGCAGGGAGATGAGGGCGCAGCCAAGCTGCAAGAAGGCCAGATGGATGTCAGCCCGGTGCTCGTAGCGGATCTTCAGGCGCCGGAAGCGGCGTCGCGGCGCGCTGCGACGCACGCGCGCCCCAGCTCGCCACCGATGAGGCGTGCACCCGGCTGCAAAGTCGCTACCTTACCATACAATCCAGCATGGATTGAAATCTAAGCGTGTACCGGGGAGCCGAAGCTGGACTTGAGCGCCTGGAACCATGCCGCATTCAGCGCGACGGCTCCGGCATCGTTCGGATGGAGCCCGTCATCGCTGAGATATTCGGGGTGCTGGCGGATGAGGCTGTACAGATCCGGACCAGGCATCAGTCCATTTGACTTGGTAACCTGGTCGACGACGGCGTTCAAGCTGCGGATCTCCGCATCGAGATCGGGGCGGTGTTGGAACGTGGAGAACGGTATGTGCGCCAGCACCGGCACATGTCCGGCGCCCTTAATCTGGTCTACAAGATTTTGGAGATTGGCTTGGAAGTGCGCTGGGCTCATTTGCTGCAAGGCATCATTCGAGCCCCACTCAAGCAGCCAGTACTTGACGTCTGGGTTGAGGCCGAGCCAATCGGGCATGTACTGCACGGCCCCGTCAGAGTTCCACCCCCCCATCCCACCATTGAGCATGGCCGGAAAGCGCTGCGGATAGGAGTTATGCACATCCACAGCGAATGACGGCTGCTGAGCGTCGGTCCGGCGATACGAGAGCGCCGTGACGGAGTCGCCCGAGAAGAACACCGCGTCCGGACCAGCGGATGCGTCGAAGACATCCACTTCGTCGATGCGCACATAGGGCTGGCTAGCGCGCGGCTGTCCGGAGGCAACACTCATCTTGAGCCAAGACTTACCCGCGAAAGGGATGAGGTGTTCGCGGACGCGTGCATGGTTCCCGGCGACGACCGTCGCCGATTGCCAGGTGCCGTCCGATCCGTTCGTGCTGTCACCGGACACCAAGAGGGTATAGTCCTGCGGCCCTGCGCCCGTGTCGTCCACATAGTCGGTGTTATAGTCGCTGACCCACTCCACCAGCACCCTCGATGGCCCGGCGCCGATGTGGATCGCGCACCAGCCGGGCAGATCCGACGCGGCGAGCTGCCAAAAGGCCCAGTTGCCGTAATGGCCATCCACAAGCGCGTCGGCGCCCTGGGGCCCGCTGTTGTTGGCCGAGCAGTTCACCGGCTTCCCTCGAGAGAGGAGCGGTCCGTTGGTGCCGTTCTGTCCGCCGGGGTTAGGCGAGGCGGTCGCCGAGATGGGCGAGGTCACGCCGGGCGCGACCGCCGCGGTGGCCGTGCCGGAGGACGGGCGCAACATCTCGATGACGCCCGCTGCGGCGTAGTACTGGGGTTTTGGCTGCAACGTCTCGAGGTCGAACATGTCGAGCCGTCCGTAGCCCGAATAGCTGGCGGCGTCGAATTGGCTGGCGAATGCGACGCCGGCGTCCGCCATCGAATGGAGCGCCAGCGTGGTGAACGAGGTGATGAAGTCCGCATTATCGCCGTAGCTAGGTGGTGGATTGCCAGCGTCGTAATTCCATTCGGTGATGCCGATCGGTAAGTCTTTGCCGAGAATGGCCCGGACCTCAGCGCGCACGTCAGTGGCAACTTGCCCGAAGCTCGTAGCCTTTACCAGGCACGACTGCTGGGTATCATTCCAACATGGATACCAGTGGAAACTGATGGCTCCTGGTAGGACCCCCGAGGTCTTCACGCCTAGGAGGAACTCCGCCATGAAATTGTGGTTACCCTGGTCGTTATAGGTTACCGGGCCGATGAAAACGGCGTTCGGCGCAATCTGCCGGAGGCGGGGAATCTCAGTATTCCAAGCCTTGAGGTAGTGCTCCACCGAGATACCGTTGTAGTCGGATTCATTGCCAAACTCATACATGCGGCAGCGGTCAGCCAGGCTGCGGACAAGATGCTCATCGAAGGAGGCGTTGTCGATATTCGTGATGACGCCGAGGCATTGCGCGCCGGCATTCTGTATGGTCTTGATGCGCTGCTCGATTACAGCATCGGAGGCGTTGTCGGGGAAGAAGCTGCGGATGAGGGTGAAGCCCGCGCGACGAAGGGCGTCCTGTATGGCGGGAACCGTCTCGATATTCCGCGGCGACCATTCATACGTATCGTTGGTGCCGAAGAGGAACGACGACGTCCCATTCTTCCAGATCTGCTGACCCGGGAGAACGGGCTGGATCACGGATTCAGGGCCAGAAGGACGGGATTGTTGGACCCAAACCGCGACCCACACCAGAATGAGAGCTGCCGCGAGCGAGGCCAAGCGCCAATCGCGATGGACGGTGCGAGTCGTCTGCGTCTGCATCTGTCGTCCCTGCCGCTTGCGGGCCTGAATAGGCTGACGCGAGGCCGCCTGTCCGACCGCGCGGACCTCACCCCGCCTCGGCGCGGGAGGTGGCCCGTGGCGGCCACCTCTCGGAATGCCATGTGGCGCCTGGCTTGAATTTGGCGTCCGACTGTGGCGTCCGAGCGTCCGCGTCGCCGGGGTGGAGCGCTACTAGGCCGAAGTCCGCTGGAGGGCGCGCAACGATTCCGCGGGTGCGAGTGAACCCAACGCGCGGTAGTCTTCTTGCCGATCCAGGTACTCCTGCGCGGCGGCCAGAATGCGCACCACCTCGAGGCCGTCACGCCCATCGGCTTGCGGCCGTGTGCCGTTGCGGATCGCGTTGGCGAAGTCTTGGCACTCAAGACGGAGCGGCTCGATCCACTCGATATACGGGATGGTGATCGCGCCATTCCGATACGAGACAACCGGGTCCGCCCCCATGTCCGCTCCCTTGTTGAAGATTTTCAGCATTTCCGCCGGGCTTGTGTCGTCATAGATGGCCATGCGGGCGTCCCCCATGATCGTGACGCGGCGGATCTTGGTCGGGTGCAGCCAACTCACGTGGATGTGGGCCGTCATACCGCCCTCGAATTCAAGATGTAGATGGGCTACGTCGTAGATGGCCCGACCGACATGCGCATGGGCGTGTGCGCTCACCCGGGTAGGCTTCTTGCCGAAGAGGTAGACAATGATCGAGATATCGTGCGGTGCCAGGTCCCAGATGACATTGATGTCACTGCGAAACAGCCCCAGGTTCACCCGCTCGGACTCGATGCAATAGACCTTGCCAAGGTCTCCGCTCTGCACCAGTTTGCGGAGCTCGTTCACGGCGGGACTGTACTCGAAGGTGTGCCCGACCATGAGTGTGCGCCCGACCTGCTCGGCAAGCGCAACCAGCTCTTCGGCCTCGGCGACGCTCGCGGTGAGGGGCTTTTCTACCAGCACGTGCTTGCCGGCGAGCAGGGCCTGCTTAGCCAGCGAATAGTGGGTGCGGACCGGCGTCGCGACGACCACGCCGTCCACATCGGACTCGAACACATCTTCAGGGCGTGTGGTCGCGCGGATGTGTGGATGGCTGACCCGCAACGCTGCCACGCGCGCGGGGTCCATGTCCGCCACCATAGCGACGCTCGAACGCGCCAGGCCTTCGAGGTTGCGGCTGATCTTCGGGCCCCAGTAGCCCCAGCCAATGACGCCAAACCGAAGCTCTCTCACGTCGATACCCCCCTCACCCTACCCTTGAGATTGCGCCTGAGAGAAATGGCGCGGGCGCTTCACCATCCACCACCGCTGCCGCTACCACACTCGCGACACCCCAGCGCCCGCTAGTGGCTCGCGTAGGCAAGACCTCGCGCGCGCCTGACCGCGCCGGCGACTGTCGCGATCTGTTCCGACGTGAGCTCGGCGTACATGGGAAGCGAGACAATCCGCTCTGCCGCCGCTTCCGCCACGGGAAATGCCCCGCGCTGATAACCGAGGTGGGCGCAGGCGGGCTGCAAATGGATAGGTATCGGATAGTGGATCCCGGTCAGCACGCCGTCGCGCTCGAGCGCTTCCCTGAAGCGCGCCCGGTCGTCTACTTGGACCACGTAGACGTAGAAAATCGACGTGGCCCAGGGCTCGACGACGGGCACCGCCCCAACCAGATCGCGCAGGTGCTCCGAATAGGCCGCGGCGCGCGCGCGCCGGGCCTCATTCCACTGGTCCAGATAGCGGAGCTTGATGCGCAGGATGGCGGCCTGAATCTCGTCCATGCGGGCGTTAACACCCATGATCTCGTGCATGTAGCGCACCTTGGACCCATGGTCGCGAATCAGGCGCATCCGGTCGGCCAGTTCTTCGTCGCGGGTCACGCAGATTCCCGCCTCGCCGTACGCGCCAAGGTTCTTGCTGTAGTAGAGGCTGAACGCGCCGACATCGCCGAAGCTTCCGACCTTGTGGTGCTTATACTCTGCCCCTTGGGCCTGCGAGGCGTCTTCTATCACGCGCAAGCCATGCGTGCGCGCAAAATCCAGAATGGGATCCATGTCGGCGGGGTGGCCGTAGAGGTGAACCGGGATGATGGCGCGTGTGCGCTCGGTGCGGACGCTCTCGAGTTGGCGCCAGTCGAGGGTGTAGTTGTTCGGGTCCACGTCCACGAACACGGGGGTCGCGCCGACCATGTGAATGGCCTCGGCGGTGGCGATAAATGAGTTCGGAACCGTGATCACTTCGTCCCCGGCACCAATGTTGCAAGCGCGCAGGGCCAGGATGAGGGCATCGGTACCGTTGGAAACGCCCACGCCATAGCTCGCGTCACAATACATGGCGAATTCGCGCTCGAAGGCCAGCAACTCCGGCCCGAGAAACAATTGCATCCCGTCCAGCACGCGCTCGATGGCTGGGAGCACCTCGTGCTTGATCGTTTGGTATTGGGCACGCAGGTCTACCAGTGGGATGGACATCTCGAGGACTCCTCTTGGGACGATATTCAGAGACGGCTAGGCAATGGCTGCCTGGCATGGCAAGCGTGGCGGCCCGCCGCGATTTCTAGCATATCGGCCCGGAGTGCAGCGTACGTTGCCATGCGTGTGTACAAGAGGTGACGGCATGTGGCTGGTGTTTAGAAAGTGTCACATCAACCAGAGGGCTCGCCCTGCGCCTCATACCGGTTCGGCCTGGGATGTTGTCGTTCGCGCGGTCCGCGGACTGAAGCCCGCGGGTCATCCCGGACACGGCAGGGCCGTGGAACCACAACATCTGAGCCCGATTTGGTATCATGCGCAGCGCGGCAGTACGACGGAGGGTACACGGTTCCGCCGGGCAGCGCGTTCTCTGCCCGAAAATGCGCCAACGGCTCAGTCCCCCTGGCGGAGGTTGACTGTCGCTATCGCTTGAGCGCCCTGGCCACGTCGACGGCTAGCGCATCGTTGACCACAGCGCCGTACGCCTGGCGGATGCTTTGAACCTTTGGCCACAGGAGCAATGCCGGCCTCCGTTGGGCTATGCCATCGCCGCCGCCGTCTCGCGGGTGAGAAGGCCAAGATCGGCCAGGTCGTCGGTGCGCGGCCAGTAGATCCAGTGGGCCAGGTCGCGCTGGATCGCATCGTCGAGCCGCGCGAGACACTGGCGGAAGGCCGTTTCGACGTCGCCCGAGACGGTGATGGCGGGCGAGATCTCCAACACCTGATGGTAGTAGTCCGACGAGCGCCGCAAGGTGATGATGAAGATTGGCGTCTTGGCGCTGCGCGCGATGGCCGCGCTACCCGGCAGCAGGCGGACCGTGCGGCCGAGAAACGTGCAGGCGATGGTGCGCGGGCGATCGTTCGGCCACGCCGGCGGATCGACAAAGCTGCTGACAAGCTCATTGTGGCGCATGACAAGCGCTGCCTGGGCAGCCGTCGCGAACTGTCCCTTGTCGGGTTCGATGCACGGTCGGCTCAGGTGTCCCCGGATGAGGCGCTCTGTGACCTGCCGGGCGTATGTCTTCTCCAACTCGCTGGCCCGTGGATCGTGCTCGGAGGGCACTCGTCGTATGAGCGTCACGGGCAGACCTGCGATGCCGAGGAGGGCCACGCCGGCCTCGAAGGACCCGTAGTGGGCGCTCGCGAGCAGGGCGCCGCGCCCTTGCGCGAGCGCCCACTCGAGATGCTCCAGCCCGCGGATCTCGACCAGGCGCGCCAGCCCCCGTCCTCTGCCTACCAGGCGCAGTATGTCTACCGTCTCGCAGGCCCGGAGCCTGAAATGCTCCCGAGCGACCGCTAGGCGTTCCTCAGGGGTAAGCCTGGCGCCTAAGACCTGCTCAAGATTGAGCACTATACGCTCGCGCGTCACGCGGTCGTGCACGAACCGCCGATCGCCGCGAGCGCATGCGAGGCGATAGGCGAGGGGCGCTGGCAGCCAGGCGGCGAGAGGCGCTATGACGAAGCGATGGATGTACGCCACGCCGCGCTTCAGCGAGCGGAGTGACGTGTGCGCCTTAACCGCTACGGCCACCCGATGCCAACTCATCGTGCAACCTCATCGTGCTGGCGCCCTAGTATATAGGCGCACATGGCGTCGATCGTCTCGAAATTCGAGCGCGTCAGATCGGAATCCGCCACCGAGAACTTGAATTTCTCCTCGATGAACAACACCAGATTGAGGAACGCCGTCGAGTCCAGCAGGTTTGAATCGAGCAGCGAGGTGTCGTTCTGGATCTCGATGCTGCTTCCTTCGAGCAGATCGGTGTAGATGAACTCACGGATGATGTCTTCCACGACGCGATACCTCTCTCCAACATGCTCCCGCTTCCAGCGGGCCTCAAACGTCTACGGCGCACGCTTCCGCACCCGGGGCGCCGCACGAGCCCGTCCGCGCTCCCGCTACGTGCTGATCGGCGTTGCCGCAGCCTCCCGTGGGAGCATCTGCTTCATGACTTTCTGGGTGTCGTTCTTCGGCAACGCGGGCAGATAGACGACTTCGCGCGGCACCGCATAGGGCGGCAGGCGGCCCTTACAGTGGTCGACAATGGTCTTCAGCGGAATCTCGCCCCGGTCTCGTGTGACGACGTAGGCCTTGGCCGCCTCGCCAAGCACCGGATCTGGGACGCCCACGACGGCAGATTCGACCACCTCGGACAGCTCCGCCAGGACGTCTTCGATCTCCTTGCTGCTGATCCGATGACCGTAGGGTTTGATGAAGTCGCTCATCCGACCCGTGAGAAAGACGAAGCCGTCATCGTCCACGAAGCCGAGATCCCCCGTGTAGAGCTTGCCGCCGCGAAAGCTATCCTTCGGCGCGTTCGGTAACCAGTAGCCGAGGGCCACGTTATCCCCCTCGGCGACCAGCTCGCCCACCTCCCCGACTGCCGCCTCCTCGCCGGTAGACGTGACGACCCGGAGCCTGACGCCGGGGATACCGCGCCCGATAGATCCGAGCTTGTCCACCAGGCGCTCGGGTGGCAGATAGGAGAGGCGTGACGTGGCCTCGGTCTGCCCGTACATGACGAAGAAGCGCACGTGGGGCAGCGCGGCGCGGAACTCGTCTATAAGTTGCGGCGGCAAATTGCCGCCGGCCTGTTGTACGTGCCGCAGCGACGGCAATGCGCGTCGGGGCAAGGTGGAGCGGCGGAGGAGCTGCTGATACAGCGCGGGAACGCCGGCAAAGCCGGTACAGGCGAAGTGCTCGATGTCGTCCAACACGTCTTCGCTGAACTGGCTGGCGTTATTGAGCACGATGGAGCCACCCGCCCGCAGGTGCGTGTGCAGCTGCGAAAGCCCAAAGCAGTAATCGAACGGCAGCACCACCATCATTCTGTCGTCGCGTCGGAGCCCGAGATACGCGCTGATGGACTCGGTATTGGCGATGACATTGCGATGCGAGATCATGACGGCGTTGGGCTCACCGGTGGATCCCGAGGTGAAGAGGAGCTCGGCGAGCGCAGATTCCTCACGTACCGGCTCAGTAGGCACGCTCTCGCTCGACCCCGCATCCGTGCGCTCTTCCGGCGCGAGCACGACGAAGTCGGCAAGCGCCGGGCGATGGTGCGCCAGCCGGGCGTGATCGACGCAGAGTACGACGGTCTGCGTGCACTCGGCGAGGGCCCGCAGCTTATCGGTTGGAAGGCGATTCGGGAACGGAACGGCAACCGCCGCGATTTTGAGGATGGCGAGGTAGGAGGCGACCCAAAACGACGAGTTCTCTGCGAGGATGCCGACACGCTGGCCGCGCTCGACGCCGGCATGTTTCAACCGGACGGCCATGCGCACCGCCGCGCTGGTAAGATCGCCGTACGTAGCGGCCTCGCGCCGCGAGATGATCGCCGCGTCTTCGTCTCTGGCATTGGCGAGCAGATAGTCGTAGAGGTTCACCGGTCGCCTCCATGGGACGCTTGTGGGACGGCATCGTATAGGTCAGGAGCCCGGAGCCAGTCCGCACGCTCGACTGCCTCAGCCACCCAAGCGACCCACGCGGCCCCGACCGCGCGCTGTGCCCGCCCGTTCGGGTGGGAGTCGTAGACCTCAACAGGACAGTATTCCGGCCGCAGCGTGCCAGAATCGGGCTTGCCGTCCGGGACGGCCAATGCGTCGAAGAGGTCGAAGACGTGCAAGTTGCGGCGTCCTTCGCGATAGGCGTCGGAGGCGAGCCACGCCGCGAATGCGCGTGCCCGCGCCGCCTGCTCTGGCGTGGTCATGCTCGCGCTCAGCGGCGGCATGGTGAGCGGCAGGAACAGTCTCTCCGGGTGGCGATCGATGACGCTGCGAATCTCCAGGTAGTCCTGCCTATACCGCTCGAGCTGCTCGTCGCTGGTGATGGCTGCTGCGGTGAAGCAGGACTTGAAGAGCACCACATCGAACTGCAGGAGATAGCTGAACGCGTTGGCTGGCGATGACGTCACCGGCTGCCGAAACAGCGCGGCGAGGCCTGCCGGGTCGGTGTTGTCATTGGGAACTTCGATGCGCCCGAGTCGCTGTCGGCCGTCGGCATCGCGCAGGCCGTAATAGTGGTCTGGCATGGTTCGTCGGCGTCCTACGAACAGGATGCGTCGCGGCGGATTGTAGGCGTAATCCCACAGGTGGACGGGTACCGGCGCCCATTTCAAGGCCTCGCGTGCTCCGCTGCCGCGCAGGAGGTCCGCGCCAACCGAGTGGTGCAGGAAGATTGCTCGAATCGCGGGCGTCCGCGATCGGTCCTGCTCCACTCCCGTTGCAGTTTCAGCCATGGTAAGTGTGTCCCCTTCAGCGAGGTCAGAGCGCAAGGCCGCCGTGCCCTAGCCCACCGATGGAGCGAGCGGTTCTAGGCGCAGGTAGCGTGTGGTCGCTTGTTTGCGTTGGATGTCGAATAGCGCGTTCTCTACCTGTTTGGCGTCGAGCTCCATGTCCTTGGCGATCTGTTCCGCCGGGTGCCCGCGCTCCGAGGCGTCCCAAATCGCATCGAGCGTCTCGAATGGCAGGCGATAGAAGAATTCCTCCTGCGTGCACTCGGCGCTGTAGGTGTCCGTAGTAGGCGGACGCTGGAGGACGGCCTCAGGCACGTTGAGGATGCGCGCGATCTGATACACCTGTGTCTTGAAGAGGTGGCGAATCGGTTGCAGGTCGACTCCCCCATCGCCATACTTGACAAAGAAGCCGAGGTCGTGCTCGTTCTTGTTTGCCGTGCCCACGACGGCAAAGTTGCGCCGCTCGGCCTCGTGGTACAGCGTCAGCATGCGGATGCGCTGTTTCATGTTCGAGGCGGCCACAATGCTGTTCAGATCCTGCGCGGAGAGTCGGCGGCGGACCTCATGGCCGGAGGGTTTGACGACGACGACACTGAAGATGTTTAGCGCCGAGAGATCCTGCGGCAGCACGATCTTCATCTTGTCCACGCGGGGGTCAAAGTCGGAAACCGCGTGCCGCACTGCGCGGTCGCGCAACTCGTAGCATCCGAGTGCGGACAGTGGCTCGGTCAGGTCCACTTGCAGCGTCTCGATGCCCAGCCGCCGCGCCATTTCGTTGGCCAAGGCCGCGCTCTCCGGGCTGGAATCGCGGTCGGGCAGGGTCAGCATGACCACATGCTCCGGCCCGAGAGCGCGGACAGTGAGGTGTAGCACGGCGGCCGAGTCGATTCCGCCGCTCACGCCAATGACGCCACCCTCGCGCTTGAGCACGTTCACGGTGGTCTGCCGGATCCATTCGACCAATCGCTCTGTCTCGCGCTCCGGGTCAAACGTTGAGAACACGGTCCACTCCTCTACATCCAATTGATCGGCCCGAGGTCATCGTGGAGGACGGTCGGGGTGATGGCTCTACGCACTGACGGCGACCGGGGCCGGTACGGCCGGAGTAGCGGCTTCGACGGTGTGCATGAAGGTGCGATGCCAGATTTGGGTGGTGAGCATGCCGAAGAGAGCCATCTCGTCCGGCTCGCTGACCTTCGCGCCTGCCCTCACGCGGGCCAGGAGTGCCCGCGCCGCCTCGGGCTGAAACAGCCCTACCTCTCGGATAACCCTCGGCGAGAGCAGTTCATCAACGTAGTGCGACGCCTCCGCACGCACAATCTCCTGGATAGGGACGCGATATGGCACTTTGGGCCGTGTCGCGATCTCTGCCGGGAGTCGCGAAGCCGCGAGCTCGCGCAGGATGTGTTTGTCCTGAGTGAGCGTGCGCAGCTTGAACGCGCGCGGGAAACTGTTCACGAGTTCGATCAGGCGGTGATCCAAGAACGGAAAGCGCCCCTCGACGGAGTGCGCCATTGCCATCCGGTCGCCCTGCGAGGATAGCAAATAGCTTGACATGAACGTCATGACCTCGATCGTCTGGGCCTTCGCCGCCCAGTCCCAAGAATCGAATCCTGGGGGGAGCAGCGTGTGGAGGTCGTCGAGGAGCTGCTCTGGCGAGGCGAACTGTTCCGCTACGTCGGGCAAGAAATACCGCTGGAGGCTCGCGACCTTGCTCCAGCGGAGCTCGTGACTGAAGCTCCATTCGTTCGCGCGATCGAGGCGCTGCTGAAACGTCAGCTCGAGCCCACGCTGGAGTTTGTCTCGGTTTGGCAAGTACGTATACAGATGCCGTGTGAGCAATTTGCGCATCGGTGAGGCCGTGTCGCGCGCCATGAAGCGGCGAACAGCAGTCTCACGGAAGAGATCGTAGCCGAGCAAGAATTCGTCCGACCCCTCACCGGTTACCACGACCTTGAACTGGTGCTCGCGCACGCTGCTGGCTAGCAGCATCATCGAGACCGGTCCGGCACGGAGCTGAGGCACTTCGGCGTGGTATACCATCGCCTGCACGGCGGCGGCCAGTGTTTCGCGGTCGGCGTGGAGGATGTGGTGCCGGGTGCCGAGGTGGTCCGCGACAATCTGCTGATACGCACGCTCGTCGAAGTCAGGGTGGTCGAAGGCGATGGAGAACGTGTGCAGGTCGCGGGCGTAGTCTTTGGCCAGCGACGCGATGACGGACGAGTCCAAGCCGCCGCTCAGATAGGCCCCGACGGGCACATCCGCTTGGAGTCGCAACCGTACCGCGTCATGCAACGTTGCCGAGAAGGCGTCGTTCGCGTCGACAAGCGACCACGGCCGCGCCGTGAAGTCGAGAGCCCAGTAGCGCTGCACGTCGAGCGTTCGTTTGCCGGCTGCGACGACGGCATAGTGGGCCGGCAGCAGTTCATGCACCCCCCGGAAGAGGGTGCGGCCAGGAGGCAAGGCCCAATACGTCCACACAGCGCCGAGCGCGGGAACGTCAAGCTGGGCTTGCAGACCTGGCACTGCCAGGAGTGACTTCACCTCAGACGCGAAGTACAGGGTGTCGCCCACGAAGGCATAGTAGAGGGGGCAAATGCCCACACGATCGCGGCACAGGATCAACCGGCGGCGCGGGGCATCCCAGAGCGCGAAGGCGTATTGGCCGTTGAGCGCGGAAAAGCCTTCTACCCCGTACTCTTCATACAAGTGCACGACGACTTCACAGTCGGATCCGGTGCGGAACCGATGGCCGAGCGCCCGGAGACGCGCCCTCAGGTCGGCGTGGTTGAAGATCTCCCCGTTGGCGACAAGCCAGAGCGCGCCGGTTTCGTTGGTGAGGGGCTGTTGTCCGCCCTCCAGATCGACAATCGAGAGCCGCGCGTGGCCGAGAGAGGCGATACCATCCTCGTAGCTGCCGCTGCTCTCCGGGCCACGATGGTGCAGCGCGGCCACCATGTCGCCCAGTACGTCTGTCCCTGTCGGCCCGTTGCACCAGCCAGCGATCCCGCACATCGCCCGCCTCCTCCCGCCTCCCGCAGGCTTTCGCCTGTCCCCCCCTCGCTCGGTGCCTAGTCGCAGCGCCCGCACCCCCGCCCGCATCGTCAGCAAGATAGCATCGCGCTGACTCGAGTCGTCGCGGCCCGCAGAAACCGACAGCGCCGCGCTCCGTCATCGCCCCCTTGACCGCTGCAGGCGACCAGAAGGCGACCAGAAGGCGACCAGAAAAAGCTCAGTCGCATCGTGGGCATTCGTCGTGTTCCTGACGACCGCCACAGCCGGAGCTCCACACCGGCACCGGAATCGGTCGCCGCACGTGAGGGCGAACGGCGTTCGCGACTAAGCCTACCGTTCAGCTGTCGCTGCCATGTGGCCGAAGCGGTGTTGTTCCCGGTTAATCCCGCGCCATGGTGTACAGGAACGCGAACCTGCGGCGCGAACAGGCGCGGCAGGCGGCACATGTTTTGGGGTTCGGGGATGGTCCGTGGCCTTGCTGCCTGATCTCTACGCGGCTATGCACCAGTTCGACACCTCTAGATTCCACACTTTGACCTGACGCCTTCTGCTGAGGCGGAATCCTGTGGATTCGGGGGAGAGACAGGATGATTATTGATGCGATCGAGGTCCGAGGGGTTGACGTCCACTGCGCGATTCGGGTGGGCGCGCGCTACGCGCTCGCGAAGCGGGCGTTGGACATCGTGCTGGTGCTGCTCATCCTCGTCCCGGCTAGCGTCGTCATGATTCTGACCGCGGTTGCAGTCCGGCTGGAGTCGGACGGACCCATCCTGTTCCGCCAGCGACGAGTTGGCATGAACGGTAGCGAGTTCGAGATGCTCAAATTCCGGTCGATGTACCACAACTCCGACCAGGGAGTTCACCAGGCTGCCTTCGCGCGGTACGTTCGCGGCGAAAAGCTGAACTCGGAGCACGCGGCGGGACCGCAGTATAAGCTCGTGGGCGACAAGCGCATAACGCGCGTGGGAAAGTTCATTCGCAAGACGAGCATTGATGAGCTGCCCCAGCTTATCAACATTCTCAAGGGCGAGATGAGCCTGGTTGGCCCTCGGCCAGCTCTACCTTATGAGCTGAAGCACTATGGCCAGCACCATTGGCACCGCCTGAGCGGCAAGCCAGGGCTTACCGGCATGTGGCAGGTCTACGGGCGTGGGCACGCAACGTTCGAAGAGATGATGAACTTCGACATCTCGTATCTGGGAAAGCAATCGATCATGATGGACCTCAAATTGATCGCGCTCACGGTGCTCGTGGTGTTTAATGGTCGCGGCGGTGCCTGACCGCATGCCAGCCATGACTCTTACCCGAAGGCTGCTCGGATGGCCGCGCATCGGCACGTGTTTCGCGGACGCTCGGCCAAATTCTGTCGCCTCGTGTCAGCAGCCTTTGGCCACGAGTCAAGGCCAAAGGCTGCCGACGCTTTGCCCCCCGCTTCCGCGATTACTTCGCTCTGGTCTCGGTTACCGATCCACGATGAGAGAGATGCGCACCCTTTCGACAGCTTCGCGGGAGGAGCCTATCGCTGTCAGCGTCCCGGCACGAGACATCTCCTGCGGCTGAGGATGTGGCGCCTCGGGGCGTCACGGAAGCCATGGCAGAGCAGTCGCCCTTGGCTGTCGCCCGATCGTTGCGTAGGGCCAGCGTCATTTGAGTAAGCTACCGCGTTGCGTCCCGTCCCGTGCCGTTCGATGTGTCCCTCGCCGTTGCACCGGGATGTCTCGACCCCGCGACCCGTGCTCCCCTGCCGCGGCTTGATCGCCGCCACGGCGACCATCTCCGGTCGCGTTGCCTCCTCAACCTGTCGAATGGCCACGTCTTTCTCCACCGGATTTCAACATCTCGCTCTCCACTCAGGCCGGCGGTCGTGCCGCAATTGCTACCTCGAAGGCGGGCGCGGCATGCATACGTCCGGTGTGCTCAGCCGCGACCGATGCTGCCACAGCTCGGTTGAACCTGCCGCGCGGCCGAACAGGCAAACTACCACGCCGCAAGGAGACGCGCGCCGATACGCTCGCGACGAGGAGCGCGGTCATCTTTCGTTGAAATCTATCTAAACCGTTGTACTCCGTGCGTACAAATGGTAGGCTTATTGTGTGCACGGTCGCGGGCGGCAAGCATTGAGGTGGTAAGGCGAGCGATTCCCCGTCTCCCAACGTCACAGCGACGGGGTAGGTGGCGGCGGATCCGTCGCGCGACGCACGGGCCATCGCTGAGGCCTGTCGAGGGGTGGAAGTGTGCGGCGGTGGTCGTCGGCCCGATGTTCCTCCTCGTTGGCGTTCCGTAGAGCCGCAGCGGCGTCGCTGGGGTGCGATGGGAGCAGGGTTCGGCGTTTGAACCCGCGCCGTCGTCAACCTTCTGCGCGGTGGTGCGGTTCATCCGTACGCCGTTCGATGGCTTGAGGGATACCTAACAGTTTGTCCATGTTGCCGGGGACCCGTGACTATTGTGCTCTGATTTCGTCATAGGTACGGACCTCACTAGCAGACCTACTCTTCAACTCGACGCAATGTGCGGGCGAGCAACGACGCTCCTTGCGGGGGCCAACGACGTCACAATGCGGTGCGGGAGTGATGGCCATTGGCCATTGGTTGCTGGATGTCGTGTAGCGCGTAACGTGTGAGGCTCTGCGAGGGGACGAGCGGTGCTGTGCAGCATACGGCGGGGCTGCATGCGCGCAGTAGTTACCTCTGATTGCGACCTATGCGGGGCAAGTGGGTAGGTGCGGGGTAGCGCGAGCCGTTCTAGATGCGGCGATTCCGTTCGTGGGATGGGGGGTACCGTGAAGCTGCTGGTGGTGGATAGTGATCGCGACATGGTCGAGATGCTTACCGGTTGGCTGAGAACGCGCGGCTATGAAGTGCGGTACGCGTTCAATGCCGAGCGCGCACGCGCCGAGTGGCTGCAGCACCAGCCGGATCTTGTAATCATCAACGCCGAGCTCAACGATGGCGATGCCCTCGCCATCTGCAGGGAGCTACGCGCCCGGCACGATGCGCTCGTTCTGGCGTTGGCGCACGATGGCGACGTGCGTTTTGAGGTGCAGTGCCTGGAGTCTGGCGCCGACGATTACCTGAGGTTGCCGTTCTTCCCGCTTCAGCTGCTGGCGCACATTCATGCGCTAAGCCGTCGCGTTCGCTCCACCCTGGAGCGCCGGCCGTCGTCCGTCCTCACTGTGGGCCCGTTGCACATTGATACCATGCGCAACGAGGTGAAGGTGCAGGGGCGTACCGCGCGCCTCACGCCGACCGAGAGCAAGGTGTTGCATATCCTGGCCGCGAACGCAGGCGACGTCTGCACACTGGAGCAGATCGTGACGTACGTGTGGGGGTACGGGAACGAGGGCGATACGTACCTGATCAAAGCGCACATCCGGCACCTGCGCGAGAAGATCGAGGTGGACGCGGGTAATCCACGCTTCATTCAGACGGTGCCGGGCGTGGGCTACACGCTACGCCCGCACACGCAAGAGGTCGCCGCGGTCGCCCAAGAGGCTGAACCGGTCAATACGCTGGTGTCAGTTGGCCGCTTCGTCAAGACTGAGGCGGTTTCGATTGTACCGGCCGTGTAGTGCGGGTCGGCTGTAGGGTTTGTCACGTGGCCGCGAGTTGTTCACAGGTGCTCATCGGATAGAGTAGCTCTGCGACAATCCGGTGGCATTGTGCGCGCAACACGGTCGCCCCATTGGATGGTTTCGAAGGAGGCCTGGAGGCCTCTGCCCCGTGTCTTGTCGGGAAGACACGGGGCAGGGCTGTGTTGTGCCCTGGTCTAGCTACCAGACGGGCCGTCATGTGTCCGCGAGGGCTACTCAACTGTCACGGATTTCGCCAGGTTGCGCGGCTGATCGATGTCGCACCCGCGCGCCAGCGCGACGTGGTACGACAGGAGCTGCAAGGGCACGACGGCGAGGATAGGCATGAGCAGCTCCGTCGCCGCGGGCACGTAGATGACGTGTTCCGCGTGGCGGGCGATGTTGCCGTCGCCGGCGGTCGCGATGGCGATCACCTGCGCCCCGCGCGCCCGAACCTCCTGAATGTTGCTCACCACCTTGTCATAGGTGCGGCTGGCGGTCGCCAGCGCCATGAGCGGCACACGCTCGTCAAGCAACGCGATCGGCCCGTGCTTCAGCTCCCCCGCTGGATAGGCCTCGGCGTGGACGTACGAGATCTCCTTCAGCTTCAGCGCCCCCTCCAGCGCGGTGGGGAAGCCGAAGCCGCGGCCGATGAACATGCAGCTCTGGCTCGCCGCCA
>CAYRVF010000115.1:0-13576 GCA_964427535.1 uncultured Ktedonobacterales bacterium
CGCTCTTCGCGCCGGTGCCCGCGTTCTTCGCCAACATGCGCTATGGCTGGTGGGGTTATCAGCTCATGCGCCGGCAGTCGCCGCTGCGCCGCGAGATGAGCTACTACAACACGCTGCTCACGACGGACACCTACAACAAAGAGATCAAGCTGTTCACGCTTGGCGACTTCTTCATCACGCTCTATCGCGGACTCGCTAAGCGTTTCTATGGTGAGGTCCGCTCGCTGATCGTGCCGCGCTACATGGCATCCTTCTGGTGGGGGCTGGGCACGCTGGTCGTCAACGGCATCATCTTCCTCTACGTCTCGCTGCAGGCGGTGGCGGGCACCATCAGCATCGGGCAGATCACCGTCTTCACCACCGCCGCCATCTCGCTCGGCACCAGCTTCCAAGGGCTGCTCTCGGGCATCTCCTCGACCTACGAGAACAACCTGTTCGTCAACACGCTGTTTGACTTTCTCGCCTATACGCCCGCCATCACGAGCCCAGCGCACGGGCGCATCCCCGAGGGCGACGGGCTGCGCATCGAGTTCCGTGACGTCAGCTTCGCCTATCCGGGACGCGGCGGTGAGGGGCAGGCGCTGCGCGGGGTCAGCTTCACGCTTGAGCCTGGCGAATCGCTCGCGCTCGTCGGCCGCAACGGTGCGGGCAAGACGACCATCGTCAAGCTGCTCACGCGCCTCTACGATCCCGATGAAGGGCAGATTCTCGTCAACGGACACGACATCAAGGAGTACGACCTCGGCGCGCTGCGGCAGAAGATCGGCGTCATCTTCCAGGACTACGTCACCTACTACCTCTCGGCCGCGCGCAACATCGGCGTCGGCAACATCGACGAGATCGACGACCGCGACGGCGTGCGCTCGGCGGCGGCCAAGAGCGGCGCGGATGCGGTAATAGCGAAGCTGCCGAAAGAGTACGAGACGATCCTCGGCAAGTGGTTCGAGGCAGGCCAGCAGCTCTCCGGCGGCGAGTGGCAGAAGATCGCGCTCGCTCGTGCCTTCATGCGCGACGCCCAGCT
Source organism: uncultured Ktedonobacterales bacterium (assembly GCA_964427535.1). Taxonomy (GTDB): domain Bacteria; phylum Chloroflexota; class Ktedonobacteria; order Ktedonobacterales; family JADMIN01; genus CAYRVF01. The sequence continues at coordinate 1,022 of CAYRVF010000115.1, forward strand.
GCTCATCCTCGACGAGCCCACGTCCGCCCTCGACCCGCAGGCGGAGTACGAGGTGTTCGCGCGCTTTCGCGAGCTCACGACCGGCAAGTCCGCCATCTTCATCTCGCACCGGTTCAGCACCGTGCGCCTCGCCAACCGCATTCTCGTGCTGGAGAACGGCCGTGTGCTCGAACAGGGCTCGCACAAAGAGCTGCTCGCGCTCGATGGCCGCTACGCCGAGTTGTTCAGCCTGCAGGCCGAGGCGTATCGGTAGCTTCGTCTGTGCCCCAGCAGCCGATGCTATACTGTGCCAGGGCGGTTGCCAGCGGCGCGCGTCGCGGAACGCTCCCGGCCTCGCGATGGCGCGTGGCCGGTTGGGAATGGTCCCACTCCGATGCACCGAGGAGCACTACGACGATGGCCGAGCAGTATATTCGTGTCGAGCGTGAAGACCCCATCGCGACCGTCATCCTCAATCGGCCCGACAAGCTGAACGCGCTGAGCTGGCCGCTGATCGCCGAGCTGGCCGAGGACCTCGACGCCCTCGACGCCGACGACGCGATCCGCTGCATCGTGCTCACCGGCGCGGGCGACCGGGCCTTCGCCGCGGGTGCGGATATCTCGGAGATGGCGGGCGCGACGCCGGAGGAGATGGCGAGCGGCGGCTTCGAGGGCTGGAACCGCATCCGCCGCATCAAGAAGCCGATCATCGCGGCGGTGACGGGCTACGCTCTGGGTGGCGGCTGCGAGCTGGCGCTGCACGCCGACATCATCATCGCCACGGAGTCGGCGAAATTCGGCCAGCCTGAGGTGCTGATCGGCGTCATGCCTGGGGCGGGCGGTACGCAACGGCTCGCGCGCACGCTCGGCAAGTATCGCGCGATGGAAATCTGCCTGACCGGCGCGAACGTGACCGCACAAGAACTGCATCAACTCGGCCTCGTGAACAAGGTCGTCCCCAACGGTCAGCATGTGGAGGAGGCGAAGAAGCTGGCGGGCGAGATCGCCAAGCGCGCGCCCGTCGCCGTTCGGATGATCAAAGAGGCAGTGCTGATGGCGTACGAGACGCCGCTGCAGGCCGGGCTGGACTACGAAAAGCGCCTCTTCGCGCTGCTCTTCTCGACTGAGGACCAGAAGGAGGGCATGCGCGCCTTCCTGGAGAAGCGGCAGGCAGAGTTCAAGGGCCGCTAGACGCGGCACACCAGTATAGGGCGTGATCAGCAGAGGCTCTAGCAGAAAGGATGCTCCCCGATGGAAGACGCGGTAATTCTCTCGGCTGTGCGGACGCCCATCGGACGCTATGCCGGAGCCCTGAAGGATGTCCGCCCGGATGACCTCGCCGCGCTCGTACTGCGCGAGGCGCTGAGCCGCGCGGGCGTGGCGGGCGAGGACGTCGAGGACGTGGTGCTCGGCTGCGCGAACCAGTCCGGCGAGGACAACCGCAACGTCGCGCGCATGGCGTTGTTGCTCGCCGGACTGCCTATCGAGGTCGCTGGGCAGACGGTGAACCGGCTCTGCGGCTCGGGGTTACAGGCGGTCAACGCGGCGGCACACGCACTCCAGGCGGGCGAGGGGTACGCCTACCTCGCCGGTGGCGTCGAGAGCATGACCCGCGCACCGTTTGTGATGGGCAAGCCCGAGAGCGCCTTCCCGCGCGGCGAGATGAAACTGCAGGATACGACGCTCGGCTGGCGCTTCGTCAATCCCGCGCTGGCGGCGAAGCACTATCCGTACAGCATGGGCGAGACGGCGGAGAACGTCGCCGAGCGGCTGGGCATCTCGCGTGAGGAGCAGGACGCCTTCGCGCTGGAGAGCCAGCGGCGTGCCGTGGCGGCGATGGATGCCGGGCGCTTCCGTGACGAGATCGTGCCCGTGGAGGTGCCAGCTGGCAAGGGGAAGACCGAGCTCATCTCGCAGGACGACCAGCCCCGGCGCGACACGACGCTCGAAAAGCTCGCCAAGCTCAAGCCCGCCTTCCGTGAGGGTGGCACGGTGACGGCGGGTAACTCCTCCAGCATCAATGACGGCGCGGCAGCGCTTGTATTGGCCAGTCGGTCCTGGGCCGAGGCCAACGGCATGCGTCCGCGCGCGCGTATCGTCGCCTCGGCGGTCGCCGGAGTGGACCCCGCCACGATGGGCCTTGGCCCAATCCCCGCGACCCGCAAGGCGCTTGCCCGCGCTGGAGTGGAGGCAGGAGACCTCGATCTGGTGGAGCTGAACGAGGCCTTTGCCGCGCAGTCGATCCCCTGCATGCGCGAGCTGGGACTCGATCCGGCGAAGGTGAACGTGAATGGCGGGGCCGTCGCCCTCGGCCATCCGCTGGGGTGTTCCGGCGCACGGCTGCTTGTCACGCTGCTGCACGAGCTGGAGCGGCGCGGTGGGCGCTATGGCCTGGCGACGATGTGCATCGGCGTCGGACAAGGTATCGCGACCGTCATCGAACGGCTCTAGTCCCGAGTAACGAGTCTTCCTGGATTCCGCATGCGTTCCGACAGCACGCTTCAGGTGCCGGTGTGGACTGGCGTAACGTAACAACACAGTGGTTCGCTGCTGGTCTCCGTCGCTTCCGACTCTGACGGCAGCGCGTGGTTCCGGATCGCGACGCTGGTACGTGGTCTGCAAGTGCGCCACCCAAACCTACGGAGATAGGAGCCACGCGCATGGAAACGACACGTCAGACCAATCCGGCTGAGAGAGACGAGCGCGCCGAGCAGCGACGTGACCGCTGTAACGAGCTGCGGGCGCTGATGGATCGGCACACGCTGCTGGCGGCGCGTCTGAAGGCGCTCAGCGACAAGTTTTTGGCGCTGGGGGACCCCGACGCCGGCCGCGCGCACGAATATTGGGCACGCATGCAGACCCTTCTCGAAGAAGATGCGCGGCTCCTCGAGCGGGTGGGGACCGTCGGCAACGATGTCTGCGACCTGTCGCCGCAGTCGTGAGCGCATCGAGCCGTCACGCGGCCCCGTCCGCCTGACGCTGCCTGCCTGTCATCTTGGCATCGCTCTTGCAATTCCCTCGCTGTCTTGTGGAACGTTGTACGGACTGCACGGTTTCCACATTCGCGACAGCATAGGGAGTGGCCACTCGATGCGGAGCCGGATGATCAAACAGGTGCCAGTTGGACTGCTGATTGCCTTCCTTGTGCTTGGAAGCGGCGCCAGTTACGTGCTTGGACAGGAACTCCGCCACGTCTCGCTGGCTGGCCTCACCAGCGTCCCCGGTGGACTCGGCGCCGCTGTGAGTGGTGCGCTCGGCAGGCAGATCGTCGAAGCGCCTGCCCCCGCGATATCCGTCCCGACGCACACGTCCACAACCATCACGCGCCCGACAACCTCGCCGCATGTGCGGTCTACCGCGACTTCGTCCACTCCGGCGGTGGTCGAGACCTCCGCATCGCAGTCCACTCCGCCGCCCGCCGAGCAGAGCGTGCGCCAGCCTCCGAAGGGCGAGAGGGACGAGTGGCATGGGAACGGGCACGGCAATCCTTCTCCACGTGGCGGCCCACACGCACAGAACGATACTCCCTCGTCACACGGCACCGGCAATGGCAACGGCAAGCAGAATACGCGGCCAGCACCGACGGGGAATCCCGGTCACGCTGCTCAGGGCGGCGGTCAGGGACCAGCCAAGAACGGCAAGCACCACGACTAGGGAGCCCGAGTGGCCCGTGAACATCACGTACTTCCTCTCATTTGCCACATAGTCTTGCCTCTGTTCTCTCCCATGTGCCGAATAGGTGCGCGTGGGGAAATATAGCGATATGCCTCCCGGTTCCGGCGTTGGCGCTCGGCACTGGTTATGCGTAAGGGTGAGAGCACACGGGCGCTGTTGTGTAGTTGCGTATGGGAGTCTGTGGGATGGTCAATGGACTGACGAGCGAGCGTTATGCGCCGTCCTCACGAGCCGTGCTGCTGCTCGCACTCGGCGCTGGGTGCTTTGCGTGCTTCTTCGCTGGTCAGGCGCTCGGGCACCCAGGCGTACATTCCGCGACCAGCGCACCCAGGCACACGACGAACGCCCCGCAGACGCACGTCGCTGCCCCTCCCGCCGCGCCCAGTGTGATCGGCGCGCCGGTCGTGCTGGTACGCGCTCCCGTCCAGCGGCCGGTCGTGGATACGTCCGTGCGGCCCGTCGTCGCGTCGGAGGGCGATTCGCGTGCTGGGCACCATCGTGACTTCCACGGCAACGAGCAGAGGCATGGCTCGCGGAAGCATCACGACTAGCTGCGGGTGAGCCGCTTTACGCCGGAGAACCGCCGGACGGCTGTCCGCGTGATGTAGACACGGGCTCTGGCGCTGAACGCGTCGGCGCCTCGTCGGGCGCGGAGGGCGGTTGCTCCTGCAGCTCGTAGAGCGGATTGAGGAAGTTAAGTAACCCACCTCGTCGGGCGCCGAGCAGTTCCCACGCTCGCGTGAGCGCGAGACCGTAAATGAGGATCAGAATCGCGCCTATTGTGTAGATGATGCCGATGTCGTGCGGATGCCGAAGCGCCTGGATGCCGTTATACAACTCAAAGATATACACCGCCATGGTGCCAGCGACGAGCAGGAATGAGCGCACGATGTCGAGGGCATCCAGACGGAGCGACCCCAGCTTCCACTGCCTGCGTCGCGCGAGTTGAGCACCAAGCATGACGGAATTGAGAATGCCGATCAGGCTCATGGGGAGCACGATCGTGCCGATGTTCAAACCGGGCAGCAGCGCATAGATGCCGATGAAGAACGCATTGACGAGAGCGGAGAACGCGCTTGCGGCGACCGCCTGCCGGAGAGGAGGCGCGGTGGCGCCTGTGGTGCTCTCTGGCCTGATTGAGATCGCGACGAAGAGCAGTCCGATGAGCGCGGCGCCCGCACCGGTGAGTGCCATGAAGAAGTTGCCAAAGCCGCTCGGCACCATGATATCCACTCCTCCGGCAGAGACTGACGTATCTCGTTCTGGGTGCAGCATACACCGTTGTCGACTGAAGAACCTCTCCCCCAACCCACTCCCTCTCATGGGAGACGTACGGCCTCGTAGCGTCTGGTGGGTATTGGGGAATGCGCGGGCAGCGGGCAGGCGCGCGGATGGTGTAAGATATGTGCTGCTAGTCCAGGAGGGATCGCATGCCGTACGCCACCATCGCCAAAGAATTCACGTTCGACGCCGCCCATCAGTTGCCACACTCGGAGGGTCCGTGCAAGCGTCTGCATGGGCACACGTATCGTGTGCGGGTCGTCGCGCGCGGGCGCATCCAGCCGGTGAACGGCGCGGCGGAAGAGGGCATGGTGGTGGACTTCGCGCGCGTCAAGGCGGTGTACAGGCAGCGCATCGAGCGCATCTGCGATCACCAATTTCTGAACGAGACAGTGCCCGTCGAGCGCACAACCGCCGAGCTGCTGGCGGCGTGGATGCTCGCCGAGATGCATGCCGAGCTGCCCGAGGTCGTCGCGGTGCGCCTCTACGAGACGCCGACGTCGTTCGCCGAAGTAACGCTCGCCGACCTAGAGGACGAGTAACATCCGTGGCGACGACAACTGTCCCCGTGATCGAGATTTTCGGCCCGGTGTTGCAGGGTGAGGGCCAGATGATCGGCGTGCCGACGCTCTTCGTCCGCACCGGTTACTGCGACTACAAGTGCGTCTGGTGTGACAGCCTCTACGCCGTGCTGCCCGAGCAAGTGCGCGAGAACAGCACGCAGATGACCCCCGAGCAGATATGTGACCGGCTGCGCGAGCTCGATCCAGCGGTTCCCTGGGTGACGCTCTCGGGAGGCAATCCCGTGATGCACGACCTCACCGCGCTCGTAGGCCAGTTGCGCGCGGATGGGCGCAAGGTCGCCGTCGAGACGCAGGGCACGGTGTTCCGCGAGTGGCTGCGCGCATGCGAGGTGGTGACGGTCTCGCCCAAGCCGCCCAGTTCCGGGATGTCCACCAACTTCCAGCAGCTCGACCGTTTTCTTGAGCTGCCCCAGGCCAATCTTAAGATCGTCGTGTTCGACGAGGCCGACTTCGCGTACGCGCGCGAGATTCATCTGCGCTATCCGGGCGTGCCCTGCTTCGTGCAGCCGGGCAACGACATCGGCTCCGATACGACAGAAGGGCTGCTCGGCAAGTTGGAGTGGCTGAGCCGCTTGACGCTCGCGGACCGGGTCATGCAGGATGTGCGGGTGCTGCCGCAGTTGCATGTGCTGCTCTACGGCAACCGCAGAGGGGTGTGACGCGACCCCGTGTCCTTGCGTCATGCGGGAAGAGGAGGTCCCTGTCGATGCCGGACCGCTACCCAACCGACCGTGAGTCGCTGGAGCGCGACAGCGACATGGAGTTCTTCATCGCCACCGGACCCGGCGGCCAGAACCGCAACAAAGTGGAGACCGGCGTGCGGCTCGTTCACCGGCCGACCGGCATCACCGTGACCGCGACCGAGCGGCGCTCGCAGCACGCCAACCGCGAGGCAGCCTACGAGCGACTGGCGTCTCGGCTCGAAGATCTGCAGCGCGTGGTCAAGCCGCGACGCCCAACCCGCCCCAGCGTCGCCAGCCGCGAGCGCAGGCTCGAAGCCAAGCGACGCGCCAGCGCGATCAAGCGTTTGCGTTCGGAGCGCCTCGGCGAGTAGTGGCGGTGGTCGAGCGTTCCTGGCAGTATGGCCCTCTTGGCGTTTATCCTTTGTGAAAAGCCTGTGTGCCCGAGTCGCTCAACCGCACGTGCCATTTCGTGCGTATATACGGAAGAGCGCTGTGGCAGGTGGGCATAGCGCCAGGCAAGCCGCGCTGATGTTGGTGAAGGACAGTATTTATGGCCGCGACGACGATCGATCACCTCCTGACGACCTGGGGCTATTGGGCGGTGCTGCTCTTTGTGTTGATCGAGAGCACGGGCATTCCGTTCCCGGGCGAGACGATGCTGATCACGGCGTCGATCTTCGCGGGTACGACCCATCACCTGAACATCGTGCTGGTCATCGCCGCGGCCGCGACGGGCGCGATTGTGGGAGACAACTTCGGCTACTTCATAGGGCGCGAAGGCGGCTACCGGTTGCTCCGGCGCTACGGGCGCTATATTCGACTCGACGAGCGCAAGCTCAAGCTCGGCCAATATCTCTTCATGAAACACGGCGGGAAGGTCGTGTTCTTCGGGCGATTCGTTGCGGTGTTGCGGGCGTGGGCGGCATTTCTCGCTGGCGTGAACCAGATGCAGTGGGACCGCTTCTTCCTGTTCAACGCGGCGGGCGGCATTCTCTGGGCCACAATCTATGGCATAGGTGGCTACATCCTTGGCAGCAACATCAATCGCTTCGCGGGCACTGTCGGGATCGTTCTCGCCGTCATTGCGGCTCTCATCATTATCGGGTTCCTGATCTTTCTCGCACGCAATGAGAGGCGTCTCGAAGACGAAGCCGAGAAGGCGCTGCCAGGTCCGATCGATCAATATCACGGACACATAGGCGGACGTAAGAACACGCCGTCGCGAGACGAGCGCCCGCATGAGCAGTCCACCGATGCCGCGGATGCCGCGCGCGAGAAGTCTGGAATCTAATCCACAATTAGACAGAACCTCTCCCCCTACCCCCTCCCCTGAGAGGGGAGGGGCCGTGTGGCGAGCATGGGGCCACCGGGTGCCATTCCAGGCATCTGACGTGTGTGATTGTAGGGGCGAGGCATGCCTCGCCCGCTCTTCCCCTGCCTAAAACAGTCACCACCTGGACACCGTCGTCGACTTATCCACAATTTCGCTGACTTATCCACAGACGAATGTGGAAAACTTGTTCTAGTCATCGCGCTGCATCTCATCTCCGCCGCCAGCCACTAGCAGATGTCAGGACGTGCCTACTTGTTCCCGATCCTGCCCAGGCAGTACGCACCCGGCAGCCCGCCCCCGCCGACCGGTAATGGGTCTCGTCCAGAGTCTGGTTCGTCCACGCGGCCCAGATTCGCACCGTTACGCCGGGCGGCGCATCTCCAGAAACTCGCTGGTGCCGGTTGGTGAGTCGACCGTGACGAAACCGGTGCGCACGAAACCAGCACGCTCGTAGACCCGTATCGCGCGGATGTTCCACGAGAGCACGAAGAGGCGGAACTCGTTCGGCGCGAACTGCTCGCGCGCGAACTGCAAGCCCGCCTCGACGAAACGCAGGCCGAGGCCCCTGCGCTGCCCGGTGAAATCTGGGGCGAGGCCCAGTCCCACGGAGAGCACGCCCTCCCCGCTCCACAGATGCGGCTCCGCGTTGGCCTCCTCACCCACCGTCGCAGTAGACCCATAGGCGAAGAAGCCGAGGAACGTACCATGCTCGTCGCGCACGGCGTAGTAGGGGCTACGCCGGTCTACCGCCAGCGCCAACACCTCCGGGTCGTCGTTGCCGTCGTAGACGGCGTAGTCGCCCTCGTACCGCCACGCGGCGACCAGTCGCGCCTCGTCCTCGGTCATCGGCGTGAACGTGAAGCTCACGTACATGCTCCTTCCGGTGCGTGGCGGGTGTCGGCTATGCCAGCGTGCGCAGCGCCTGGCCGAGGTCGTCGATCAGATCGTCGGCGTGTTCCAGACCGATCGAGAGCCGCAGGAGATTCTGCGGCGTGCGCGTCTCGGGGCCTTCGACGGAGGCGCGATGCTCGATCAAGCTCTCGGTGCCGCCAAGGCTGGTCGCCTGGATAAACAGTCGAGTGGCTGATGCCACCCGTCGCGCCTCCTCAGCGCCGCCGCGTACCCGCACGGAGACCATCGCCCCCGGCAAGCTCATCTGGCGGCACGCGATCTCGTAGCCAGGGTGCGACTCCAGCCCCGGATAGTAGACGGCCTCGACGGAGGGGTGGCCCGCGAGGAACCTCGCGACCTGTTGGGCGTTCTCGGATTGGGCGCGTACGCGCCACGGCAGCGTCGTGACGCCACGCAACACGAGCCAGCAGTCGAACGGCGATGGCACCGCGCCCGCGACGCCTTGCAGCTGGCGAATGCGGCGGAAGAAGTCGGTCTCCTCCCGCGCGACGACCGCGCCGCCGAGCACGTCACTGTGTCCGCCGAGATACTTGGTCGTCGAGTGGATGCTGAGGTCCGCGCCCAGCTCCAGCGGGCGTTGCAGCACGGGTGTGGCCCAGGTATTATCGACGGCGAGAGAGGCGCCGCGGGCGTGCGCGAGAGCGGCGACGGCGGCGAGGTCGGTCACCGCGAGCAGCGGATTCGAGGGCGACTCCACCCAGAGCAGGCGGGTCGCCGGTCGCAGGGCGCGCTCGATCTCGTCCAGGCGGGTCATATCGACGAAGCTGACCTCGACGCCCCAGCCCGCGAAGACCGAGCGCAAGAGGGTCGCCGAGCCGTGGTAGGCATCAGACGGAGCGAGCACGTGGTCGCCAGGCCTGAGCGCCTGGAAGACCGTCATCGTCGCCGCCGAGCCTGAGGCGAACGCCGCCGCGGCTGTGCCGCCTTCGAGCGCGGCGAGGCATTCTTCCAGCGCGTCGCGGGTCGGGTTGCTCGTGCGCGCGTAGACGTGCCCGGAGGGGTAGGTGCCGTCGGGCGCGCGCTCGAAGGTGGTGGAGAGGTGAATCGGCGGTGTCACGGCTCCGGTCGTCGGGTCAACCGTCCGTCCCGCATGCACCGCTATCGTCTCAATTCGCATCTAGCTGGTCCTTCCTCGGATGGCCGCGCAGGCGCGCACGCTTGGGCAGTATAACACTCCGCTTCCCACCGAGGCGCGTCGCGGAGTCTATCTGGCACGAGGCATGCAACCATGTCACGCACGCGGTGCATGGAGGATGCCGCGTGTAGTATCAGGAGGACACATGTTAGACGCCGAACAGAACGCCGCCACAGGCGAGCAAAGCTCACGACTGGCTGGGTTGGCGAACGAAGAGATCAGCTATCTCACGACGTTCGATCGCGACAGTGGAGCGGCCCAGGAAGACGAGATGTGGTTCGCCGCGTACGATGACACGATATTTATGCTTGCCGATAACGGTGGCGATACGCAGTGGGTCCGAAACATTCTGAGCAATCCGGAAGTCAGCATTCGCATCGATGGACAGACCTTCGCGGGCATGGCACGTGTCGTCGTCAACCATCCTGATGAGGAGACCGCGATTCGGGAGCGTCTGCGCCTCAAGTATCAGGACAAGCGCGAAGACGGAGCGGTGGCCAGGTGGTCAAGCGACGCGCTGCCGATTGCCATCGACCTCTAATCGCGCGTTCTCTCGTGCCATCCTGCCGCGTGGCAGCATCCTTCCCGCCGTCCTTTCTCAGTTGAGAGAGGACGGCTTCGTTCGGCTGCACCGCACTCGCCCAGCGCGTGCATGAGGCCCCCAGTGGGTTGCCGAAGTCGTGTGCTCCGATGCACAATCTAGGCTGGCATGTGCGCGGAGGATGCAGTGACTGTGCCGCTCAATGGCCGAGCGGAAGAGCGTCCGCGCGAGGAGAAGGAGAACGGCGATGTTCTTCGGTTTGACTGACGAGCAGCGAGAGATACGTGATCTGGTGCGCAAGTTTGCCCAGCAGGAAATCGCGCCACACGCCGAGCGCTGGGACGAAGAGAGCTATTTTCCGCGCGAGATCTTCGCGCCGCTGGCCGAGATGGGCCTGGCGGGGCTGCTCGTCCCCGACGAGTACGGCGGCTTCTGCCTGCCGCGACTGACCGGCACGCTGATCTACGAGGAGCTGGGCAAGGCCGATATGTCTACCGCCGTCTGGCTCGCGGTCCATAACATGGTCGCCGGACTCATCGCGACGTTTGGCGACGACGAGCAACGTCAGCGGTGGCTGCCGGGGATGACCTCGGGCGAGCTACTCGGGGCATTCGCGCTCAGCGAGGCGCACGCGGGCTCCGACGCGGCGAACGTGCGAGCCACGGCACGACGCTCTGGCGACGACTACGTGCTGGATGGCACGAAGTTCTGGGTGACAAGCGCGGGCGAGGCGGACCTCTACGCCGTAATGGCGCGCACCGGCGAGACAGGAGGCGCTCGTGATATCTCGACGTTTATCGTGGAGAAGGGCACGCCCGGCTTCAACTTCGGCAAGCGTGAGCGCAAGATGGGGCTGCACTCCAGCCCGACCGGCGAGCTGATCTTCGAGGGGTGCCGTGTTCCCGCCGCGAACCGCCTCGGCGCTGAAGGCGACGGCTTGAAGATCGCGCTCTCGGCGCTAGATGGTGGGCGCATCAACATCGGCGCCATCGCGACCGGCGTCGCGCAGGCCGCGCTCGACGTCGCCACACGCTACGCCCAGGAGCGCACCGCCTTCGGCAAGCCCATCGGTGCGTTCGAGGGGTTACAGTTCCTGCTGGCCGACATGGCGATGAAGGTGCAGGCGTCGCGTCTGCTGGTCTATGAGGCGGCGTTCAAGAAGGACGAGAACGAGCCGGCGACGCAGGCTGCGGCGATGGCCAAGTGCTTCGCCACCGACGCGGCGATGGCCGTCACGACGGACGCCGTGCAGGTGCTCGGCGGCGCGGGCTACGTGCGCGACTGGCCGGTGGAACGGTACATGCGCGACGTGAAGGTGGCCCAGATTTTCGAGGGCACGAACCAGATTCAGCGCATGGTAATCGCCCGCGCGATGCTGGGCGAGGTCGCCACCATGTAGGTCGTGTTGAAAGTGCCCAGAACAACCAGACCGACTAGAGGAGATACGCGTGCAGCACGAGACATCGCCACGTCCGATGAAGCTGGGCGTGATGCCCGCCCTCGGCGAAGACAGCATGGAGGGGCGCACGCCGCGCTTCGCCGACATTCAGGCTATGGCACGGACCGCCGAGGACGTCGGCTTCGACTCATTCTGGCTGGCGGATCATCTCCTCTATCGCTATCCCGGCCGGGACGAGAAAGGCGCGTGGGAGGGCTTCACGTTTCTCAGCGCCGTCGCCGCGACGACCTCGCGCATCTCGCTGGGGCCGCTGGTGGCCTGCACGTCCTTCCGTAACCCCGCGCTGCTGGCGAAGATGGCCGACAGCCTCGACGAGATCAGCCAGGGACGCTTCATCCTCGGGTTGGGCGCGGGCTGGCACGAGCCGGAGTTTAGAGCGTTCGGTTACCCGTTCGATCACCTCGCCAGCCGCTTCGAGGAGGCGGTGAAGATCATCACCACGCTGCTGCGCGAGGGACACATCGACTTCCAGGGCACGTACTACGAGGCGCATGATGCGGTGCTGCGCCCACGTGGACCCTCACGCATGGGGCCACCAATCTGGATCGGCGCGAGCAAGCCGCGCATGTTGCGGCTCGTCGCCGAGTTTGCCGACGCATGGAATACGGTCTGGCATCCACAGCCCTCCGGTGTCGCCGAGCAGTACCCCAAGCTGCTCGACGCCTGCAAGGAGGTCGGTCGCGACCCGGCGACGATCGACCTGACGGCCGGCACGTTCGCGCACGTTCTCGCGCCCGGTGAGCAGCGCCCGGCAGACGAGAAGACCATCGGCGGCTCCCCCGAGGAGGTGGCGATGGCGCTGCGTGAGTTCGCGCGGGTGGGCGTGCGGCATCTGGTCGTCATCGTTGCGCCTCACGACGTTTCAGGCATCGAGCGCTTCGGCCGCGTGATCGAGCTGCTAGATCGCATGGGGTGAGCGGGGCCGCCTCCCCCTGACCCCCTCCCCCGGCTGACGCCGAGAGCGGGGGAATCG
>CAYRVF010000115.1:13676-16193 GCA_964427535.1 uncultured Ktedonobacterales bacterium
GACTCGCAGCGCTTCTCGCGGCAGTGCGTGGCCCAGAGATGGTGCAGCCCCTGCTGGCGGGCGGCGCCGGGCGGCTGTCGCGCCAGGCTAAGCTGGCGCGTCATCTCGCGGGTGATCGCGTTCGACGGCAGGCCGGGCAGCGCCAGATAGACAGCGAGGGCGCGGCGTTCGAGGTCGGCATCTCCGTCGAGGCGAGCGATGGCGGCCGCGAACGGCAGCGCGACATTCGCCGCGAGGATGCCTGCCCGCCCCGGTGACACGCAGCCGCCCGGCACCTCCAGCGACTTCCGAAGCGCGTCCGCCGCCTCGATAGGTGTGGCGCGGTTGAACGCATCGAGCACCATCGGCCAGGGTCCGGTGGCGCGCCAGCGGCTGTGCCAGTCGAGTAGCCCGCGCAGGCGCATCCGCTCGACGCCATGCGCGAGCGTGAGCGGGTCGGTATTCACGCCGTCGTCCACCACGCCCACCAGCCGCTCTCCAGCCGCTCGCAGCGTCTTCCGGTCGCGGCCATAGCCCAGCCCTTCGGCGAGCGAGACGAAGAGCAGGCGTGAGGGAGCATCCCAGCGGTCGCCCGCGGGGGCGTGCGGCCGCCAGAGACACAGCTCGCGTCGCAGCGTCTCTGCATGCGCCTCAAAGCGGGCGATTCCGGCGCTGGTAAGCAGCGTGTGCAGGCTCAAGCGTCCGAGGCGGGACGTGAGAGAGCCACACGGCCAGCCTATCCCACATCCAGCGCCATCACGTGAGCGCAGGGCGACGACCGGCGCGAGAGCGCCGCTGGCGAGCCTCGTCGACGGCGCGGAGCCGCGCGGGTGAACGCGCACGACATGCAGCACGACGGAATTATAGCGCGCGTCGTCGGTATGGCCATGCGAACGCCATCCGCTAGAGCGAAGGTGCAGCTCGACATCGCCGCAGATACGCGTGCCGTCCGCGCGTGCCAGCACAGCGTCGCGAAAGTCTGGTCCCGCCCCGCCGCCGCGCCGCCCCTGGAAAATCAGCGTGTACTCCTCGCCGCTCTCCGCGCGCAGACGTGACCCCGCCCACGCGCCCTCGGCCCAACGCAAGGCGAGGTCGCGTTCGCGTTCGCAGGGCATGAGCATGTGTGCGTGTCCTTTCGGGAGAACCTCTCCCCCTACCCCCTCCCCTCCAAGGGGAGGGGTCGTGAGGCGGGCGGTTGCGCGGAAGGGCAGGGGTGAGGCCCTCACATCTCAGGAATACGCTCAGCGCGCCATCATGCGGAAAGCGACCCGTTGGGGGTAGGAGCCAGATGGCACGCCGCATGCTCCTTGGCATGGTACACTGGGGGAGGGACGAACGCGAACGTTGAGGGATCGAGCATGACGAGAACAAGCTCCGCGCCGATTGGCGTCTTTGATTCTGGTGTGGGTGGTGTGACGGTGCTGCGCGATCTGTTGTGCGAGCTTCCGGACGAGCGCTACGTGTATTTCGGCGACACTGGCAACTGTCCGTATGGAGTGCGAACAGTCGAGGAGATTCAGCGGCTCTCGATCGCGGGCGTGCGCTTTCTGCTGGAGCGCGGCGCGAAGCTGATCGTCGTAGCGTGCAATACCGCCTCCGTCTCGGCACGGAGCATCCTGCGGGCGACGTTCGACGTGCCGTTCGTGGTCGTCGTGCCCGCCGTCAAACCCGCCGCCGAGCGGACGCGCACCGGCAAGGTGGGCATCGCGGCGACGCAGGCCTCAGCCCAGAGCGACTATCTCCACGAGCTGATCGACGAGTTCGCCCACGGCATCGAGGTCTACCCCGCTGGCTGCCCCGACCTCGTCACTCTAGCGGAGGACCGCATGCTCGATGGTCCTGTCGTGGAATGTGCCGTCGAGCAGTACATCCGGCCGATGCTCGCGGAAGGCATCGACGAGCTGGTGCTCGCCTGCACTCACTTTCCCGCGATGCGCGCCGTCTTCGAGCGGATCGCCGGTCCAGGCGTCGAGGTGATCGACTCCGGCGCGGCCGTCGCCCGCCAGACACGCCGCGTGTTGACCCGCGACGGTCTGCTCGCCTCCCCACACGACACGCCCGCTAGCGAGCCGCGCTCACTCACCTCCGGCGACGAGTTCTGGTGCAGCGGCGACGTCGAGAAGTTCGAGCGCGCCGCCTCAGCTATCATCGGCGCGCCCATCACGGCACGGGCGGAGCCTACGCTAGCGCGTCTGCCGCAGTAGGGCGCGGCTGCCGCTCCGGCGGGCCCCCTCTCCCAGCCTCTCCCCCGGCTCACGCCGGGAGAGAGGAGCCAGAAAAGCACACGCTCCCGCAGCGCGTCAGCGCTCGCGTCGCCCGTTCCCCCTCTCTCGACGTGAGCCGGGGGAGGGGTCAGGGGGAGGGGGCCAACCGCACAGACACATCCTCTGTCTCCCCTTTGCGGCACCCCTCGATCAGCGACCCCTTCCCTTGAGGGAAGGGGGTAGGGGGTTAGGTTCTGGCCTCACTCCACCGGCTCGACTGCGAGCACTTTATGCGGCTGCCAGGCGCCGTCGCGCTCGCGCAGCACGCCGAGAA
>CAYRVF010000116.1:0-16109 GCA_964427535.1 uncultured Ktedonobacterales bacterium
GCAACGTATGCGGCGCGATATGCACATCTTTCAGCGAGCTCTGCTTGAGCAGCTTCTCGTAGATCTTCACCTCGTCGCTGACACGCAGGTTGTAGGGCACCTTCACCAAGATGATGCGGTCCTGCAGCGCCTCGGACTTCTTGTTGCCGACGAAGGCCTGGTACTCCGTCTCGTTGGTATGACTGACGACCACTTCATCGGCATAGATCATCGAGAAGCGGCCGGTCTTGATATTCTGCTCCTGCGAGAGAGTCAAGAGGACGTACAAGAACTTCTCGTCGACCTTCAACATCTCGATGAATTCCATCATGCCGCGGTTGGCGATATTGAGCTCGCCGTCGAAGCGATAGGCCCGGGGGTCGCTCTCCGCGCCGTACTCGCCGATGGTCGCGAGGTCGATGCTGCCGACCAGCTCGGCGATATCCTGCGTCTTGGGGTCGGAGGGCGTGAACGTGCCGATGCCCATGCGGTTCTTCTCGCTGAAGGCCAGCCGCACGACAGGCACCGACTCGATCTGGTTGTCGTACTTATTTTCAAGCAGCCAGCGGCACTTGGGGCAGAGGTCACCCTCGATGTAGACGCCGTACTCCTGCTCGATGTCCGCACGCAGCTCCGGCGGGATGAGGTGCAGCGGCTCCTCGTGCATCGGGCACTCTTTGAGCGCGTAGACTGCCCCGGCCTCGGTGCGCGTGTACTGTTCGAGCCCGCGCTTGAGCAACGCCACAATGGTCGACTTGCCGCCACCCACGGGACCCATCAGCAACAGGATGCGCTTGCGGACCTCGAGGCGCTGGGCCGCGGAGTGGAAATACTCCACGATCTGTTGCAGGGACTTCTCCAGCCCGAAGATCTCGCCATCAAAGAAGGAATAGTGTGGCTCGCCAAGGCGGTTCGTCTCCGTCCCGGCGGCCATGATCATGTCGTAAATGCGCGCGTGCGAGAGCTGGCCGACGGAAGGCTGCCCCGTGACGATCTCGAAGTACTGGGCGAAGGTGCCCTCCCATAAGAGCGCCCGCTCACGCTCGCGATACTCTTCCAGCCGCTTTACCAGGTCCATGCCCTACCCTCATTTCTGACCGTGCTGACCGGTCAAAAGACGAGTCAGCCGTATGTCGCTGATAGGACACACGATAATGCCGTCGCGCGCTCTCAGGCCGCACAAGCTCGGCTCTATCGCGCTCCACCTCCCGCCACTTCCCCGTGGCCGAACACGCGGTCGAACACGTACAAGACAGAGGTTCAGTCCCTTACCAGAGCAGACCGGTCGCCAGAGGCACGAGTCCCGACTCCGTACAGTCATGCAGTGACAGGCCGGTGACACTTGATGCGCGCGAGATATGGAGGGAGCGCGATACCCTTCCTCATCCGAAGTCAGCTCCATCAGGCGCGCGCCACACAAGAGGGGTTGCGGGCAGCTCATGCGCGTGAGGCCACTGGTGCGCTCATCAGCGAGCGCGGGTTGGTATTGTGCTATCCCCTACTCTGGGAGTGTCGTCGAGATTCCGGGCACCCGCGTGTGACCAGCGTAGGACCTCTACGCAGTCACTCCGCGGCGCCAGCGAAGGAAGGAAAGCGCGTGGGCTCGTCAGGGCTCAACGAGTCAGGGCGTTGTCTGCGAGCGGACGACGTCCTCCGCCAGTGGAGCGGAGCAACGCGGGAAACACAGAAGGCCGGTCGACCACCGTCACTCGATATTGGTCAGACCAGCCCTCCTGTTGCCCAGATGTGCTTTCTGCGGTGCCGTATTCACTTGGAAAGAACCGAGCCCTCCGGTAACAGACCTTCGTGCTCATTATCGAGGAGGCACTCTTGCGCTTCGGGACTGCTCACCCGCACTCATCGCAACCCGCGCGACACAGCGACCACGCTCTTGTCTGCCCACCATCCCTCGATAGCCGGGATAGTATCATACCAGCGAGCCGCTCGCAAGTGCATATCGCGCTCTGTCAGGCGACCACACATCCCGAAGTGCGTCCATTTCCCCCATCTATCGTAGATAGTCTAGCAAGACGCATACCGGTCCAGCCTCGTCCACGGTGCCACGAAGCAGCGCGCGTTGCCCTCCCGGCCCTGGATTTGACCACCCCGGCCCCGCCTTGTACCATAGAGAGGCATACACTAGCAGAGCCATCTCGGATGTCTCGCGCGCCGGTTCCCGCAAGCGCTCACCTACTCATGTCGGCAAGACAAGGCTCGTGTAAGCATGTGGTCCGTCGTTACGCAGTAAGGAACCCACCAGACATGCCGCTGCGCACGGGAGCCGCCACCACGCACACGAGGGGCATGCTCCTGAATCTCCCTCTCGACGCGCTGTCGCGGCATGATACAATCGCGTGGGTTCACTCTCGCGTCGCCACGTCGGCGGCCAAGGCCTCCACCCGGAGCGCCGCCACCGACTCGACGGGTGAGCCCGATGCCGCGGCGGTCGTCGTCACGCTGAATCCTGAGATGGTCATGGCCGCCCGGAGGGACGCTGCCCTGCGCGCGATACTCCAGCGGGCTGACCTCGTCGTCGCCGACGGCGTGGGCATCGTGCTTGCTGCACGGCTGCTTGGCGTCCCGGCAGCGGGCCGGGCGCCGGGGGTCGATCTCGTGGATGCGCTTGCCGCGGACAGCGCCAGCCGGGGTGACAGGCTGTTTCTGCTGGGCGCGGCGCCCGGCGTGGCGCAACGTGCCGCGGCTGCGCTGGAGCCGCGGTATTCCGGTCTGCGGATTGCGGGTACATACAGCGGAACACCGGACTCGGAGGGAGATGCCAGCGCCTTGCAGGCCATCCGCGCCGCGCGGCCAGACGTCGTCTTCGTCGCGTATGGCGTACCAGCACAAGAATGCTGGATCGCGCGTCTACGGAAGGAGCTCGGTGCGGCTGGTGTGGCCGTCGCGATGGGAGTGGGCGGCGCACTCGACATCCTCGCGGGAGACGTGCCGCGTGCGCCGCGTTGGATGCGTCGTGCTGGTTTGGAATGGCTGTATCGTCTTTGGCGTGAGCCGTGGCGCTGGCGGAGGATGCTCGCGCTGCCCCAGTTCGCGGCCCTCGTCGCGGGCGCCGCGCTCATGCGCCAGGTACGCGGCAGGGCGGCAGTTGAGACAAGCCGGGACGGAACTCAAGAGTGCCACTAGGGATCACATATATGAGGGGGCAGGTGTGAGGAGCCAAGCCGAGCGCGACGATTTACTGCGGATCGTCCGCGCGTTTGCCGGCAAGCGCGTGCTGGTCGTCGGAGACATGGTCGCCGACGAATATATCACAGGGGCTCCGCTGCGTATCTCGCGCGAAGCGCCCGTGCTCATCCTTGGCCATCGCGGGCAGTATACTGTGCCCGGCGGAGCGACGAATCCGGGGGTCAACGCGCGTACGCTCGGGGCGGAGGTCTTTCTCGCGGGCGTCATCGGCGACGACGTCTCGGGCGAGCGGCTGCGCGGCAAGCTCAGCGAGCAGCAGATCCATATGGAGGGTCTCGTCAGCGAGGTAGGCCGACCCACCTCGACGAAGACGCGCATTCTGGCGGGCGATACTCAGCTCGTGCAGCAGCAGATCGTGCGCGTCGACCTGATCGATGGGTCCGAGCTCAGCGACGCCTGTAAGCAGCACATCATCTCGTACCTCAAAGCGATGATCCCGACCGTCGATGCCCTCATCCTCTCCGACTATGAGAACGGCGTCATCAGCCCCGATATCATCGAGACCGCGATTCCGCTCGCACGCGAGCACAATAAAGTCATTACCGTCGATTCGCACGGCGATCTTATCCGCTTCCAGGGGGTGACGGCGCTCACGCCCAACCAGCCAGAGGCCGAGGCGACCCTCGGCCAGAGCATCACCGACCGCCACAGCCTCGAGGCGGCGGGCGCGGAGTTGCTGAAACGGACGAACGCGCAGGGAATCCTCATTACGCGTGGTAGTGAGGGCATGAGCCTCTTCGAGCATGGCCAGGAGCCGCTGCACCTGCCCGCCTCGAATCTGACCGAGGTATTCGACCCAACCGGCGCGGGCGACACCGTCGCCGCAACGTTCACCCTCGCGCTCGCCGCGGGCGCCTGCATGTCCGCCGCCGCGCGGCTCGCCAACATCGCCGCCGGACTGGTCGTCCGCAGAGTCGGCAACGCTACCAATACGCCAGACGAGCTCGCCGCCGCCGTGCGCGCACACGACATCCGCGACGAGAGAGAGCGCTGATCATGGGCTGGATTCTTCCACGCGAGCGGCTACAATCGATCGTCACAGCTCGGCAGGCGACAGGGGAGCGGGCAGTCTTCACCAATGGGGTCTTCGATCTGCTGCACATCGGGCACATCCGTTATCTCCAGCAGGCGCGCATGCTCGGCGACTTCCTCATCGTGGGCCTCAATAGCGACGCCTCAACCCGCCGTCTCAAGGGTCCGAGACGTCCGTTAGTGCCAGACGACGAGCGAGCGGAGCTGCTGGCGGCGCTGACGAGCGTCGATTACGTCACGATCTTCGAGGAACCGACGGCTGAGGACATCGTCGCAGCGCTACGGCCAGCCATCTACGTGAAGGGCGGCGACTACGCGAGCGCCGATCCCAGCTCCCGAGGGATGGATGTCGTGCTGACACCGGACGAGCTTCGTGCTATCGTACATCGCGAGCCGAACGAACATTGGGCGTTGAGCGGGATTCCCGAACGCTTGCCCGAGGCACGTGTGGTGGCGGAGTATGGCGGCTCACTCGCGCTGATCACATACCTCCCACACCACTCGACGAGCGCGCTCATCGAGCGCATACGTGACCGTTACGCCCTACCAGACGAATCGACGGGACCGAAGGATGCCTGAGATGCCGCCAGCGGAGCGCGAAGAACCCGCATTCATCGTCGCCCCGGCCCCGGCGCAGGCCGACACTGCTGCTGAGCAAGGCGAGCTCGCACTCGCGGCACTGGCAGGCGAAGCGCCCGCCGCTGTCTCGACTCCTAGAGCGTCGAGCGCGCGCCGCCGCATTGTGGCCGCCGCGGCGCTCATTATGATTGGGCAGTTGCTCAGCTCCGTGCTCGGGATGGTGCGCAGCGAGGTCATCAATATCCTGTTCTATGGCGTCGCCAGCGGGGCTTTTCTGCTCGCACTCAAGCCAGTGCAAATGTTGAGCGACCTCATCATTGCCGGCTCGGTGAGCGGCGCGCTGATTCCTACCTTCGTCGATCTCGGTGAGGAGGGCAAGCGGGACGAGCTGCGCCGGGTCTACAGCACCGTGCTAAACGTCGTCGTGATCGCGATGGCGATCGCGGTCGGCGCGCTCATCGTCGCGGCGCCGTTTCTGGTGCCATTGCTGGCGAACCACTCTAGCCCACAGGGGCTGACGCTCGCCGAACAGCTTGTGCCGCTCACCGCACTCGCGCTCTTCGGTTTGGGCCTCTATGCCGTCGGCTCGGCGGTGCTCTACGCCCTCAAAGATGTCGTCTTCCCGGCGTTCGCGACCGGCATACAGCATGTCGGCGTGGTGCTCTGTGGCGTGATCGCGCTCGTCGTCGTGGCGGCTCAGATGCACCTGCCCGGCAGCGCGCTGCTCACGAGAAGCTCGACCCCCACGAGCGACGCTGTGCGTTTGGGTGGCGCGCATGGGCTGGCGATTGGCATCGCGGTGGGTGCGCTCGCGGAGTTCGTGCTGTTGCTGCCGGGCCTGCGTCGCGGCGGCGTCTCGTGGCGTCCCGTGCTGCACCTACGCCACCCAGCGGTGCGCCAGATGCTGCGTCTCTATGCGCCAGTCGCGGGTTTCCTGCTGATTACCGTGCTCTACCAGTTCTTCGATTTGTATCTGCAGGGCCACACACCCGGCAATGCCTATAAGAACATCACCGCCCTCGCGACGGCAACCACGCTCATCCAGTTCCCGGTGGGCCTCGTCGCGGCCGCCCTCGCCTTCGCGGTGCTGCCGCCACTGACCGCTGCCGCGACGCGGGGAGACGGCGGCGACTTCAAGAGGACGCTGGGGCTGGGCTTTCGCCTCGGTCTGCTGCTCATGGTGCCCGCGATGGTCGGGCTCATCGTGCTGCGGATGCCGATTCTCACGCTGCTCTTTCAGCACGGCCAGTGCGACGCAGGCTGTACCTACCGCAACTCGCTCGCCCTGCAGAATTACGCCTACGAGCTGCCCTTCATTGCTCTCGACCAGTTGCTGATCGCCGCATTCTATGCGCGCAAGAATACGCTGACTCCGGCGCTCGTCGGCGTGCTCTCGATTGGCTTCTATCTGGCGCTCGCTATCCCCTTCTCAGGCACCATCGGCATGCCGGTGCTGGCGCTGGGCGATGCGGCGAAGAACTCGGGGCACGCGATCGTGCTCTTCATCTTGCTGACGTTCGCGATGGGCAACCTGGGCTTCCGCGAGCTGGCCTGGGGGGCGCTGCGCATCTGCGCCGCCGCCGCCGCGATGGGCGTCGCCTGTGCGGGTCTGCTGGTGCTGCTGCCACGCGTCGCACCAACGGTCTTCGGCCAGGCGACGGTGGGGTCGGAGCTGGCGACTATCCTCGTCATCACCGCGATTGGCGCGGCTATCTACTTCGGCCTCGTCACCGTGCTGGGCATCGACGAGGTGCGCATCCTCGGCGGGCTGGTGCGCCGGAAGCTCGGCCGGGCGTAGAAAGTGTGACTTACCCTGCCCTGCCTCTGCTTTGACGTGGCTCCGAGTGTGGGGTATAGTGCCGCGCGTCATCACCTCGCGCGAGCGACACACACAGAAGGAGCGCGTCTATGCCTGGCTCGCCGACCGGAGACTCGCGGGCACCGAGCAGCCTACCATTGCTCACGACCGTCGCCGGTAGTTATCCGATCGGCGACCTGCCGCCACGCCGAGCCATCCAGCGGGCCATCGAAGACCAGGTGGAGGCGGGCATCGAGCTGGTGAGCGACGGACAGCCGCGCGACGACATGATCTCGCTGTTCGCGCGCAACATCCCGGGCATGCGGCAGGCGCTCGACGGCGTGTGGGAGGTTGAGGACGCGCTCGACCTCCCCGCCGGACCGGTCACGGTGCAAGATTTCATCTTCGCGCGCGAGCTTGCCGGTACGCGAGCGGAGGTCAAAGGCATCGTCACGGGACCCATCGCACTCGCGCTCGCCTGCCGCGTACTTGGTTCGTCCCCCTATGCTGGACCCGACGATCCCGCGCTCGTGCTGCGCCTGGCCGAGATTCTGGGGCACGAGGTGGCGGCCCTTGCGGCCAGTGGCGCGCGCGTGGTGCAGGTAGATGAGCCCGTCCTCTCTACTGCGTTCGATCGCCGTATCAGCCCCGAGCTGGCCACCGACGCGCTGCGCCATCTCGCCGCCGCCGCGCCCGTGCCGGTGCTGCACGTCTGCGGCGATATCCGCGAGATTGCCCTCGATCTGTTGCTGCTCCCGTTCAGCGCGCTCTCGATCGAGAACACGCGCATCGACAACCTCGCCGCAATCGACGAGGAAGCCGCCGAGCAAGTCGAGATGACACTCTGCGTAGGCTCTGTCGACACGCAATCGGCGGAGGTCGAGTCAGTCGAGGTCATGCGCGAGCGGGTGCGAGCGGCAGCGCGCCGGTTCGACCCCGTCCGCGTCTGGGTGTCGCCCGACTGCGGCATGCGACTACTGCCCCACGAATCCGCCCGCGAGAAGCTCCGCCGGCTCGTCCAGGCCGTGCAGGACGTGCGCGCGGAGCTCTAAGGTGGTCCTGCCCAGGAGGCTCAGTCCGATGCCGCCGTCAGGTCGCTCTTGACGCTGGCGCGCTCGCGCTCCTGCTCGATGAGCATGCGGCGAAGAATCTTGCCTGAGGCCGACTTTGGAATCGTCTCGACCATCTCAAGATAGCGGATTTTCTTGTGTGGCGCGACACGCTCGGCCACATAGGCGAGGATGTCGGCGTCGGCGAGCGGCTCCTTGAGCACGACGAACGCTTTGGGAACCTCGCCCGCCTCCTCGTCCGGCACAGGGATGACCGCCGCGTCGGCGATGGCGGGATTCGAGAGCAACACGGCTTCCAGCTCGGCAGGCGCGACTTGCAGCCCCTTGTACTTGATGAGCTCCTTCACGCGGTCCACGATGAAGAGGTAGCCGTCCTCGTCGACGACGCCGACATCGCCGGTATGCAGCCATCCGTCGGCGTCGAGCATCGCGTCGGTTGCCGCCTTACGGTTGAGATAGCCTTGCATGATCTGCGGCCCGCGCAGCCAGACCTCGCCGCGCTCGCCCACCCCAAGATCAGCGCCCGTCGTGAGATCGGCGATCCTGCACTCGCCGCTCGGCACTACCACGCCCACGGAGCCGTGCTTCGGATGGTCGAGCGGCGTCAGATGCGACACCGCGCTCGTCTCCGTCATGCCGTACCCCTGAATGACCGGGCAGCCCAGCCGCGCCGCACAGGTTTGCTCCACATCCTCGCCGAGCGGCGCCGCGCCCGAGCCGACGAAGCGCAGGCGCGGAAAGCGATACTGATCGACGAGCGGATGCTTGGCCAGCGCCAGCACGATCGGCGGCACGACCGGGCAGATCGTCACCTCGTAGCGCTGCATCAACTGGAGGAACTGCTCGAGGTCGAAGCGCGGCATTGAGACGAGCGTACCGCCTTTGTACACCGTGGAGAGCAGAATGACCTCCAGGCCATAGATATGGTAGAAGGGCAGCACGCCGATGAGCGTATCGTCGTCGCGCAGCGAGAGGCCATGCACGATCTGCAGCATGTTCGCGACGAGGTTGCGGTGCGAGAGCATGACACCCTTTGGCAGCCCGGTCGTGCCGCTGGAATAAGGCAGCACGGCGAGGTCCTGCGCAGGATCGATCGCCACCTCTGGCACGCTTCCGCCGCTCTGTAGCAGTGTGGCGAACGGCGTCGCGCCCTCAGCCTCGCCAAAGACGAAGATCTCGCGCACACTCGTTCCGCGCGCAGCCTCGGCCGCCTTCTCCACAAACTGCGGAATCGTCAGCAGGAACGTCGCCCCGGTATCGGTAAGCTGATAGCGCAGCTCCTCGGCGGTGTAGAGCGGGTTCGCGGTTGTGCTGATGCCGCCGAGCGTCGAGACGGCCAGCAACGCGACCGCATACTCCGGGAGATTCGGGCTGAAGATCGCGAAGACATCGCCCTTGTGGAAGCCACGCGCCGCAAGCCCCGCTGCGATGAGCTGTGTCCCCATCGCGATCTGGCTGTATGTCAGCGACCGCCCCGTGGGACCATCGATGAGCACCGGCTTGTCTGGCAGGTCAGGCGCACGTTGCAGGCAGAAGGTGTGCAGCGGCACGTCGGGGATCTCGATGCCGGAGTACGGACTGCGAAAAGTCATCCCAACCTCCTCCAGTCGCCAATGACAGTGAAGAGTGATAGGTGCCAGTAGATGGCCACGAGGGGACACTGTGCCGCCGCGAAGGAGTTTCAGGCGCCATATCGAGCGCCCGGCGATGTTGCTGGAATTATTTGCCAGTTCGTCGTGCTTGTCAACCAACTCCAACGACGCGGACTCCGCAGTCGAACGCCTCTGCAAGCACCATGCCCTATCTTGACACCGCGAGGACGGCTCTCGTACACTCGCTATGTCCAAATGGATATATGCCTGTTTGGGAGTGTTCGCGCGAGTGCGCGGACATTCCCGCGGTGACGCGGAGCCACACGTGCCGAGCCGATCGCTACACACGATCGAGGTTGACGGCAGGCGAGATGGACCGCGTCGTATACGACGTATACTATGTGCGCGTCCGACAGAGTTGTCGGGCAATGTGCGCTCGGCCTCCCCGTCAGGCGTGTCGAGCACCAATTAGTGCGGCCGCGCAGGGAATGTCCCCCGGCGGCAGGAGGTTTCTGCATGGCTGTGAGCGATTTGAAGCTTCAGCACATCACGACCGAGATGGACGGCAACGTCCTCATCTTCCGCCTCAACCGTCCCCCCGCAAACGCGCACAACCTTCAGATGATTCGCGAGCTCGAAGCGCTCGTGACGGAGATTCGGTTCGATCCCGCCGTCAAGGCTGCCGTCATGGCGAGCGCCAACGACCGGTTCTTTTCCGCCGGAGCGGACATCCAGGTCATCCGCGATGAGTCTGGCGAGCAGGTGGGCCTGCTCAGCCAAACCAGCAAAGAGATGATCATGAAGATGCGCGCGACGCCCAAGGTGTTCGTCGCGGCCGTCAACGGCCACTGCATGGGCGGCGGGCTGGAGCTCGCGCTATCGTGCGACTACCGCGTTGCGGGCCGCGGCTCGTGGAAGGTCGGTCTGCCAGAGGTAAACCTCGGCCTGATTCCGGGCGAGGGCGGCACACAACTGCTCGGCCGCATCGTCGGCCCGTCGAAGGCGCTCGCGTTGATGGTGACGGGCGAGTCGTTCGGACCGGAGCGCGCGACGGAACTGGGCCTGTTTGACGAATTGGTCGAGCCGGACCAGGCCGAGAAGCGCGCCATCGAGTTCGCGCGCATCTGCGCCAACGGCCCCACGAAAGCCATCGGCTTCATGAAAGTTGCGCTTACCGAGGGCCTGGAGCTTCCGCTCTACGAGGGCCTGGCCTACGAGCGCCACTTGCAGAACCAGCTCTTCGACACACCCGACAGCAAGGAAGGCGTGCGCGCGTTCCTGGAGAAGCGCACACCCCAATTCGGCAAAGAGTCGTAACCCAACCGGCACGCCGTTCGTCTCTACTGGGAGCGCAGGTTGCACAGGCAACCGCGCTCCTTTCGCATTTCCCTAGGTGAAATGTATTGCCATCAGCGATATCATGCGA
This sequence comes from uncultured Ktedonobacterales bacterium, assembly GCA_964427535.1. Lineage (GTDB taxonomy): Bacteria > Chloroflexota > Ktedonobacteria > Ktedonobacterales > JADMIN01 > CAYRVF01. Next base: position 10,681 of record CAYRVF010000116.1, read on the forward strand.
AGCACGTCAGGCAAGGTAGGGATGATCGGCGGGTCGCTGGAATGGCCCTCCGTTTGCTGATAAGCCGGGGCAAGCATGGGGACGTAGACAGAGGATTGTCGCGAGGAGGTTGTGGATGCGTTGGCAGGGACGACTGGCGTGTGGACGAACGGGACCATTCGCACGTGTAGCTCTGGTCGCGATGTTACTCGCTCTCGCAGGTTGCGCCAATGTCACGGCCAAACCGCAGACCACGCACGAGGCTTCCACCTCCCCGACCGCATCTCCGACCGCGACCGTCACACCTCAGACGACCACGTCCGCGACTGACCCGGCGGGTGATCCTCCGGCGAATGTCGCACAACAATCACGTCAGGCCAGCATGACTGCTCGTGGCCCCAATGGTTGGATGTGGCGAGCGGGCATCCCCAACAACCGGCTGATGGTCTACTACTACATCCCCTACGCGCCGTGGGGGTTCATGGGCACCTATCCCGACGACCCAAATGGCGACGCCGAGCTGCTCGCGCGCATCAACCAGCAGTCCAGCGCCTATCAGCAACTCGACCCGACGCACCCCGTCGTCAACGCCATCGACATCGTGTCGCCGGTTGTCGAGGCCGACCCTGGTCCGGACGGCTACTACGCCGCGTTCGCGCCAGATGACCTGGTGCAGCACTACTACGATCTCGCGACCAGCCACCACATGCTCTTCTTTCTCGACATCCAGCTTGGCCGCATGCCGGTGCAGGTGGCGATCTCGAGCCTGGCCAAATGGATCGCGCTGCCGAATGTCGAAGTCGCCCTCGATCCTGAGTTCGACGTCGCGCCGAGCGGCATTCCTGACCGGGACCTCGGCATCATGCATGCGTCGGAGATCAACACGGCCGCCGCGATGATCTCGAACACCATCACGACGCTGCAACTGCCCCGCAAGGTGCTTATCGTTCACCAGTGGGCCGAGCCGTCTCTGCCCGACTGGTATAACGTCAAGACCGACCCGAACCTTTCCATCGTGACATGCTCGGACGGCTTCGGCACGCCTGACGAGAAGGTGCAGGGCGACTACGCGACGTTCGACGGCAAGCAGCTCATCCAGTATCCCGGCTTCAAGCTGTTCTATCCGAACTGGCCGGGGCAGCGTGGCGATCACCCGGTTCTCGATACGCCACTGATGTCGCCGCAGGACGTGCTCAACCTGAATCCCCAGCCGATGCTCATCATGTACCAGTGAGGACCGTCCCACTCTGGCAGGGACGCCGTTGCGCATTGTATGGGCGAGGTATGCCTCGCCCGCTCCCTCTGCCTGCCTGCCTGCCTGCCTGCCTGCCTCCTCCGGCGCCGCGACGTGCCTTTATCTGTGCTACCCTTGCGGAAGCGGGCATCGGACAGCACGCCGCGGAGAGCACAGCGCATGTCCTCACACAACCAGCAAGGGAGCATATCTGAGATGAAGATCAGGCGCATGGGTCGCACCGGGCTGAAGGTCAGCGAGATTTGCCTCGGCACCATGACGTTCGGCAATCAGGCGGAGCAGGGCACCGCGTTCGCCATCATGGACGCAGCCGACCGCGCCGGCGTCACCTTCTTCGACACGGCGGACGTCTATCCCCTTGGCGGCGACCCCGAGACACGCGGCAGGACGGAGGAAATCGTCGGCGCGTGGCTGCGCGAGCGCTCGGCACGCGACCGCACTGTGCTCGCCACGAAATTCCGAGGCGCGATGGGACCCGGACCGAACGATCAGGGGGCGAGCCGAGAGCACATTATGAGCGCATGTGAGGCCAGCCTGCGCCGTCTCGGCACCGACCACATCGATCTCTATCAGGTCCACTCACCCGACCCCGAGACGCCGCACGACGAGACATTGAGCGCGCTCGACGACCTGGTGCGCGCGGGCAAGGTGCGCTATATCGGCTGCTCCAACTATCCCGCCTGGATGCTAGCCGAGGCGCTCTGGACGAGCGAGACACACGGCTACGCCCGCTTCGACTGCGATCAGCCGCGCTACAATCTGCTCTTCCGGCACATCGAGAGCGAGCTGCTGCCGCTCTGCCGCTCACAGCAGGTGGGCGTCATCGCGTACAACCCACTCGCGGGCGGCATGCTCACCGGACGGTACAGCAAGGGAGACCGCGTGCGAGAGGGCACCCGCTTCGGTCTGAAGTACAGCGGCGAGACGTATCGCAAGCGTTACTGGAACGACGCCGTCCTCGACGAAGTGCAGCGTCTCGCCCGTTTCTTCGAGGAGCGCGGCAAAAGCCTGACGCACGCGGCGCTCGCGTGGGTGCTGGCGCAGCCGGGCATCACCAGCGCCATCCTCGGCGCGAGCCGTCCCGAGCAGTTCGAGGACAGCGTGCGCGGCGTCGATGTGACGCTCGACGAGCAGGAGCTCGCTGCCATCGACGACGTGTGGTACAACCTGCCCCGCGAGCGCGACGCATCGGTGGCAACGCGATAGTGGACTTTATTCCCTATCCGTGGGTATTCACCTTTACAGGGTGAAGGGTAACGACCACGCGGCCCTCACCGGGCCGATCGTTCTGGCGAAGGTCCGCGTGGTATTTCTGGCCAAGTCTCTGGGCAAACGTGTAATCCGGATCAGGTTGAATGTCGGCACGGGCACGGATCTCGAGTGTCCGATATGGATTCTTCGGGTCTTGAATGAAGAGTGTGACCCTCGGGTGCCTTTGGAGGTTCTTCAACTTCTGGCGGCTGGTATTGAGCGAGAGTCTTACAATTCCGTCCTCGTCGGCGAGAAACCAGAGGGCCGTGACCTGCGGATACTCATCGGGGCCGATGGTTGCGAGATCTGCCACATCGATTTGCAAGAGGTCACGATGCGACGCGGGTATAGCGACCATGCTGTAGCTCCTTCCACATGTTGCGGGTTCGAGCGCTATCCACATCCAGTCCATCACGGATTTTCGGCGAAGGTCGTCGCGACTAGAGTCCTGCAGACGCGGTGCCAACGCCTGCTCTACCTGATCGCCAGGCATCGCCTCGCGCGCCCGCGCATCCACCGTCAGGACCAACAGCCACGCTAGGTGATCAACGTCCGCCCTGCCATCGAAAGAGCGGTTGTGATAACTGCTCGTCTGCCAACCCAGGCCCACAACTTGCGTATACACAGTGAGGGAATGATATGGCGCTGACGCCGATCCTTCCCGTCGCCTCCTTAGATGCAGTGGCACTTCTCGCGCCGATGCGATATAATAAATACGTTGATGCAATTGAGATATATACACATTTGCTCTGGACAATCGCCGGAGCAAGTGGTATTATTCTGTAGGTACGAGACATGGATCGACACAATAATCCTGAGGATTGGCACATTACGTACCACTTCGTATGGGAGCCTATGCGGTCCAAGCCGTGTCTCGTCGGCGATGTCGCGAAGCGCTTGCAGGCGCTCGTCGAGGAACGCGCCGAACAGCTCGCCTTTGAGCCGCTGGCGCTGATAATTCTGCCCGACCGGGTCTACCTGGCGGCAGCTGCCCCCCCGACGCTCGCCCCGCATAGCATCGTCTGTCAGGTGAAAGCTCTGACCTCGCGCGTGCTACGTGACGAGTTTCCAGAGCTAACACGCATTCCCAGCTTGTGGACGCGAGCCTATCTCGTTCTGGCTGGAGAGTCCATGACCGCCGAGGAGGTCTTCCGGCAATTCGAGGCAAATCACGAGCCTCGCAGGCCGCGTGGCCGGCCCCGCAAGGTACACCCAGATGTCGCCTGCCCCTCATCCGCCGACACGGAGGAGGGAATATGAGTAGACGAAATTATCTGGATTTTCGACATACGTTACCAGTAGAGAGAGTAATGACACATGCCTAAGTGCGAACGCTGCAACAAGAATGACGCGCGGGTCCGCCTGGACGCCGTCGTGAACGGGCGCCGCGAGCAGCACTTCTTCTGCCGCGAGTGCGCTGAAGAGATGTTTGGCTCTAACCCGTCCGCGATGGGTGGCCAGAACCCGAACGACCTGTTCGGCAATTTCTTCGGCAGCGCGAATGGTCAGGGTGGCGCGAATTCGTTCGGATTTGCTCCGCGTGGCCAGGGCAATACCGCGACTCAGGAGCGCACGCCCGACAAGCAGAGCAAGACTCCGACACTCGACGAGTTCGGCCGCGACCTAACCGCCGAGGCGCGCGAGGGCAAGCTCGACCCGGCCGCCGGTCGTGAGCGCGAGATCAAGCGCGTGCTGACGGTCCTGGGTCGCCGCCAGAAGAACAACCCGGTGCTGATCGGCGAGCCAGGCGTCGGCAAGACGGCCATCGTCGAGGGCATCGCTCGCCGCATCGTCGAGGGCACTGTTCCCGCGACGCTGCGCAACGCTCGTATCGTGACGCTGAATATGGGCGGTATGGTCGCGGGCGCGATGTTCCGCGGGCAGTTCGAGGAGCGCATCAAGAAGGTCCTCGAAGAGGTCCGCCAGGCGCCTGAGATCATTCTCTTCATCGATGAGCTGCACACTGTCGTCGGCGCTGGCAATGCCGAGGGCGCGGTCGGCGCGGCCGACCTGCTCAAGCCCGCTCTCGCTCGTGGCGAGCTGCGCGCGATCGGCGCGACGACGCTCGACGAGTACCGCAAGCACATCGAGAAGGATGCCGCACTTGAGCGCCGCTTCCAGCCGGTACTGGTGAATGAGCCGTCCGCCGAGGAGGCCATCGCCATGCTGCGCACGGTGCGTGAAAATTACGAAGCGCACCACGGCGTCAAGATCTCTGATGAGGCGCTGGAGGCGTCGGTTCGCCTCTCTGACCGCTACATCAACGATCGCTTCCTGCCTGACAAGGCCATCGACGTGATGGACGAGGCTGCCTCGGCCCTGCGTCTGGCAGCCATCGAGCGCGGTGAGCTTGGCCCCGATGCGGTGAGCGCGCTGGAAAGCGAGCTCGCGACGATTCAGGCCGAGAAGGAGGCCGCGGCGCTGGCAGAGGAATATGAGAAGGCCGCCTCGCTCCGGCAGCGTGAACTGCAGGTGCAGACCGACCTGGAGAAGGCGCGTGGTTCGAGCACGACGGCGCCCGCGCTGGTGGTCACACCGGCTGAGGTCGCGCGTGTCGTCGAAGGTTGGACGGGTGTTCCGGTCAGCCAGATGCTCGAAGGCGAGCGCCAGAACCTCCGCCACCTGGAGGATGACCTGCGTCAGCGTGTCATCGGCCAGGAGGAGCCTATCGTCGCCGTCTCGCGGGCCATTCGCCGCTCGCGCGCTGGCCTGAAGGACCCGAATCGCCCAATCGGCTCGTTCCTCTTCATGGGGCCGACCGGTGTTGGTAAGACCGAGCTCGCCAAGGCGCTGGCCGCGACGATGTTCGGCAGCGAAGAGAACATGATCCGGCTCGACATGTCGGAGTACATGGAGGGCCACACGGTCTCGCGTCTGTTCGGCAGCCCTCCGGGCTACGTCGGCCACGACGAGGGCGGCCAGCTCACCGAGCAGGTGCGTCGCC
>CAYRVF010000117.1:0-15952 GCA_964427535.1 uncultured Ktedonobacterales bacterium
CGTCGTCGGCTATATCGGCGGCTTCACGGCGATCTTCGCGGCGACCATCGCGCTTGTGCAGAACGACATCAAGGGTGTGCTGGCGTACTCGACCATCAGCCAGCTCGGCTATATGTTCGTCGGCCTCTCGGTGGCCGAGACGAACGCGCTGGGCATCAACCACCTCTTCACACACGCCTTCTTCAAAGCGCTGCTCTTCCTGGGCTCGGGCAGCGTCATTCACGCCATCGTCAACCAGGACATCCGCAAGATGGGCGGGCTGGCGAAGTTTATGCCGATTACGGCGCTGACCTTCCTCATCGCCACACTCTCAATCTCGGGCGTCCCGCCGTTCTCAGGCTTCTGGAGTAAGGACCCGATCATCGGGGCAGCCTTCGAGCGCGGGAACTACATCATGTATGGCATGGTGCTCATCACCGCGTTCCTGACCGCGTTCTACATGTTCCGCCTGTATTTCATGACCTTCGGCGGCAAGGGCGGCCGGTTCGCGGGCTTCTGGGGGGACGAGCGGCAATATCGCGGCGAGTCACATCCGCACGAGTCGCCGTGGAACATGACATTCCCGCTGATCGTGCTGGCGGCCGTCACCATCGGCATCGGCATCGACGGCTTCTTCGGCTACAACGCGAACTTCGCCAAGTTCCTCAACGGCGGCGTGCCGGTGACGTACACGGTCGCCCCCTCGCTCGACCAACTGACGGGCATCGGCATCGGGCTCTCGATTGTCGGCGTGCTGACGGCGTGGTCGGTCTACGGCCTCGGAGTCATCCCAGCCAATGTGCTGATACGCAATCCGGTTGGCGCCTTCGCCTACCGCGTCCTGGCGCACAGGTATTACATCGATGAGCTCTACGGCCTGATCATCAAATACATCGTGCTCGGGCTGGCGAACTTCTTCGCCCTCTTCGATCGCGTCGTCATCGACGGCATCGTCAACGGCCTCGCGCGCCTGGTGCGCGATGTCGGCGACGCGTCGCGACGGTCGGAGTCGGGGCTGTTGCAGAACTACGGCGCGGTCCTCTTCGGCGGCGTGCTGGTGATTCTGATCGTCATCCTGGTGGCGTCCAACGGCGCCATCAGTCACTAAAACAAGGGGAAGGAAAAGGCCATGCTGACAGCGGTTGTCTTCCTGCCCCTGCTTGGGGGCATCGTGGCGATGCTCGCGCCCCAACGGTTCGCGCGCTGGATCGCCGCCGGATTCACCCTGGTCGTCTTTTTGCTCAGCCTGTGGCTGTACTTCGGGCTGCTCAAGGGCAGCGCCACCACGTTCGGCGATGCGCTGCATCCCGTCTGGTATGAGAATTATCCGTGGATCGACCTGAACATCGGGACGATTCGCTTCAACGTCCATTACGCGCTCGGCACGGATGGTCTCGGCCTGCCGATGATCATTCTGAACGCGCTGCTCTCGTTCCTGGCCGTCGTCGGCTCGTGGAACACGACGAAGCGGCCGAAGCTCTACTTCGTGCTGCTGCTCATCCTGGAGACCGGCGTCGCGGGCGTCTTCGCCTCGTTCGACCTGATTCTGTTCTTCCTCTTCTGGGAGATCGAGCTCATCCCGATGTTCCTGCTCATCGGCATCTGGGGCGGCGCACGGCGTGAGTACGCGGCATGGAAGTTCCTGCTGTACACGCTGATCGGCTCGACGCTGACGCTGGCGGGCATCTTCTTCCTCTACTTCGAGACCGGCGGCCAGAGTGCGCTCTACACGCACTTCGCGCAGGTCGGCCCGTCAATCACTGGCACGCTGCCGTTCTTCGGTGGCACCATCTCGATCGCGCTCGTGCTCTTCCTGCTGCTCTTCTCGGCCTTCGCCGTCAAGATTCCGGTGTGGCCGGTACACACCTGGCTGCCGGACGCCCACACCGAGGCGCCCACGGCGGTCTCGGTGCTGCTGGCCGGTGTGCTGCTGAAGATGGGCGCCTACGGCCTGATTCGCATCTGCCTGGGCTTCGTGCCGGGAGGCGCGACACTCTTCGCACCGGCGCTCGCCGTCTTCGCGGCGATCAACGTGCTGTGGGGCGCGGGCGCCTCGATGGTGCAGAGCGACATGAAGAAGATGATCGCGTACTCCAGTGTGAGCCACATGGGGTACGTGCTTCTCGGTGTCGCGGGCGCGGCGGCAGCGGTCGGCGGCGTCAACGTGGCATTCCGGCAGGCGGCGCTCACTGGCGCGGCGCTGCAGATGTTCACGCACGGCACCATCACGGGCATGCTCTTCTTCTGTGTGGGTGTGCTCTACGACCGGGCACACACACGCGAGATCGACATCTTCGGTGGTATCGCCCAGCGGATGCCAATGCTCACGTTCCTCTTCAGCGTCGCGTGTATGGCGTCGCTCGGCCTACCTGCGCTCTCGGGCTTCGTCTCAGAATATCTGGTCTTCACCGGCACATTCCGACTGCTCCCTGGGCCGACCATCGCGGCGGCCTTCGGCATAGTGCTGACGGCGGGCTACCTGCTCTGGATGCTCCGGCGGGCGTTCTTCGGGCCACTCAACAAGAAGTGGTCGTTCCTCACGGATGCCACGCCGCGCGAGATCTTCACGCTGGTCTCGCTGGCGCTCGTCATCCTGTTCGTCGGCATCTACCCGGAGCCGTTTGTCACCCTGCTCTCGCCCAGCCTGACGCAGGTGCTTCACGGCGTGCAGACGGTCGTAACAGCGGCGGCGCACTAGCGGGAAGAGGCAGGACAGATTCATGAACTCGACAATCAACGCAACACAAATCTGGATGGTCTCGCCTCAGCTCAGCGTGCTGCTGCTCAGCTTCGTCGTGCTCGGGCTAGACCTGATTACCCGCAACAAGCGGCTGGTCTGGCTAGTCGCATTCGTCGGGCTGGTCGTGCCGCTGTTCTTCACGATGTCGCTGGCGTTCAACTGGTTCGGACCGCATCCCACCCGCGCATTCTTCGGCACGCTGGTGGTCGACTCGTACGCGATCTTCTTCCAGTTGCTGTTCCTGATCATCGGCTTCGCGGTGCTGCTCGTCTCGTATCGCTACGTCGAGCAGTATCTACGCGCGACGCCGGGCGAGTATTACGCCATCATCCTGATGTCGCTCGCCGGCATGATGTTCATGGGCAGCACAGGCGAACTCATCTCCGTCTACATCTCGCTGGAATTGACGAGTATTCCGCTCTACATCCTGGCGGGCCTCTCGCGCACAGACGCACGCTCCTCTGAGGCGGCGCTGAAGTACGTGCTGTTGGGGGCGATGTCGTCGGCGATTCTGCTCTACGGCATGGCGCTGCTCTACGGCGCGACGGGCACGACGGACCTCACCGAGATCGCCGCCGCGACGCACCGAGCGCTCTCCAGCGGCAACTATCTGCTGCTCGCGGCGGACGTCTTCATCTTCGCAGGCTTCGGCTTCAAGATTTCCGCCGTGCCGTTCCACATGTGGGCGCCGGATATCTATGAGGGCTCGCCGACGCCCTCGACGCTGTTCTTTTCGGTCGGCTCGAAGGCGGCGGGCTTCGCGGCGCTGCTGCGGGTCTTCGTCTTCGGCGGCCAGGTCGCGACGAACAGCATCTATCTGTGGGTGATGGTGGCGATTGTCGCGGCGCTCACGATGACACTCGGCAACGTCGCGGCGATTCTGCAGAACAACATCAAGCGCATGATGGCCTACAGCAGCATCGCCCAGGCGGGCTACCTGCTCGTCGCGCTGGCCTCGCTCATCATCCACAACACGCCCGCTGGGAACAGCGCGATGCTCGCCTACCTCTTCGTCTACGTCGTGACCAACATCGGCGCCTTCACGGGGGTTATCGCCCTGGCGGACGCGACAGGCAAAGAGAACATCCGCGACTTCGACGGCATGGGACGTCGCAGCCCGTGGATCGCGTTCGGCATGGGGTTGTGTCTGCTGGCGCTGGCAGGCATTCCGCCGATGGCCGGCTTCATCGCCAAATTCTATATCTTCTTCACGGCGTGGGGTCAGGGTTCGGGCATGACCTTCCTGGTCGTGCTCGGGCTGATCAACAGCGCCGTCTCCATCGTGTACTACGCCAACATCGTCTGGCGCATGTACGCGGTCGAGCCAGAGAAGAAGGAGCGGCTGCGCGTGCCGCGTGCGGTGCAGCTGACGATGGCGGGGTCGGTCGCGGGCGTGATCGTGCTGACGATCATCTTCGGCCCGCTGATCAACCAGATCGGCATCGGCGCCCAGAGCCTTTTCTCGCTCGCGCGCTAACGAGCTGGACCTTCACACGAACAGAGCCGGGGCACCATCGCGTACCCCGGCTCTGTTCGTGTGAAGGCAGACCTCTCCCCCTACCCCCTCCCCTCTAAGGGGAGGGGCCGCACATCAAGGGGTGCGTCGAGTGGCCTACGTTTCAACGCAGCCGTGTTGTAGGGGCGAGGCATGCCTCGCCCGCCCGTCCACCCCTTGAGGAATTGATTCCGACCCGCTTGCGCCAAGGGGCTATCGCTGCCCACAATGGAAGCCGTATGGCGGCGGTGAGCCCTACCTGGAGCGCTCCGCGTCCCTGAGCCTTATGAAAGATGCAGGCACGAAGACGATGTCGTCCGCGGTGCAGCGAGTTGAGGTACTGATCATCGGGGGCGGCGTGGTCGGCAGCTCGATCGCCTATTCTGTCGCGCGGCAGGGGCGCAGCGTGCTCGTGGTGGAGCGCGCGGGAGTCGCCGCCGAGCCAGCGGCATCGTGGGCCAGCGCTGGCGGCATCCGGCTCTGGGAGCAGGACCCGCCGGAAGTAGCCCTTTCCCATGCGGCCCTCGCGCGCTGGCCCTCCCTCGCTGAGGAGCTGGATGCCGATCTCGGGTACCGCCAGGGAGGGCATCTGCTGGTAGCGGAGAACGATGCCGAGGCGTCGCGGCTCCAGACGCTCGCGCGGGACCAGCGCGGCCGAGGATTCGCGGATGTGCGCTATGTCAATCGCGAAGAAGCCCTGCGCCTCGTGCCCGGCCTGGGGGAGCAGGTCACCGCTGGCATCTTCAGCCCGAGGTCCGGCCAGGCCGATCCGCGGCTCACCACGCGCGCTTTCGCCGACGCTGCGAGGCGGCACGGCGCCGTCTACTGGACCGGCACCGGCTGTCTCGCCCTGCGACAGGTAGGCGACCGCGTTATCGGGGCGCAGACGGCGCGGGGCGTGGTGGAAGCGGAGCAGGTCGTGCTGGCGGCGGGCGCGTGGAGTGGGCAGTTGGCAGCCTCTATTGGGCTGCGGTTGCCGCTGCGAGTACAGGTGTTGCAAGCGCTGACCACTACACCCGCCAGACCGGGAGCCTTCCAGCCGGTAGTGAGCGCCGCCGGTCGAGCACTCTCCATCAAGCAGCGCGATGACGGCGCGTTTGTGCTGGGTGGTGGCTGGCTGGGCGATCTGGCTCCGGGCGGCCAGTCCTATACGCTGCGGGAAGACAGTGTGCGGGGGAACTGGGAGACGGCTTGCGAAGTATATCCTCCGATACGGGCGCTTCGGCGTGCCGGTGCCTGGGGCGGCATACAAGCCTCTACGCCGGACGATCTCCCCTACATTGGCAGCGTGCCGGGACTGGACGGGCTGACGCTTGCGGTCGGCTCATGGTACGGCTTCGCGCTGTCTCCGGCAATCGGGGACGCGGTTGCCGACCACCTTGCGGGGCGTCAGACGCCTGAACTGGAGCAGCTGAGCCCCGACCGCATCGACAGATAGAATCCAGCCCAGGTCGCGGCGTTCCTGTCTGAGAGAACGACCACGCCTGGGCTGATGAAAACGGTTGACGAGAGGATGGACGTGCCCTGAAGCGCTACCGACGCACGGAGCCGCTCGCGACCTCCACGCGCACGTTCACCTGCAGTGTCTGCGCGCCGGATGGACCGCGACGCAGCAGATACGCCCTGACAACGGTCCCGCTGCTCAGCGGCTCGATGTAGGAGCGCAGCTCCTCGACGGTGTTGATCGCGCGGTCGTCCAGCCGGTAGATGCGGTCACCGGGCTGAATGCCCGCCGCCTCCGCGGGCGAGCCTGGCACGACCTGCAACACCTCGACGCTGCCCTCGCGGTCCATGCCGAGCGCGTGCCGCATGGCAGGCGGCAGCGGCGCGTTCTGACCCGCGACGCCGATGCGACCGCGGCGAATCTCGCCATCACGCATCAGGCGCGAGGCAATCTGGCTGACCGTCGCGATCGGAATCGCGAATGAGAGCCCCTGCGTCTGCTGCAGCATGGCGACGTTGATGCCGATGACCTGGCCGGCGGAGTTCACCAGCGGGCCGCCCGAGTTGCCAGGATTGATCGGCGCGTCGGTCTGAATGATGTCTTCGATGATGCGGCCACCGTAGCTCGGTAGCGTGCGGTGCAGCGCGCTGATGATGCCCGCCGTCACCGTGCTCTGGAGTCCCGCCGGGCTGCCAATGGCGACGACAAGCTGGCCGACACGCAGCTTGTGCGAGTCGCCCAGACGCGCGGACGTCAGCGAGCGATTGGCCGGCGGCGAGACGCGCACAACCGCGACGTCGGTCTCGGTGTCGGCGCCGACGAGCTCACCTGGCAGGTCCTGCCCGTCGGCGAGGGTGACGGTGATGCGGCGTGCGCCATCGACGACGTGCGCGTTGGTGAGGATGTAGCCATCCGGCGCGAAGATCACGCCCGAACCAGCACCCTCGGCCATACGCGGCGCCATGTTGCCATACCCGCGCCCGCCGATGGCCTTGACGACACCTATCTGCACAACTGCCGGAGCGACCCGCTCGACGACACGCATGATGGTCTTCGAATACGCATCGAGCGCCTCCAGCTCGGCGGCGTCAGTATCTCCATTGTAGTCAGAACTAATATTCTCAGCATTCGGAACGTGTTCGTCGTCGAATGCGCGCTCGCTCCAAATATAGTCGATCATGTGTATGTGCTCCTGGGAGCGCGCGCTCCCGGCCATCCGGAGAGCCACAGAGGAAACCATCGCTCATTCCGCATCCCATATCATGCGGCCAGCTCCGGCGTGTCCTTCCGCCTGACGGAACCTGGCTGTATCCCTGGATGGCTCCATACTTACTTATATGAAGTATTGAACGCATGTCCAAGGGGCGATGTCAAGATATATCGAAAGAGAACGCGCAGAGGGCGGCCGAGCGCAAGTCGGAAGCTCTCCCGCTACCCCGTCAGCACCTAACCTCCTACCCCCTTCCCTCGGAGGGAAGGGTCGCTGCATGAAGGGTATTGGTAAGGGGCGATAGGAGTAATGAGACGATGAAGCAGGGGCCTCACCCCCGGCCCCCTCTCCCTGCAGGGAGAGGGGAGGGCGCGTGGACGAACCCAGTTGCCCGTGAGGCTACGAACGCGACTCCCCCTTCCCCTTGCAAGGGGAAGGGGGCTGGGGGGATGAGGCCCTCTAATCTGACGGCCAGATGTCGGCCAGGTAGCGATTGGTGGCGGCGAGACCTGCGAGCCATACTTCGGCGTCGTCCTGGGTCGCGCCGGTGCGCTGGCGATACACCTCGCCGAGCGCCTGCCGTACTGCCGGAGCCATGCGCCCGGCATCGCCGCAGACGTAGACTACCGCGCCCTGCCGCAATAGCTCCCACACCGCATCGGCATGCGCCACGATCTCATGTTGCACATAGCGCTTCGGCTGCCCCTGCATTCGCGAGCAGGCCGGGTAGAGCGTCGTGATGCCCTCGCGCTCGAACGCGCGCAGCTCGTCCTCATAGAGGAAATCGTGCTCGGGCGAACGGAAACCCAAGAACAGCGCCGACGGCCCGACAGCCTCTCCCCGCGCCCCGATCGCAGCCCGCTCGCGGAGGAAGCCGCGGAACGGCGCGAGGCCCGTGCCCGCGCCAATCATCACGAGCGGCGTGGTCGCGTCGTCGGGCAGGCGGAAGCGCGTGCTTGGGATATGCACGAAGCCCACGATCTCGCTTCCCGGCTGCTGGCGTGCCAGATACGACGAGCAGACACCGGCGTACTGTCCCTGCCCCGAACGCGACGGCCCTTCCGTCACGGCGACGGTGATGCTCGCCGTGCGCGGGTTCTCCAGCGGCGAGGACGAGATGGAGTAGTAGCGCGGCCGAATCGGCGCGAGCATCTCAAGATAGACGTTGAACGGCAGTTGCACCGAGGCGTAGCGCTCCAGCAGGTCGAGCACCGAGAGATGCGTCGCCAGCACCTCCTCGCGGTAGCGGGCCGCGCCCTCCTCCTCGCTAGCGGCCAGGGCGAGCAGCGCACGCTTCTCCGGCGGGCACTCGGTGTGCGCGGCGAGGGTGGCGATCTGGGCGCGCGTCGCCACATCCTGCAGCTCCACGTACGATGTGAGCAGCGCGGAGAGCGAGATCGGCGCATCGACCGGCAGCGGCGACGCATTCGGGGCCGCGCTCTGGATGCGCAGCGTCACGTCCTCCGCGAAGCCGAAGCGCGCTGCGACTCGCCGGACCAGCTCGGCGTTGTTGCGCGGCAGAATGCCCAGGTGATCGCCCGCCATATAGCGGACACCCTCCGGAAGCGCGACCTCGATGTGGCGGGTGGAGCGTTCCGAGGGATTGGGGCCATCGCGGCGCTGTAGCTCGCGGTTGACGAGCACCGTCAGCGGCTGCGCGGCATACTCGGTAGCCACCGGCGCAGGAGTACTGGACGTGACCACCTCCACAGTGTAGCGTGGACCACGCGGACCCTCCGGTACGGAATATGACAGCGCGAAGGTCGCGGCAAGGGACGCCCAGAGGGGCGCGTACCATGTACGGAACTGCCCGTCGAAGTCGTCACGGGCGTCGCCCTCGCCACGCGGATAGATTCGCGTCGCGCCGTGTATCTCGAGTTCGCGATCAAGCAGCGTCGGAATCGCCTGATACGTCGAGGCCCAGTCGCGATTGCCGCAGCCGAAGACGGTGTAGCGCACGCCCCGCAACGCGTCGGCGGCGATGCTCTCATCGCGCAGCCACGCGACGAATTTCTCGGCGTTGTCCGGCGGCGTGCCGTTATACGAGGCCGAGACGAGCACGACCGCACCGTCTCGCGGCAGCGCGCCCGCATCCGCATAGTCGTCCAGCGGAGCCAGTGTCGTCGCGAAGCCGTGCGCGGTGCCGTCCTCCGCGATGTCTCGCGCAAGGCCCTCCGCCGCGCCGAGGTTCGAGCCGTAGAGCACCAGCAGCGGCGTCCCGTGCGCGGCGAGGGCGGGCGCCGACTGCTGTGCAGGGTCCGGCTCGGCAGACTCGACGGCGGGCGCGGCGACGAGCGTGCGGGTGGTCCGCGGCCGCACCTGGATGGAGAAGTCGTCTGGCTTGAGGGTCAACGTCTCTTTCACCTTGAGCTGGTAGTCGTGCGGATCGAGCAGCTCGAAGCGCTGCAGCAGCATGCCGAGCACGAGCGTCGCCTCTTGCAGCGCGAACTGGCGTCCGATGCAGGCGCGCTGTCCGTTGCCGAACGGCTTGAACGCGTTGGGCGGCAGCGCTCGCTCGCGCTCCGGATCGAAGTGGTCGGGGTTGAACTCCTCCGCGTCGGCGCCCCAGATGGCAGGGTCGCGGTGCAGCATCGGAATCAGCACGACCAGCTCGCTCTCGCGATCGACGGCGTAGCGGTTGCCGATGACGGTCGGCTCGTAGGGCGAGAGCGCGAACGCGGGCGCCGTCGGCCACAGACGCAGCGTCTCGTTCAGAATCTGCCCGATATAGCGCAGCTTCGTCACCTGCGCGTATGTCGGCAGCGCGCGCGGGTCTGGGCCGAGCACACGGTCCACCTCGTCGTATGCCCTCGCCAGCACATCCGGGTGCTTGAGCAGGAAGTAGAGGGCGAAAGAGAGCAGGCCGCTCGTGGTCTCGTGCCCGGCGATGAGGAAAGTGATGATCTGATAGCGGACGTTGATGTCGTCGAGGCCCTCGCCGGTGTCCTTGTCGACGCCCGCGAGCATGTGGTCGAGCAGATCGTGCCTGCTGGCTGTGTCGCCGCTCGCGCGACGCTCGCGGATGATGCGGTCCACCAGCTCGTTCATTAGCGCGATGTCATCGTTCATCTGCTGGCGCGAGTGGACACGCAGCCGGTTCTGCACTGGCAGACGGTGAAGCTGCTCTAGCGATTCGCCGAGCGCGCGCACCATCGCGACGATGAAGGGATGCGGCTCCTCGCGATAGAACGAGTTGAACCGGTAGTCGAAACCACACAGGCCGATGGTGTCGAGCGTGAGACGTGTCATGTCGGCGGGCACGTCGATCTCGTCGTCGGGATTCAGCCGCGCCCACTTCTGCGCGAGTTGTTCGGCGACATCGACCATCATCGGCATGTAGCCCTTCATGGCCTGCATACTGAAGCTCGGCAGCAAAATGTTATGCGCCTTCCGCCAGTTCGGCTCCTGCGTACGTGAGGTGAACAGTCCATCCCCGGAAAACGCCCGCACGTTGCGCAGCGGCCCCCAGACGAGCTTGTCAAACCGGCGCTCGTCGCTCAGCTCGTCGACGAGCGCGTAGTCCGAGACGACGATGCTCTTGCGTCCGGGCAACTCCAGCTCGAAGATCGTGCCGTAGCGGCGCGCGAGGTCCATCATCCCCTGCACGGGGGCGTTCGCGTTCACGTCGAGCAGGTTCCCGAGCACTGGCAGTCCCGCTGGCCGGGGAATCGGTTGCAATGCGAGCTCAGAGTCGATTGCCATACGTCGTTTGTTCTCCCTATGTCGATCAGTCCTGACGAATGTTCGGTAGACTTCTCGGTCGAGCCGCGTCATGCGCCCTTCCGCAGGCCATAAATATGAGGTGCATCTCATGTTTCATACGATAGTGTAGTGGTGGGGGTTGTTTCTGTCAAGATGTATATGAGGTGAAGCTCATATTTGGGAGCGAGAGCGGCCGCCAGGGAAGACGGGCGGCGCACGCCTCGCCCCTACAGGACGCCATCGGGTCCGCCCATGATAGGCGCGAACGGTCCTGCAGCGGCCCCTTCCCTCGAGGGAAGGAGGTAGGGGGGTAGGTTCCGTGTGCTATGCTTTCACAGGGCAAGGACACGTATTTCTCGCACCAGAGGAGGGGCCACTGTGCGCGATAGCGACATTCTGTCCACCATCACACAGATGATGGACGAAGAACATAACCTGCTGAGTGCTGCTGAGGCGGAGGGCGGCCTGGACGGAGAGCAGCAGGAGCGTATGCGGCAGCTCAAGGTGCAGCTCGATCAGTGCTGGGATCTGCTGCGCCAACGACGGGCGCGCCGCGAGTTCGGGCAGAATCCCGACGACGCCACCGTGCGCGACCCGTCGATTGTGGAGAACTACAAAGGGTAGGGCTGGCGCTGCCCGTCAGGCCAATTCGCGCGCGCCGACCAGCTCATTCGTGCTCGTGACGAGCAGGCGCTCTACCTCCTCGCCGGAGTTCAGCGCGAGGGCCTGCCGGGCGATCTCGCGGGCGCGGTCTATCGAGCATGCCCGCACCACCCGTTTCACGTCGAGCAGCGACGGCGCGTTCATGCTGAGCTCGTCGAGACCCAGGCCGAGCAGCAACGCGGTGGCACGTGGGTCACCCGCCATCTCGCCGCATATACCGATCGCGCGCCCGCGCTCGTGAGCGCCCGCGACGGCCCTCTCGATCGCCCGCAGCACCGCCGGGGCGAAGCTCGTGTAGAGGGGAGCCACGGCGCTGTTCATGCGGTCCACCGCGAGCACGTACTGGGTCAAGTCGTTGGTGCCGATGCTGAAGAAATCAGCGGCTGAGGCGAGGATGTCGGTCGTCAGGGCGGCGGCGGGCGTCTCTACCATCGCGCCGACCTCCGTCCGTGTAAGCGCCGTGATGCCTGCGATGCCCTCCCCGTCTAGCTCCCTCGCCACGCTGTTGAGCAGCGCTCGCGCCGTGACCAGCTCGTCCACCGAGTTGACCATCGGGAACATAATGCGCAGGTGTGCGCCGTCCGCGACGGCCCGCAGCAACGCCCGCAACTGGGTCTTGAAGACTGGCGCGAAGTGCGGCGCGAGACAGAGGCGCAGCCCGCGCAGCCCCAGGAAGGGATTCTCCTCGGGCGCCTGCGGCAGGTAAGGTATCGCCTTATCGCCGCCCACATCCAGCGTGCGCACGATGACGTACCCCTGCGGATACGCGCGCGCCGCCTCGGTGTACGCGGCCACCTGTTCATCCTCACTCGGCGCGGTCTGCCGGTCGAGGAAGAGGAACTCCGTGCGGAAGAGGCCCACACCCACGGCGCCCAGCTCCGCGCCGCGCGGCGCCTCACGTGGATGTCCCAGATTCGCCAGCAGTTCCACATCGTGGCCGTCCGGCGTGCGCGCGGGCAACGACGCTAACTGGCCGAGCCGCGCCCGCTCGGCGCGGTAGCGCGCCTGCCGCTCGTTCCAGTCTTGGAGCGCAGTCGCATCCGGCGCGAGCTCGACCGTGCCATCCGAGCCGTCGATCGCGCCGAGCACTGGCGCGGTCCCCGCATCGCGCTGGCTCCGTACGGCGTCGACCACTCCGCGCACGCCGACCACGGCAGGCAGCCCGAGCTGACGCGCGAGAATCGCCGTATGTGCGGTCGGCCCGCCTTCCTCGGTCACGAAGCCGAGCACCACCGCGGGATCGAGTCCGGCGGTGTCCGACGGCAGCAGGTCACGCGCGACCACAATGCTCGGCCGGTCCAGCCGCTCGATGCCGCGCTGCCGCCCTTGCAGCACGGCGATGACGCGCGTGGCGACGTCTTCGAGGTCGGCGGCGCGTGCTCTGAGATATTCGTCGTCGATCGCGAGCAGCTGCTGGCGATACTCTTGCGCGGCTTCCCAGACAGCCTTCTCGGCCGTCTCGTGGCGCGCCGCGATGTGCTCGCGTATGCTGCCGAGCAGCTCCTCGTCTTCGAGCATCAGCAGATGGGCATCGAAGATGGCGGCTTCGTCTTCTCCGGCGCGGCGCGCGGTGGCCTCGCGTACCTCGGCGAGCTGCGCGCGTGCCTGGTCGAGCGCCCGGTCGAGGAGGCCGGTCTCCAGCGTTACCTCATCGGCGGAGATGGTGCGGGCGGGCAGATCAGCCGAGACCGGCAGATGCAGCGCTAGCGGGCCGATGGCGATGCCCGGCGAGGCGGCGATTCCATGCATGCGCATCGTGTGCTGGCGCGGCGCGATCGCCCAGGCACGCTCAGGTGCGGACGGTTCTCACGGAGCGCGCCTCTCCTTTCTTGCCGAGCTGCTCTCGTCCAGCGGGTGCCACGCCCGGTCTGGTTCCTGGAGAGTATGGGTGTGTCGTCCTCAGCAGAGAGAGCCAGGGTCATGCGTCGGCGGCGAAATCGCTCTCGACGAGCCGCACCAATGTGCGCACGGCGTCGGCTTCGTCGTCGCCTTCCGCTGTGATGGTGAGCACAGTGTTCTGCCGCGCTCCCAGCGTCAGCACCTGCACGATGCTCTTGGCGTTCGCCGTCTTAGGACCCGCTTCCACCGAAATACGCGAGCCAAAGCGACTCGCCGTCTTGACGAAGAGCGCAGCCGGGCGGGCGTGCAACCCAACCTCGTGCGTGATGGTGACCTGACCAGTCTGCATGGGCCCTTCCTCTCCGGGGGATGAACAGCGTGGGTAGATCAGGTGGAAACGGCGTCCGCCTCAGCACGTCCTCATATTGTAGCGGTGATATGTGCCATTGTACCCGCTGCGCTCTGAGGCGAGCAAGCGGAAGGATGCCACGCCCTGGCGACGCCTCAGGGCAGAACCGCTCCCCCAACCTCCTCCCCTTAGGAGAGGGGCACTATGGCAAGGGGACAGGCAAAGGAGATGCCAGGATGTGCCTCGCCCGCCCCTGGCGACAACATGAGCACGTCGCACTCCGCCACGAACGCCCAAATAGCGACCTCTTCCCTCCAACGGAAGGGTGTAGGGGATGAGGTCGGCCTACTTCGCGCCGATGCGCTCCTCGTCTTCGACAGACGTTGAGGGCTCACTGTTCTTCTGCAGTTGGCGGCGGACGAACCACGTCGCCGTGCCCGCGACGAGCAGCAGCGCCAGCACGACGAGGAAGATCGCGCTGTCGGAGACGAAATCGAGGAAGCCCGCCCAGAACGTGCTGAAGAGACGCGCCTGCCGGCCGAGGAGCAGGCCGATGGCGAAATAGCCGCTCGCCCAGATCACGGCGGCGAGTGCGGACGTGGGCGCGAAGACGCGATACGGGATACCCGAGAGCCCAGCCATCACCGTCGTAGGGATACGCAAACCCGGGATGAGGCGTCCCAGCACGATCGCGACGGGACCATGCCGGTTGAACCACGTCTCCAGCCGGTTGAGACGCTTCGCGCTGATGTGCAGATACTTGCCGTACTTCTCTAGCAGTGGCCGTCCGCCACGCCGCATGACCGTGTAGAGCAGCGATGAGCCGAGGAAAGCCGCCAGGCTGCTGAGTAAGATGATGCGGACGCCGTACAGCACCGGCGGATGGTGCCGCGCGCCAGCCAGCGCGATGAGTGAGTCGCCCGGAATCGGTATTGGGATGCCCGCCTCCTCGATGAGCAGCAGGCAGAACAGCCCAGAAAACTCATGCGCCAGCAAGAATCTGAAGATATGCGACACATGTGGCGCGAACGCCGCGAAGTAGAGATAGAGCGTCATGCTGTCTCACCTTCCGCCGAAACGTTCACATACCATCTCGGTATACCGGCCCTTGCTCGTGTGTGGCTCTACGCTAACTCTGCACTGGCAGTATACATCGTGTACTGGAAAGAATTGGCGCGTCGATGTCGCAAGTCTGTCGCATATCTCGCACCAGCCGCCATCCGCCACGTCCCGTGTCCGCAAGCTGCCAGACAGACGACATCCGCCGGGAAGCGTGGTTTCCCGGCGGATGCGTTGACACATGTGAGACACGGCTGAGACACGGCAGGTGATGCGTATCTCGCCCTATGCGCGTTTCTCCGGCTCACGAAGTTGGAGCGACAGCTCGCGCAGTTGCTCGTCGGAGACTGGCGAGGGGGCGTGCATGAGCGCGTCCTGCCCGTTCTGCATCTTCGGGAACGTGATGACGTCGCGGATGGTATCGGCGTTCTCAGAGAGCAGCATCACAAGCCGGTCGATGCCCAGCGCAATGCCGCCGTGCGGCGGCGCGCCCAACTCGAAGGCTTCGAGCATGTGGCCGAACTGCTCGTCGATCTGCTCCTCCGTCAGGCCGAGCACCTGGAATACCTTCCGCTGCAGCTCCGGCACGTTGATGCGGATGCTGCCGCCGCCGATCTCGTAGCCATTGGCGACGATGTCGTACTGCCGCGCGGTGATCGCCAGCGGGTCGGTGTCGAGCAGCGGCTCCTGCCCGGGCCGCATCCCCGAGAAGGGATTGTGCGTCGCGTGATAGCGCTCTTTGCCGTCCTCGTTGATGACTTCAAGCAGTGGGAAGTCCACCACCCAGGCCAGCGCCATCTCGTCGGGATCGATCAGCCCGAGCTGTTCGCCAGCCCGCGTGCGCAGACGTGAGAGCACGTCATTCACGACCTTCGTGTCGTCGGCGACGAACAGCAGCAGGTCGCCTGTCTCGGCGCCCATATGCGTGGCGATGCGCTGGATGTCGTCGGGCGAGAGGAACCGCGTCACCGGCCCCTTCGGACCCTCCGGCTGCAGCGCGAGCGTGACCAGCCCCTTCGCGCCGAGGCTGCGGACGAACTCTGTCAGCTCGTCGATCTCTTTGCGCGTTGCGTTCGCGCGGCCCGGCATGCGCAAGCCCTTCACCACGCCGCCACGGTCGAGCGCGTCGGTGAAGACCTTGAACTCACCCAGACGCGCAAGCTCGCCTAGCGAGACCAGTGGCAGGTCGAAGCGCAGGTCAGGGCGGTCGTTGCCGTAGCGCTCCATCGCGTCAGCGTAGGAGATGCGCGGGAACGGAACCTGCTTGATGCGCTTGTTTGTCGTCCGCTGTACGAGCGCGATGAGCATGGCCTCGATGAGGCCCATCACGTCCTCCTCGGCGACGAACGACATCTCGACGTCGAGCTGGGTGAACTCCGGCTGCCGGTCGGCGCGCAGGTCCTCATCGCGGAAGCAGCGCGCGATCTGGAAGTAGCGGTCGATGCCCGCCACCATCAGCAGCTGCTTGAACT
>CAYRVF010000118.1:0-542 GCA_964427535.1 uncultured Ktedonobacterales bacterium
GGGAATCGTGATAACGTCCAGCTTGTAGATCTTGTTGAACTCTTCGGCCTCGGTGAGCGCTGTACCCGTCATACCGGCGAGCTTCTTGTACAGGCGGAAGTAGTTCTGGAAGGTGATCGTGGCGAGCGTGTGGTTCTCGTTCTGAATCTTGACGTTCTCTTTGGCCTCGATCGCCTGGTGCAGACCTTCGCTGTAGCGGCGGCCGACCAGCACACGCCCGGTGAACTCGTCGACGATCAGCACCTCGCCGTCGCGCACGATGTAGTCTTTGTCGCGCTTGAAGAGCGCCTGCGCCTTGAGGGCGTTCTCCAGGTGGCGCGTCATCAGCATGTCGTCGTAGATGTTGGCGACGCCGAGCGCATGCTCCACCTTGTCGATGCCCGACTCATTGATCGAGACCGTCTTGAACTTGTAGTCGATCTCGTAGTCGTCATGCTCCTTGAGGCGCGGAACGACGCGGGCGAAGCGCTGGTAGAGCTCGGCGGACTCCTCGGCCTGGCCGGAGATGATGAGCGGCGTGCGTGCCTCGTCGATGAGGATGC
>CAYRVF010000118.1:552-15840 GCA_964427535.1 uncultured Ktedonobacterales bacterium
TGAGGTCCGGCACCATGTTGTCGCGCAGGTAGTCGAAGCCGAACTCGTTATTCGTGCCATACGTGATGTCGGCGGCGTAGGCGGCGCGGCGCTCCGGGCTTTGGGGTACCTGTGTCGTCAGGACGGTGCCGACAGTGAGGCCCAGGAACTCGTAGGCTTTGCCCATCCAGTCGCGGTCGCGCTGGGCGAGGTAGTCGTTGACGGTGACCACATGCACGCCCTTGCCGGGAAGTGCGTTCAGATAGGCGGGCAGCGTGGCGACGAGCGTCTTGCCCTCGCCGGTGCCCATCTCGGCGACTTTGCCCTGATGCAGCACGACGCCGCCGACGAGCTGCACGTCGAAGTGCCGCATGCCCAGCACGCGACGACTCGCCTCACGGACCGTCGCGAAGGCCTCCGGGAGGATGTCGTCGAGGTCGGCCCCGTTCTCCAGCTCCTGCTTGAACTCGGCGGTCATGCCGCGCAGGTCGTCGTCTGAGAGGGCCATCATCTCGTCTTCGAGTGAATTGATATGATCGACGAGTGGCTGAATCTTCCGAAGGTCTCTCTCATTCGGATCGCCCAAGAATCGGTTGAAAAATCCCATAGTATTGCTTCTCTCCGCCGAAGAATCCGGCATGTATCTCTTGTGTATACGAATGGAGCGCTAGCGCGGTGAGACCGCGCTCACCCGAGACCACACGGCGGGGAGAAGTGAGACCAGAACCGAATCCCGCCGGAGGGATGCACTCATATTCCAGCGTAATTATACCATGTCGCGCCCGGCGGTACGGGGACTTGCAGGGTGGCAGGCTGCGAGCCGGAGGATCTGAGAAGGTATGCACGCAGCGCGGACGGGACCGAGGAGAAAGCCGTAGCTCAACCGGGTTTCTCCTCTCGGCCTCGTCGTATGATGCTCGCTGTCGCAGATGCTAGGGCCGACCGTTCCAGACTGCGCGCACGGCGGAGAGCGGATCGTCCACGACGTCGGATGTGGTGTCGAAGCGCATCGTAGCGCGCCGCGTCGAATCGTACCTCGGCCAACTGGTACCAGGGGCTCCGCTGGTCGCGAATGACACCCACGCGGCGTGCATGGTATCGGCGAGCGGTTGCGGCGGGTTCTGCCCTAGCAGCGCCTCGGTCTGGTAGCCGAGTGTGTCGAAGACGAAGGGAATCTCGAGCGCGTGGCATGCGCCGAGGCGTCCGCCCATCTGCGGTGAGGGCCAGGCGAACTCGTACATGTAGGTGGCCGCGGCGTTCTGCTTCGCCTGGGCGTCGGCCAGGTGGAGCGCGGGTATGCGGCACCACCAGTCGCCCTGCATCGCCGCGAGCAAGTCGCCAGGGCTGGCATTCGGATAGGCGGCGCGATAGCTTGCCAGTGTCGCCTCGAGCGGGAGTCCGTAGGCCGCCGCCGCTCCGACCACAGCCTCGTCAGGGACGTGGTCGATGACGTTTCCAAGCACCAGGAACAATCTCCATTCGTCCGTGGTCGAGCCGGCAAGGACGTCGATTCCCGCGCTAGCTCCGGCGATGATGCGATCGATCGGGCGCGCGGGGATGATGTCTCCGTCGAGCACTGGTTGCCACATCGTCAGGCTGGCCATCAGTTCCGTGCCCCAGCGCGCTGGGTCGGGATGGGCGAAGATGTCGGTGCTCAACTCCACCTGCACCGCGATCAGACGGTCGATGGGAACAGCCGCGATCGCCTCGCGTGTGGCTTCGACGCCCAGCTTTTCGGCAAGGATCTCGCCGACCCGTCGCGCAGTCGCGGCTGAGATCACCGGATGCGCGCCTCCACTCTGGAGGATAGCCCTGCGGAACAGCCCTTCGGCACGAGGTATCGACAGCAGGATGCCGATGCACATAGCGCCTGCCGACTCGCCGAAGACCGTCACATTATGAGGATCACCACCGAAGGCCGCGATATTCTCCTGGACCCACGCGAGGGCCGCGAGTTGGTCGAGTAGACCGCAGTTGGCGATTCCGTCGCCCAGAGAGAGGAAGCCATCGCTACTGACTCGGTAATTGATGGTCACGCAGACGACGCCGTCGCGGGCGAAGTGGGCGCCGTCGTAATAGGTCGTCGCTGCCGTTCCATACTGAAACGCGCTGCCAGGAATCCAGACCATCACCGGGTGCCCGGCTAACCCGAGCCCGGGAGTCCAGATGTTGAGGTTCAGGCAGTCCTCGCCGCCGCCGACGAGCTCAGGGAGGAGTGCGCTGACGTAAGGAGGATACGGCGGTTGGGGTTGTTTCGGGCCAAAGGTGAGGGCGTCACGCACACCGGTCCAGGGCTCAACCGGCTGTGGGGGCCGGAACCGATTGGCGCCAAAGGGTGGCGCGGCATACGGTATGCCCTTGAAGACATTCACGCCATCGACAACGCTGCCACGAACCGCACCAGAGCGCGTCTGGACCACAGCAGAATTCACGATTTTACTCATTGCTGCACCTCTTTCTGTAGGCGCGGGGCCTCCAGCTGCAGTGATGCACCTTGCAGCGCCTGCCGAGGCGAGATCGTCGTTCATCAGCCTGTAGGGGGTTCGATTGCTTCGATGGCGATGTAGACGACCCCAGCTTTCGACTTCCGCTGCAGTCTGCGTCGAGCATTTCGGATGACGTGATAGAGGCTGCGCATGATCCCATATTTCTTGGTCAGGGCTATCGAAGCCGCTTCACAGTCCGCGGGGTCCGTGAGAATCCGTGCGCTTCCCTCGCTTACCGGCCCGGTGACTTTGCCGCTGTAGGTGCATGGGGCAAATGTGACTCTCGCGGTATGGCGAAGGCGTTTGAGCTTGCCCGCGTCCGAGTGTGTCTCGACGTAGATCTTGCCGGGAGCGGTCGCGAACCATACCGGTGTCGTCACGGCTTGCCCAGTCTTCCGGAAGGTCGTGAGAGCGATGCATTGCGCTCTCCCAAGGTCAGGCAAAGTGACCGTCTCAACTGTGATAAGCATAGTTCACCTCCCGTGAGGGTAGTGCCTGTTCCGATTCGGACAGAAGATCGGCGAGACCATAGGCACTTTCGATCAGCTCTTTCAGGCGCTGGGCGAAGCGTGCGGCCGGGGCGCCATCGACGATGTTGTGATCGACGCTGATCGTCAGGCTGAGGTATTCCCGGATCGCGATCTGTCCATCGACGATCGCTGGCTTCTCGCCGATGCCCCCCACTGTGACCATGAGTGGCATCGGCGATAGCCCAGGAATGCCCCACCCGGCACCTGTGCCAAACATGCCAACGGTCGTGAGACACACCGTCCCACCGCCTCGCTTCTGCAACCGCGGCATAGCTCGCCCGATCCGCCAGACGAGCCACATGCAGGGTCCGAAGAGTGCGGCTGGGAGAAAGCGCGGCACCTTCATGGCATGGTCGACGTTCGCCACTTGCGCCGCCCGAATCTCGTGGTGGACCGCGCGGAAGGACTTGCGATTGGCTGCTCTGACGACGTGGGGCAAGGGGAACTTCTCTCCGGCTACCTCATGCTCGATCGGAATCCACACATCCACGTCATCAAAGATGACAAGACGCTTCCTCCCTTTGGGCATCGCCTGCACCGCTTTGTGCTCGTCCACGGCTTTCGCCAAGCAAGTCGTGAGGAAGGCGGTGAACGAGAGTGATTCCCCGCTCTTCGCCTGGTGCGCCCGCAGGATTGCACGCGGTCTGGTCACATCGACCTCGATCAGGCCATGAATCATGGGCCTGAAGCGGACGGATCGATAGGCGGCTGCTGTCCATCGTCGGAATCTGCGATAGGGGACTACCTGATAATCGGCGTGCTGACGTTTCATGCCCTCTCACCTGTCTTCCGGTGAGACAACGCGTCTTGACTCTTCCTCACTACGACGCGTCTGTCGAACTCTAGACTCGGCTATCCGCCTATGGAGTAGACCGCGTGGGCATCACGAACGCCTCGCGCATGTGCGCCTCTCGCTCACAGAGTGATCACATGAGAGCGATACCTGTTTCGAGTAGTCCATACGTTCTATAATGGAGGGAGTGAACGGGCGGCGAGAGTCGCGCGAGCAGGTTATCTGGGGGCGACTGTGGAGCCGGAATACAGCACGGCGTCAGGAGGCGGTATCCGCCGGGTGATGCACTGTGACCTGGACTGCTTCTTCGCGGCGGTCGAGGAGCTGGATGATCCCTCGTTGCGGCGGCTGCCCGTGATCGTCGGCGGCGACCCCGACCGGCGCGGCGTGGTCAGCACGGCCAACTACATCGCCCGGCGCTACGGCGTCCATAGCGCCATGTCAGCGGCGCAGGCGCGGCGGCTGTGCCCCGGCGCGGTCTTCCTGCGTCCACGGTTCGACCGCTACCGCGAGCTGTCGCGTGCGGTGATGGTGATACTCGACCAGCACTTCCTGGTTCGCGAGCAGGTGTCCATCGACGAGGCGTACGGCGAGTTGCCCCCGTCGCTGCCTGGCTGTGTTCCGGCGGAGGTCATCGCCCGCGCGATCAAGGCGCAAGTGCGTGCCGAGACGGGCCTGACGATCAGCGTGGGTGTGGGGCGTACCAAGTCACTCGCCAAGCTCGCCAGCGACTATTCCAAGCCGGACGGCTGCCTCGTCGTGCATCCACGTCGCGAGCGCGACTTTCTCGACCCACTGCCCGTCAGCAGGTTGAACGGTGTCGGTCCACAGACCGGCGAGCGGCTGGCGAAGCTCGGTATCACGACGGTGGGCCAGCTTGCCAGAGAGCCGCTACACGCTCTGGACGCTGCGCTCGGCAAGCATGGCCACTGGCTCTGGCAGCTCGCCAACGGCCAGGATGACCGCCCTGTCGTTGCCGAGTCTGGCCCGCCGAAGAGCATCTCCACCGAGGACACCTTCGAGCGCGACATCGCCGATATCGACCGCGCGGCCGAGCACGTTCGGCGGCTGGCGGCATCCGTCGCGTCGCGCGCCCAGGCCAAGCAGCTCTCCGGCCGCACGGTGAACCTCAAGGTCAAGTGGTCGGACTTCCGCATCATGACGCGCCAGCAGCCGATATCCCATGCCACCAATGACACCGGCGACATCACGACGGCGGCGTTGTCGCTACTGTCCGGCGACATCGCACAGATGCTCGCGGCTGGCGGCGCGATCCGGCTACTGGGCGTCGGCCTGAGCGGCATCCTCGCACCCGAGCGGGAAATGCGCA
Source organism: uncultured Ktedonobacterales bacterium (assembly GCA_964427535.1). GTDB lineage: Bacteria > Chloroflexota > Ktedonobacteria > Ktedonobacterales > JADMIN01 > CAYRVF01. The sequence goes on from CAYRVF010000118.1 coordinate 5,671, forward strand.
TTGGCGATCTGGTGCAGTTGCCGCTGTTTGAGATGGCGGCCCCCTCCCCCGGCTGATGCCGAGAGAGGGGGAAGCGAGGCGCGAGCGCTTCGCGCCGCGGGAGCTCGTCTGGCTCCTCTCTCCCACCGTCAGGTGGGGGAGAGGCTGGGAGAGGGGGGCGGCGCAGGCGACGAGCCAGGTCCTCTCCTTAAGACACCTCCCCAATTGCGGGCATCGCGTACAATGGACGCGCCCAACTCGCGAGGCACAGTGTCGTGCGCGAGAGATATACGGGACAGGGAGGAGCACGCATGCAGAACGAAGGACACGAGACGACCATTGGAGCCGGGGCGGACGTTCTGCCCTGGGCGCGAGCGATACTGACTACGACCGCCGCGCGGTGGACGCGACTCACCGAGACCGTGCCCGAGGAGCTGTTGACCCGCATGCCCGCGCCCGGCGAATGGTCCGCGGTGGACTGCCTGCGGCACCTGATCGACACGGAGCGCAACGTGTTTCCGGTGCGCGTGCGGTCCCTCCTCGCGGGACAAGACTTCCCCGCCTTCGATCCCGCTGGTCGTGAGCCGATCTCTCCTGAACTGACTGCTCGGCAACTTGCGGACGCGTTTGCCCAGGCTCGCGAGTCGGGGCTGGCGGCGCTGGCAGAGGTGAGCGAGCAGGATCTCGCTCGGAGCGCCCGGCATAGCCAGCTTGGCATCATGACGATGAGTGAGACGCTCCATGCCTGGGCGGCGCACGACCTGAACCACACCGTTCAGGCCGAACGTGCCATGATGCAGCCGTTCATTCTGGGGTCCGGCGCTCTGGCGTTTCGATTCGAGGACCACGTCGTGAAGCCGCAGCGGTAGACTGGACTACCCGCAGAGGATATGCACTACACCAGACCGATCTCGCGGGCGAAGCTGGTGCCGTGGGGCAGCGGCCGCACCGCGAACGCCTCGGCGAGCGTGGCACCCAGGTCAGCGAACGAGGAGCGGGCGCCAAGATCGACGTTCGGGCGAATCGGGCCTCCGGCGGCGAGCAGCGGCACACACTCGCGCGTGTGGTCTGTGCCCTTGAATGTGGGGTCGGTGCCGTGGTCGCCGGTGATGAAGAGCGCGTCGCGGGGCCCGAGCTCGCCGAGCAGCGACGGCAGCCAGACGTCGAACGCTTCGAGCGCGGCGGCGTAGCCCCTCGGGTCGCGCCGGTGGCCGTAGGCCTGATCGCAGTCCACCAGATTGACGAAGAGCAGGCCCTTGAACGGCTCGGCGAACCACGCCAACGCGGCGGCCATGCCGTCTGGATTGGTGCCGGTATGGTTGCGCGCGGTGATGCCGCGTTCGGCGAACAGGTCCTCGATCTTGCCGATGCTGCGGACCTCGTCGCCTGCCTCCACTAGCTCGTCGAGCAGCGTGCGGTCGGGCGGGTCGAGCGAGAAGTCGCGGCGGAGCGGCAGCCGCGTGAAGTGTCCCGGCTCGCCGGTGAACGGGCGGGCGATGACGCGGCCCACGGCATTTTCGTCGGTCAGCATCTTGCGCGCGAGCTCGCACATGCCATACAGCTCGTCGAGCGGGATGACGTCCGTGTGCGCGGCGAGTTGGAAGACGCTGTCGGCGGAGGTGTAGAGGATCGGCTTGCCGGTGCGCATGTGCTCCGCGCCGTACTCTTCGATGATGACCGTGCCAGATGCGGCCTTGTTGGCGAGCACGTTGCGCCCGATCATCGCCTCGAAGTGCGCGACCAGTTCAGGCGGGAAGCCGTTCGGGTACGTTGGCAGGGGCCGGGCGAGCTGGATGCCCATCAGCTCCCAGTGGCCGGTCGTGCTGTCCTTGCCGGGGCTGCGCTCGACGAGCCGGCCGAAGGCGCCGCGGGCATTGGCGACCGGCGGCGTGCCCTCGATGGGCGTGATGTTGCCGATGCCCAGGCTACCCAGCGTTGGCAAGGAGAGGCCGCCGACGGCACGCGCGGTGTTGGTGAGGCAGTTGGCGCCAGCGTCGCCATAGGCATCCGCGTCTGGCGCCTGCCCCACGCCGACTCCATCCAGCACGATCACGACCGCGCGCTCGATACCCGCCATGTGTACCCCTCCCTCGCCTGCTCCGGCTCGATCTGGTTCTACGTGCCGTCATGGTACGCTAGATATCGAATGAGCCGCAATCTGTTCAGCCGTGCTCACCCGCGCGAAAATTCGCGTCGAAAATTCGCGTAAGGTACGTTCCACTTCGCGCAACTAGTCTCCCGGGAAGGAGATGCGAAGATGAGATGTACAGCTGAGATAGACGAGACCAGCATCGGCCTCGGAGATGATATGCCCGCACAGCACGAACGCGACGTGTCGCTATTTCCAGATGGGCTCGGCGAGCGATTGCATGCCGCGCGGCCACGATTGCTGCGACTGGCGCGCAAGCTCGGGATTCCAGTGGACGTGGCCGAAGACATCGTGCAAGACACGCTGCTCGCGGCGTGGCGTGGTTTCGCCTCGCTCCACACGCTCGACCGCTTCGACTCTTGGCTCAACTCGATTTGCCGGAACCAGTGCCGCATGTATCTACGGTCAACACACACGTCAACGAGCCATGGGGGCCGGATCGTCGTGCGGTCGCTGGAGTCGGATGGGCGGGACGATGCGCTCGATGAGGCTGAGCTGCCGAGCTCGCACGTGCTTGACCCACTCGAAGAGTTGAGCCAGGGAGAACTGAGCGTGCTCGTCGACCGGGCGCTCGACTATCTGCCGTCGAACGCGCGCCTGGCCTTGCAGCGCCGCTATCTCGAGGAGCTGCCCGAGCGTGAGGCCGCCGCGTCACTTGGGGTCACTGTGCCGGTATTCGAGGCGCGCTTGCATCGTGCTCGTGCGGGACTGCGCAACGTACTGGCAGGACCACTGCGCAAGGATGCGCTCGACTTTGGGCTTATCGCGGATGACGACGACCTGGGAACCTGGCGCCACACCAGCATCTGGTGCAATGTCTGCGGTGTCAGGAAGCTCCTCGGCGCGTTTCTGCCGCTTGAGAGCGGCAAAGTTAGGTTCTGGCTTCGTTGCCCAGATTGCTCCGAGCGCTATGGATTCGACATTTATGGAAGCAAGGGCGATGTTGCGCTCGATGGTGTGCGTTCATTCCGTCCAGCATTGACCCGGATCATGCGAGTTGATGCCGAGCGCACCCACCAGGTTCTTGAGACTGGCTGGGATACCTGTCCCCACTGTGGCGCGCCCGCTCGCTGCCGCGTGATCCGGCCCGATGATGAGCACTCAAGCCTGCCGGAAGGCTGCATGCACATGCACCGCCGATTCTGGCTCGTGACTGAGTGCCAGCGGCCTGGCTGTGCCACAGTCTATCCAAGAACGCTCGTCGAGCCGCTGATCTGGTTTCACCCGAAGGCCCAGCGGTTCATGGCTGAACATCCTCATTGGATCACTACACCGGATGAGGTTGTCGAGCGGCATGGGGTGCCGACGATCCGGTTCCGTCTCCTCGATGTACGGAGCAACGCGCAATTGATCATGTTCGCCGACATGCACACGATGCGCATTTTGGAATCCCACGCCGAGCCGCCTCCACTGGCGCTTGCCTGACGCACACCGACCTCCTCATCTCGCGTTTCCACACTCCGACACGCCTCTCGCCGGGGGATGTGCTCTCGCCGTGCGCCTCTCCAGCGCAGACGTCAGCGCATACCTCGTGTGCTCGAAGGGACACAGGACCATGTTTGACATCGACATACGGCGCACCGTTGAGCTCGAACGGCGCCAGGAGTTGCTGAAAGAAGCGGAGCGAGACCGTCTCTTGGGTGAAACGCATCGCCAACATACGACGGCCACGGTGCGGGCTCGGCTTGGCGCGACTCTCATCCACATTGGGCAGCATATCAGCGGTAGCGCCCAGCCAGGGACGCCCGAGACGCAGCCTCGCGCTTCCTCACTCGTCCACACGACCGTAGAGAGTGTAGGGCCGTCATCTCATTCACACGCTTGCTAACCACATGTCGCGTTTGGGACACGCACCTCATGCGCGCAGGTGGACCCAGGACACCTGCCCAAGCGTGTTCCATCTTCTGCCGATGGAGCCACTTCGACGCGCTGCATATTGCGGAGCACCCGTCCACGCGCTAGAGTAGACGCGAGGGCAACTGCCCGGCGACGCCTCATGGCCGTCGTCTACATGTGGAGGTCTTCTGGTGCTCGCAACTCTCATCAGCATACATGACGCGTTTTTCTGGGTCGTGCTCGTCGCCGGAGCGCTCACTCTGATCAGCGGCTTACTCGTGCTGCTGGCCAATCGCGGTGTGAAAGCGGCGGACGGCTCAGGCGCGGGGTCGGCGCTCGCCCCACAATCGGCGGCGATCAACCGCATCTTCCGGGTGCTGCTGTGGATCACTGCGGCAGTTGGATTGATTCAAGCGATCTTCGGCGGACTGCTCTACGTGCAGGGGTGCCGGCCGGGCGAGCAGCTCCACTTCGTCTACGGAGGCATCGTGCTGCTGGCGATTCCCGTTGCCTTCGCGTACAGCGACCAGAAGAAGGTGCGCCGCGACATCATCATTATGACCATCGCCGCGGCGGCCATCGTCGGCGCCGCATTCCGGGCGTTCGCCACCGGCCCCGGCGTCTGCCACTAGCCGCGCCTGCCCGGGTGTCCGGTGACCGCCTCAGACCGCAACCAGCAGGTGCCCCCACCGCTGCCCCCTGGGCGTAAACCTCCATTAAGCGGCCCCTCCCCTCCAAGGGTAGGGGGAGAGGTGCTGCGGGCGGCCAGACGCCGTCACCCTTGCGACTCCCCCACATGCGTCAGTACACTAATCGCACGGCTGGAGGTCCGCGTCAGAGTGACGCCGGGCGCGCTTCGGCTGGTACGGAGGCTCGCGATGCTACCTGTTCGGCGGCCGGTGCTGCTCGCGCTGAATGGCGATATCCACACGATGGACGACGCGCGTCCGCATGCCTCCGCGCTCGCCATCGACCGGGCATCGGGACGCATCCTCACGGTTGGCGAGAACGACGATGTGCGCGCGCTCGCCGGGCCGCTCACCGAGACCGTCGACTTGCGCGGCCGCACCGTCGTTCCTGGCTTCATCGACGCGCACACGCATCTGGTGGGCTACGCGCACGCCCGCATCGATGTGAATCTGCGTGGCGTCCGCTCGGAAGATGAGGCGGTCGAGCTCGTGCGCCAGCGGGCCGAGCACACGCCTCCCGGCGCCTGGATCATCGGCCACAGTTGGGACAAGAACGCCTGGCCGGGCGAGCGCTTCCCCACGAAGGCATCGCTCGACGCGGCCGTGCCGATGCATCCCGTCGCGCTATGGAGCTACGACTCGCACTCGATGTGGGTGAACTCCGAGGCGCTCTGGCGCGCGGGCATCAGCGCCGCGACCGAGGAGCCGGATGGTGGACGCATCGGGCGCGATGCCGACAGTGAACCGACCGGTATGCTCTTCGAGCCGGGCGCGACGAGCCTGGTGGATGCGGTGGTCAAACCACCCGACGAGCAGCTTGTGCTGGCCGAGCTGCGGCGTGTCTTCGCTGAGCTGCGTTCACGCGGCGTCACCGGCGTCCACAACATCGAGGATGACAATGGACTGCGCCTGATGCAGCAGCTCCACCGCGAGGGCGGGCTGGCGCCGCGCATACTGGTGTACATGTACCGCCGGTCGCTGCAGGACGCGATCCGCCTGGGTGTCGAGGCAGGTTTCGGCGACGACTACCTGCGGTTCGGTGGCATCAAGGTCTTTATGGATGGCGCGCTCGGCTCGCAGACCGCCGCGATGCTCGATCCCTATGAGGGTCAGCCTGACTATCGTGGCATCCTGACGACGAGCGATGTCGAGACGGAAGAGGTCGTACGCGCGGCCACCGGTGGACGGCTCAACCTCGCAATCCACGCGATCGGCGACCGCGCGGTCCACGCCGCGCTCGACGGCATCGAGGCTGGGCTACGCGCGGCACAAGTCCGCGAACAGACCGAGGAACGCCCGGCACCGCGCATCCGGCTGGAACACGTTCAACTCGCCGCGCCGGAAGATATCGCGCGCATGGCACGCCTCGGCATCGTCGCCTCGGTGCAGCCCTTCCATGCCGTCGCCGACCGGCACACCGCCGAGCGCTACTGGGGCAGCCGCTACCGTCGATCGTACGCCTACCAGACGCTACGGCAGGCAGGCATTCCGTTGGCCCTCGGCTCGGATGTGCCAGTGGATACCGCCGACCCGCTGCGGATTCTGCACGCCGCCGTTACCCGGCGCAACGACCAGCAGCCGGACCTGCCGGGATGGGTGGCCGACCAGGCGCTGACACTCTCGCAGGCGCTGTGGGGCTACACTGTCGGCGCGGCTTACGCGGGCGGCCAGGAGGATTCGCAAGGCTCGCTCGCGCCCGGCAAGCTCGCCGATTTCGTCGTGCTGGCCGAAGACCCGTTCCGCATCCCGGCGGATCAACTCGCGGGGGCGCAGGTCGTGGCCACCGTCGTCGGCGGCGACATCGTGCATGGCACGCTGGAGTGAGAGCCATGCAGCCGCTTGACATCCTGCGTCCGCTGCCGCTCGCGGGGCGTGTGGCGCTCGTCACCGGCGTCAGCCGTCGCATCGGCATCGGGTATGCCGTCTCGCGTAGACTGCTGGAGATGGGCGCCGACCTCTTCATCCAGTCGTGGACACCGCACGACGCGGCCCAACCGTGGGGCGCTGACCCTGAAGGCATCGCCGTGGTGCTGTCCGAGCTACGTGCCAGCGGACGCCGCGTAGAGCATCTGGAGGCTGACTTCCTCGACGCCGATGCGCCTGCGCGGGTGGTCGACGCCGCCTACGCCGCCTTCGGCAACGTCGATATCCTCGTCGCCAATCATGCGCGCAGCGGGCATGGCACGTTGGAGGAGCTGACCGCCGCGGAGATCGACGCCATGATGGCCGTCAACGTCCGCGCGACACTGCTGCTGGTGAAGGAGTGGGCCGCACGCCACGACGACCGCCGCCCAGGTGGACGGGTTGTGCTGATGACCTCTGGCCAGCATCGGGCGCCGATGCCCGGCGAGCTGGCCTACGCGGCGTCCAAGGGCGCGCTGGCGCAGCTCACCGCCAGCCTTGCCGCGCATTTGGCGAGCCGTGAGATCACCGTCAACACCGTGAACCCAGGCCCGACCGATACCGGCTATGCGACACCGGAGCTCTATCAGTCCGTCGCGTCGCGGCATCCACGGGGTCGCTGGGGCGAGCCAGACGACGCCGCACGCCTGATCGCATGGCTCGCGACCGACGACGCCCGCTGGATCACCGGCCAGGTGCTCAACTCTGAGGGCGGATGGAGATAGTCTTGAGTTCGCCGTGAAGCGCATGGCCTCGTTTCACCGCTTTGTAGGCAGCAGCCGCCGTCTTCCTGTACAATGACCGAGTGCGCCCGCTGTTCTTGGGCGCGACTGGGCGACACGGGAGGCGACGGCGGCATGGCGACATCGGTAGGCGGCAAGGCGGTCAAGGGAGCGGGAGGCGCGTCCGGGAGGATGTCGCAGCAGGCGGCGTTCGGGCTGCTGGTGCTGACGAACGTCCTCTGGGCAGGCACCTACACGGCGGGGAAGATTGCGCTCGGCGAGCTGAACCCCGTCGAGCTGAACGCGCTGCGCTTCACGCTCGCGACGCTGCTGCTCTCGCCGGTGCTGATTCGTCACTGGCGCGACGTCCCGCTCAACCGTCGCACATTGTTGATGCTGGGCGAGCTGGTGCTTCTGGGCTTCGTGCTCAACAAAGCCTTCGAGTATTTCGGCCTGCAGCTCTCCACCGCTTCGGACGTGGCGCTGCTGATATCCACCGAGTCGCTGTTCACCGCGCTGCTCTCGTGGACACTGCTCGGCGAGCGCGTGACGAAGGGCGGCGTAGCGGCGCTGCTCGTCGGGCTGGTCGGCGTGTATCTCGTGGTCGAGCGCGGCGTGGTGCCGAACCTGGGCGGGTCCGCTGGATCGACGCGCGTGATCGGCGACCTGCTGGTGATCCTCTCGCTGCTGCTGGAGTCCGGCTACACCGTGCGTGGGAAGCCCGCGCTGGCCCAGCTTCCGCCGCTGCTCTTCACCGCCACGACGATCGCTGGTAGCCTCTTCGTCTGGATTCCGGCGGGCGCCGTCGCCGTCGCTCACAGCGGCCTGCCGCATCTGACGCTCGGTGGATTTCTCGCGGTACTCTATATGGCGGCTATCGCAACGGTGTTGGGCTACTGGCTCTGGTTCCGCTGCCTGAACGTGCTCGACGCCTCGGCCGCGGCGCCGTCGCTGTTCATCCAGCCGCTATGTGGGGCGGCGCTGGCGATCTGGCTGCTGCACGATTCGCTCACCTGGGCCACGATCGTCGGTGGTGTGCTGATTCTCGCGAGCCTGCTGCTGGTGGTGCGGAGCAGCACGCGGAAGCCGGGCGATGCCGCCGAAGGACTGCCCGAGATCGTCGAGCCAGTGCCGTGAGTATTTGTGTTTCACACACGAGGTGACCTATGTTCGTAGGCGCATGCCAGATCACGTTGCACATCGCGACGAGCGCGTCACTGAAAGACAAGCGCCAGGTCGTCCGCTCGGTGCTGCAGCGGCTACGCAACCAATTCGACGTTGCCGCCGCAGAGGTCGATACGCAGGATACCTGGCAGATTGCGACGATTGGCATCTCGTGCGTGAGCAACGACGCCCAGCACGCGCAGAATATCCTCGATAAGGCCGTGCGCTACGTCGAGGAGTCGCGGCCCGACGTCGCCGTGACCGAGGCCGAGTCTGACGTGATGCCGTTCTGATGCACATAGGTGCCGAGTAGTAGGGGTGACACATGATGGCTGCCAGCCCCAACTACTCTTTGAGAGCTCCCTTGGGAACGATTAGCGTATGTGCGCTTGCCAGATGCGCCACAATGTCTCGGCGAGCGCATCATAGCCGTCACTTGAGCCATAGAGGTTTGGCTCAATCTCCTCTGAGAACTCGATCTCGTGTCCATCTTCTGCAACGGACCCGAACCACAGAATGAACTCATCGTGGATGATGCGTCGCAACTCCTTGACACTTCGGGCTTCAGGGAGCCGCGCCTGAATCGTGGTCTGCTCACCGTCATACTCGTCGTCGGGCGCACCCATTGTGATGAGGCCCACCGGGTCGCACGCGACGAATGCCTCATGTACGTCCTCCCACAGACCGGGGAAGTCGATCCTCATTTGTTCGCATTCCCCTCTCCGCCGCTCATAAAGCGCATCAAACTCGCTGCTCTTCATATTCATGTTCTCCTCTCTCAGCGTGAACTGGCGCGGCCGCACTACGCCGGGGTACGGCTGCGCTGGCGCCGAGATGCAAAGGAGAGAGAGGAGCTGGCGCTTCGGCTAGGTGATGCTGCGGTTGAGCGCGGTGAGGAACTCTTCGTTGCTGGCGGTCTTGGCCATCTGGTTGATCATGGCCTCCATGGCCTCCAGGCCGCGCTGCTCAGCGAGGGTGGCGAACATGCGGCGCATGACGATCACCGCGCGCAGGGCATTCTCGTCGAGCAGCAGCTCCTCACGCCGTGTGCCCGAGCGGGTGATGTCGATGGCGGGCCAGATGCGGCGGTCGGCGAGGCGCCGGTCGAGCGTCAGCTCCATATTGCCGGTGCCCTTGAACTCCTCGTAGATCACGTCGTCCATGCGGCTGTTGGTGTCCACCAGCACGGTCGCGATGATGGTCAGCGAGCCGCCCTCTTCGACGTTGCGCGCGGCACCAATGAACTTGCGCGGCGGCGTGATCGCGGCGGGGTCGAGGCCGCCGGAGAGCGTGCGCCCGCTCGGCGAGATGGCGAGATTGTAGGCGCGGGTCAGGCGGGTGATGCTGTCGAGCAGCACGACCACGTCCGTGCCTGATTCCACCAGCCGCTTGGCGCGTTCGAGGACCATCTCGGCAACGTGGATGTGCGCGCTCGGCTCCTCGTCAAAGGTGGAGTGGTAGATCTCGGCATGCACGTCGCGGCGCATCTCGGTCACTTCCTCGGGCCGCTCGCCGATCAGCGCGATGATGAGCTGCACGTCGCGGTAGTTGGTGAGCACCGAGTTCGCGATGGACTTGAGGATCATCGTCTTGCCGGCTTTCGGCGGAGCGACGATCAGTCCGCGCTGGCCACGTCCGACGGGTGCGATCAGGTTGACGAGGCGCCCGGTGATATTCGCGCCGTCCGTTTCGAGGTCGAACATGCGGCGCGGGAAGATCGGCGTCAGAT
>CAYRVF010000119.1:0-15224 GCA_964427535.1 uncultured Ktedonobacterales bacterium
TCTTTCAAGGATGGCTGCTTCTAAGCCAACCTCCTGGCTGTCTGCGCACCCCCACCACCTTTACCACTCAGACGTCACTTAGGGACCTTAGCTGGCGGTCTGGGTTGTTGCCCTCTCGGCGACGAAGGTTAGCCCCCGCCGCCTCACTCGTGCGCCGCGCTCACTCCGGCATTCGCAGTTTGGTTGAGTGTGGTAACCCGCAAGAGGCCCCTAGCCCATCCAGCGCTCTACCTCCGGAGCAGCCCACCAGCGCCCTTGCGGACGCCCTTTAGCGCACGGCTGCACCTCCATGCATTTCGGGGAGAACCAGCTATCTCCGGGTTCGATTGGAATTTCTCCCCTATCCACAGGTCATCCCCCAGTTTTGCAACACTGGTGGGTTCGGGCCTCGACGAGGTCTTACCCCCGCTTCACCCTGCCCATGGATAGCTCACCCGGTTTCGGGTCTCATCCGCGCAACCTCGCGCCGCTCTCACGCCCTCTTCAGGCTCGCTTTCGCTACGGCTCCAGGGCTTTTCACCGGCCCCTTAACCTGGCTCCCAGGCGGTCTCACACCGCCAGGACGGCTGCGCACATGAACTCGTCGGATCATTCTACAAAAGGCACGCCGTCAACCGTGCCCGGGTGGTAAACCACCCGGCCAACCGGCCTCCGACTGCTTGTGGGTGCTGGGTTTCAGGTGCTCTTTCATCCCCCTTCCGGGGTGCTTTTCACCTTTCCCTCACGGTACTCGTTCACTATCGGTGGCGCCGAGTAGTCTCGCCTTGGAGGGTGGTCCCCCCTGCTTCCCACAGGATTTCGCGTGTCCCGTGGTACTCAGGCACTCCGCCACGCCCTCGCCGCACCGTCACCTACCGGGCTCTCACCGTCTCTGGCGGACCTTCCCAGGTCACTTCGGCTAAACATGCGGCCCTGCGGGCTGTGTGCTGTTACGCTGCGGAGCCCTACAACCCCGCCGTGGGCGAACCCACGCCGGTTTGGGCAAGTCTGACCCGTTTCGCTCGCCACTACTCCGGGCCTCTCGGTTGATTCCTCTTCCTCGCGGTACATGAGATGTTTCAGTTCCCGCGGTGCCCTCCAGACCGCCTATACATTCAGCGGCCGGTGACAGGCCTTCCCGCCTGCCGGGTTGCCCCATTCGGATCCGGACGGCTCATCGCTCGCTTGCAGCTCCCCGTCCACGTTTCGCCGCTCTCCGCGTCCTTCTTCGGCTCGACGCCCCTCAGGCATCCCCCCAACACCCTTAGTAGCTTGGCTCTTTACTGTGTGCTCAGCATTCATATCCGCGCTTGCGCCCAGACATGCACGCACCACACAAACTCCCAAGCCCTTCGCGATCCTCGCCTCGGCCTCAGCTGCACCGACCGACCCACACCCTCAAAACGAGGGCCAAATCGACCGGCTTGCCAATCCTACTGCTCGCTCGCGTCGGCAAAATTGAAGCAAATATACATGACAACATACATCCCGTTCCCGCAGACGATCTCACACAAGCGCAGACACGCCCGGACATCGTCATATCGGGAGGCGAATGACGTCGCCATGTCCCCACATCGCTATGCGGTTGTTCACGTACATCTCGTTATCTTCTTTCACGGGAAGATAACATGTCGCCCTCTGCATCGGAAGTTCCGTCGCGGGCGACCTCCTAAATATATCACCATTGGAGTCGTCTGTCAAGACATCTTCTGACTTCACAGCGATTCACCGGCTGAACATGTCAGCCGTCCGATGGGGTTCCTCAGGAGGCCGTGCGAGGTGCATCATACTGGCCAATACACTCGATGTGGTGCCGGTCTGCAGAAACCTCCCTCGCGAAGGGCGCTCTGTTATAGTGCCACATTTACTCAGCCATGTCAAGCCACGATAGGCCGTGACTGGCCATTTTTTCTGATGCGACGCGTCACACCTCTTCTGCTCCAACCAACGCCATACACCACCGCATTCCCACAAATAAAGAAGAGCACGACATCCGTGGTTTCCAGTTCCATGGATGTCGTGCTCACTGTGCCGATGTCGCTCTCGCGCAGGGTAACGCCTAATCGGTCTCAGTCGTCCCGTAGACGATGGCGCGCTTCACCTCTTCGATCGCCTCCGTCACATGGATGCCGCGCGGGCATGCCTCCGAGCAGTTGAAGATGGTCCGGCAGCGCCAGACGCCGTCGCGGTCGCCGAGAATCTGCATGCGCTCCGCCGAGCCGCGATCGCGGCTGTCGAAGATGAACCGGTGGGCGTTGACGATGGACGCCGGGCCAACCCAGTCCTGATTCGCCCAGACCGACGGGCACGACCCAGTGCAGGCGCCACAGAGAATGCACTTCGTCGTGTCGTCGTAGCGCTCGCGGTCCTCAGGCGATTGCAGACGCTCGGTGCGAGGCGCGGGCTCGTCGTTGATGAGAAACGGCTTGACCTTCTCATACTTGGCGAAGAACGGATCCATATCCACGACGAGATCGCGGATCACCGGGAAACCCAGCATCGGCTCGACGGTGATGCGCGAGCCGAGGTCCTGCATGAGGAGCTTACACGCCAGCCGGTTGCGCCCGTTGATGCGCATCGCGTCCGAGCCGCACACGCCATGCACGCACGAGCGCCGAAACGTCAGCGTGCCATCCTGCTCCCACTTGATCTTCTGCAACGTATCCACCAGCCGGTCGTTCCCCTCGACCTCGACCCGGAACTCTTGCCAGTAGGGCTTGGGGTTCTTGGACGGCTGGTAGCGCTTGATGCGGACCGAGACGGTCCGGGTGCCAGTAGCGGCAGCCATACTCTTCGTCCCTCTTCTAGTCGTATCCAGACGACCGGGCGCGTGACGTGGTTGGTGACGCCCGGCAGCCGTCTAGTACTTGCGCTCTTTCGGCTCAAATGTGGTGATGACCACCGGCTTGTAGCGCAGGTCCGGCGCGCCGGCGGTCTCAGAGCGATAGGCCAGCGTATGCCGCAAGAAGTTCACGTCGTCGCGCTTCTCGAAGTCGGTGCGATAGTGGCCGCCCCGGCTCTCTTTGCGTGCTGCCGCGCCCGCGATCGTCGCCTCGGCGCATTCGAGCAGGTTCCCCAGCTCGATGACCTCGGTCAGCTCGGTATTGAACTCACGCGAGGTATCCATCAGGCGGACGTTGGCAAAGCGCTCCTTCAACTCGGCGATCTTGCTCGTGGCGTACGAGAGCCGCTCCGCATCGCGCACGACGCCGACGTTATCCATCATCATGTCGCGCAGCTCCTGGCGGATAGCATCCTGCGTCTCGCCTGACTTGCGCGCGAGTAGCGACTCCACCATCTCGGTCGCGAACGCATCCGGCTCGGCGGGCAGCGGCGCGTACTCGGCCTCTGGCAGCCACTTGGCCGCGATGTGCTTGCCCGCGCGGCGCCCGAAGACGATCAGGTCAACCAGCGAGTTTGTTCCCAGCCGGTTCGCGCCGTGGACCGAGACACACGCCACCTCACCGGCAGCATAGAGCCCGGGCAGCACGGTGTTGTTCTCGTCGACGACTACGCGCCCCTCGATGTCCGTCGGCACGCCGCCCATTGCGTAGTGCGCCGTCGGCTGGATCGGCACTGGCTCGTAGTACGGCTCGACGCCCAGATAATTGCGCGCGAAATCGGTGATATCCGGCAGCTTCGCGTCGATCTTGTCTTTGCCCAGATGTGCGACGGAGAGATAAACGTAATCCTTGCCGTCGATGCCACGCCCCTCAGCGACCTCCTGATAGATGAACCGCGAGACCATATCGCGCGGGGCCAGCTCCTGGAGGGTTGGGGCATAGCGGACGCAGAAGCGCTCGCCGTCCTTATTGAGCAGATACGCGCCCTCACCGCGAGCCGCCTCGGAGAGCAGAATGCCCACCTTATAGAGGCCCGTCGGGTGGAACTGATACATCTCCATGTCTTCGAGCGGGATGCCGCGGCGATAGGCGACCGCCATGCCGTCGCCGGTGAGGGAGAGGGCGTTGCTGGTGACGCGCCACGCCCGGCCGTAGCCGCCGGTTGCGAGGACGATGGCCTTCGCGTGGAAGACGTGAATCGTGCCGTCGCGCAGGCAGAGCGCCACGACACCGCACGCCTGCCCATCGCTGATCAGCAAGTCGAGCATCATGTACTCGTTGAAGAACCGCACCTGATTCTTCACGGACTGCTGATACATCGTCTGCAGGATCATGTGGCCCGTGCGGTCGGCGGCATAGCACGACCGGCGCACTGGCCCCTCGCCGTAGTTGCGCGTGTGGCCGCCGAAGCGGCGCTGGTCGATCTTGCCGTCGGGCGTGCGGTTGAACGGCAGGCCCCAGTGCTCAAGGTCATAGACCGCGTCGATGGCCTCGCGGGCCAGCACCTCGGCGGCGTCCTGGTCCGTCAGGTAGTCGCCGCCTTTGACGGTGTCGAACATGTGCCACTTCCAGTGGTCTTCTTCCTGGTTGCCCAGCGCGGCGGCCACGCCTCCCTGAGCGGCGCCCGTGTGCGAGCGCGTCGGGTATAGCTTGCTGATGACCGCGATACTCGAGTTGTGCGCGAGCTGCATGGCAGACATCAATCCCGCACCGCCGGCGCCCACGATCACAACGTCAAATTTGTGGTAATTCATGCCCCTTACTCCTTCATTCCAGGAGCGGAAGTTCGCCAGCGCGCTAGTGGCCGATAAAGCTCAACACCGACTGCGCCAGCGTATGACCCGGCTGGAAGGTGATGATCGTCATCGAGCCCATCAGCCAGAAGATGATCGCAGTGAGGAAAAGTACCGAAACCACGGTCAGGCGTGTGCCCCGCGAGCGGATGTAGTCGTCGCAGACGATCCGCAGCCCGTTCAGGCCGTGAAACAGCGCCAACGTGAGCAGCGTCAGGTCGTATACCCGCCAGAACGGATTCGCGTAGCGCGCCGCGACGAAGTCATATACCGTGGCGGAGACGTCGTTCTGGACGTGCATGATCAGCAGATGGATGATTGCCAGAAAGATCAGTCCCACGCCACTGACGCGGAAGAAATACCAGGAGAACGTCTCCCAACCGGTGCTGCGTCCGGTCGGACGCGCGGTCGCGCCATAATTCGTCAGCGGTTGGCGCTCACGCTTGGGTTCCACTCGGGTAGCCATCGCTCATATCCTCCCTGGCGCTTACATAATCGCCGCACATGACCCCTGGGGGCAAACACCGAAAATCGGCGCGACGACGAAATAGGCCATGGGCACGAAGCACAGAATGGTCACCGCGAGCACGATGTAGAACATCTGCTGCTGATACTTGTAGCCCTGCGCCCAGAAATCGATCAGGATGATGCGAATACCGTTGAAGGCGTGGTAAAGCACGGAGCCGATGAGCGCCAGCGAGACGAGGCGAATAGGCCAGGTGCTGAAGATTTGAATCGCATCGTTGTATACGGTCGGCCCAAAGCCGAGCAGCGTGATGTCCACGATGTGGACCAGCAAGAAGAGTAGAACGCCCAAGCCGGTGATGCGATGGAGCAGCCAAGACCACTGGCCCGACTGACCTCGATACATGCTCATCTCCTCGGAAACTAGGGGCGCCGGAATGCTCTGCCACGCCCAGGAGAGGGACCATCGGTAGGGACCGCGGCGGAAGAGGAAGTGCGGGAAACCCAGCAAGACACCCGCACCATCAGGAGGATTCGTCGCTCGAATTCGAGAACAGCACGTCTCCCCCGCCGCTGGAGCAGGGCTTTACCGCGTCATCGCGCTACCGGACGCCATCGTCCCGGTTGCGGGCGCGTTGCGCCGCATTGGAGATTATACGCCGCCGGACCCACTCTCACAAGCAACTGACGTGGCGGCACAGGGACTACAGGCGACGCGCGAGCATAGAGACGCCTCTCTCACACGCAGAAGTGTCGCCGGGCGGGGATATAGACGGTTGTGGGGAGAGCAGCGCGCATCCGTGCGCACCCTGCCTCGTTCCTGAGGCGTAGTGGCATCCAGCCACACCAAAGGGTGACACAGGCATGTTGAAATTAGATGAAACGGCGACCGTTTCCCGCCTTCACACGGTCAGCGGCTCACTCGCCGGGGCGCCATCGGCGAGTAGAAAGCGGGCGGCATCGAGCACGTGCTCGGCCTTTACACTTGCTACGAACGAGGGATGATGCTCGCACGACCGTTGTGAGCGGTCGATGCCGCAGACCGGGCAGTGGACCTGCCACGAGATTAGCGCGACGTGGCGAGCGGTCGTCATGGGTCCGGCGGTGACCAGATTGAAATGCCAGTAGATACCGACCGCAGCCGTGCCCACCGCGTACGCCAGATTAAGCGGCCCCGAATCGTTCGCGATGACCAGTCGGCAGCGCGCCAGGAGACCGGCCAACCCACCGAGCGAGACACGGCCGCACAGATCGAGGGCAGAGCTGCGCATGTAACCTTTGGCCGCATCCACGGCCGCGCGTTCGCCGTCAGCGCCAGTCAGGATGATACTCGCCCCGGTCTCGGCCAGCGCATCGGCCACGGCCGCGAACTTCTCCGGCGGCCAGCCCCGCTCAGGATCGCTCACACCGGGGTGTATGGCGATCATCGGTCCTCGCTCAAACGGCACGACCGAGGCAGCTTCCGCACGATCAGACGGTGTCAGCATGAGAGCCGGATCGATGCTGACGGGCTTCGCGCCGGCCAGCGTCACAACCTCCAGATAGCGCAATATCTCGCGCTGCCAGTAGAGGTATGGCACCCAGCGGTCGAGCGCGGGAGCATCGGGCGTCTTCAGGCCGAGCGTAACGCGAGCGCCGAGCCGTGCGACAAACGGGTTCGAGTTCCGACCGCCGCCGTGCAGTTGGAAGGCCAGATCGAAGCGCTCGTCGCGCATCCGCCGAAAGAAGTCTTCCCGCTCGATGGGGTCTTCGGGACTGCTGGGATCATCGTTCACGCCCGCATAGCGCGGCACGACAACCACACGATCAACCGGGCCTGGGCGTCCGGAAATGAAGTCCGCGTGCCATTGCTTGCCGAGCAGCACGATCTCGGCATCCGGGTACGCCGCGCGCAGGGCCTCTAGTGCCGGAATGACGAAAATATAGTCGCCGACGCCATTGGCGCGTAACACGGCAATCTTGTGAACGCCCGCTATCCGACCTGAGGGAGAGAGCATCCATATGCTCCAGTGAGATGGGTATCCGGCCAGTTCTGGAGGGTCTCTGCAGCATCCTTCGCGCCATCACTCGCACTGCGCTGGAGTCACCCGCTTCCTCTGCGGATGGAGGTCGCTGGAACGGTCGGGACGGACACTCGCATGCTCAGCGCATTCGTCGTCCGTCGTCTGGCGCGATCTCCATGCCGTGCGGCGCCTCGGAGGAGCCGTAGTGCGCGATCATCTCGTCCAGCAAGTCGAGCGCGTGACCGTCCACCGTGCCGGCATCGTTGAGCACTGTCGTCGGCGCCTGCGTGTAGTAGGTGCCTGACGGCAGCAATCCACAGCCGCCCCAGCGCCGCATCAGCAGATGCTGCATGAGCACCTCTTCGCCTGAGTGCCAGCGCGGCAGCCGCGACCAGAACGCGAAACCGCCCACGTCGAGCAGCTTCCGCCGGTCGTAGAGGACGCAGGAGGCGCCGCAGCGAGCAAGTGCTGTGCCGGGGGAATCGTCCATGAGCAGGGAGTGTCGTTCCGCACACACGACGAGAGGGCTGCCGAAGCAACCCTCTCGAGATGCATACCTCTCCAGATAAGGTGGGTACACGACTGAGTTGTGCGCGATCAGCTCCTCAGCCTAGCACTCGCTGTAGCCGCAGCTCACGCACTTCTTGCAGCCCTCTTCGTAGTGCAGCGTGTTGTTGCCGCACTGCGGGCAAAGGTTGCCCGTCACAGTGTAGAAGGCGGTCATCGGCGAGCTAGGACCATGTCCATTGAGGTGGGGCGTCCCGAATGGCGCCTGGCCGCCAGATGCGCCCACACCCGACTCGTCGCGTGTCTCTGCCTCGAAGGGTGTTGGCGCGGGGCCACGCTGGCCCTTCAGGTGCAGCTCGATGGCGCGCGCCACGGCATCCGGCAGCGACCGCACGCGATCCTGGCCGAAGCCGATAGACGTGCTGCCGCCGATGGAGCGGAGCTGCTTTGCGACCTCCTGCGCGCGGGTATCCTGCGAGAGCGGGCTCTCGATACGCAGGTGCAGCGAGATCAACCGGCCCAACGCCTCGGCCAGCGCCGCGACGTCCGATCCCGCCTTGCCAACGTTGACGAACAGCTCCAGCAGCCCATCCTCGTCGCAGTTCAGCGTGATGTTGACCTTGCCCTCGGGTGAGCGCACCTGCCGCGTGTAGCCCGAGACGACCTCCGGCCGCACCTTGACACCATCGGGATACCGCGCCCGGTGGAGGCGTGCCGCCTGCTCATCCGCCGTGTTGGCGGGAACCGGCTCGACCACCGCTGGTGCCGCCGCGTTCGGGTTGGCCGTCGCATCCTTCACACCGACGTTGAGCACCTGCTCGCTCTTGGAACCGTCACGGAAAACCGTGATGCCCAGGCAGCCCAGGTTCCACGCCTGCAGGTAGGCCCGCTCGACATCCTCGCGCGTCGCCACGTTCGGCAGGTTGATGGTCTTGCTGATCGAGTTGTCGACGCCTCGCTGGAACGCCGCCTGCATGCGGATGTGCCAGTCAGGCGCGATCTCGTGGGCGGTGACGTATGGCCGCAGCGCGGGGTGGTCCTCCGCCGGATGCCCGTGCAGCGAGCCATGCTCCTTGGCGTAGGCGAGCACGCCGTCTTTGTCCTCGATGTCGCTCTGCTCAAGCGCCCGCTGGAAGAACGGATTGACGAAATCGAGCACACGATAGCTGCCGTCGGGCTGCTTGACTCGGTGCTGGAAGGCCAGTGCGAAGATCGGCTCGATACCCGAGGAGCAATCCGCCAGAATGCTGATCGAGCCGGTCGGCGCGACCGTCGTCCGCGTCGCGTTGCGCAGCTCCGGACCATCCTTGTAGATGCTCCGCGAGAAGTTCGGGAAGGCTCCCCGCACCTCGGCGAGTGCGTGCGACTCGTCGGTGGACCACTCACGAATCTTGGTCATCACCTCTTCGCCGAGACTCGTCGCCTCGTCGCTGTCGTAGCGCAGGCCCAGCTCGAAGAGCATCTCGGCCCAGCCCATCACGCCGAGGCCGATGCGCCGGTTGGCATGCACCTTCTCCGACACCTCAGCCAGCGGGAAGGGATTGATGTCGATCACGTCGTCCAGGAAGCGAGTCGTGAGCCGTGTTACCCGCTCCATGTCGGCCCAGTCGATCTCGCCGTCCTTCACGAACAGGCCAAGATTGATCGAGCCGAGGTTGCAGGCGTCATATGGACCCAGCCACTGCTCGCCGCACGGGTTGGTCGCTTCGAGCGGCTCGATTTCCGGTGTCGGGTTGGCGCTGCTGCGATTCGCCCGGTCGATGAAGACCAGCCCAGGATCGCCAGTCGCCCATGCCGCATCGACGATTTGTTCCATGACTTCGCGGGCGCGCATGCTCTTGACGACCTGCTTCGTCTTGGGATCGATCAGGTCATACTCGCCGTCGATCTCCAGCGCTCGCATAAACTCATCGGTGATCGCCACCGAGATGTTGAAGTTGGTGACCGAGCCGTCGCGCTTGCAGTTGATGAACTTGAGGATGTCGGGGTGGTCCACGCGCAGGATGCCCATGTTGGCCCCGCGCCGGGTGCCCCCCTGCTTCACCGCCTCGGTCGCGCCATCGAAGATCTTCATGAAGCTGACCGGGCCGGAGGCGACGCCGTGCGTCGAGGCCACCATGCTGCCCTCAGGCCGCAGCCGGCTGAAGGAGAAGCCCGTGCCGCCGCCACTTTGGTGGATCAGCGCGGCGTGCTTCACCGCCTCGAAGATGCCCGAGAGACTGTCTTCAACCGGCACGACGTAACATGCCGATAGCTGGAGGTTGTTGCCTTTGCCGGCGTTCATGAGCGTCGGCGAGTTCGGCAGGAACTTGTGCTGCACCATCACATCGTAGAACTGGCGGGCCATGTCCTCCGCGGACGTCACGCGCGGATCCTGGTAGCGCTCTTCGGCCGCGGCTACCGCACGCGACACGCGCCACACCAGATCATCCGGCGTCTCTTGCACCTGCCCCGACGCGTCCTTCATCAGGTACCGCTCGCGCAGCACCCGCACCGCTGCTTCGGACCACGTGCCGTGTCCGAGGCTGTCGGTCGCCACAGAATTTGTGTCGTCGGCGCCGCTCGTCTTCTCGCTCACAACTCTTCTCCTGCTGACTGAAACTCCATACGCTGAGGAGCCCCGTTCCTCCGGGCTAACTGGAGGTGATACAAGGCATTGTAGCCACTACATCTTGTATTTGCAAGTCCTATTCCACTATATCTAGTTGACTAGGGAAAATACGGAAACAAGCCCAACATCTAGTAGTTACTCGCCATAAGATGCGGGACTCCTCCATCGTAGAGTAGCCGTATCCGGCCATGACACCTCTCCTCACCGCTCCCCAGGAGCAAACGCCGGCAGGCAGACAGCATAGCGTGGCACAGCGTATGCCCATTCCGGAACATGTCCGCCAGCGTCGCTCTCCACGCACGGAAGCTCCCCACCACATCAAGCAGACGAATCGTCAAGGAGGACTGCGCCCATGACTAGCAGCACACCCACATCCCCACTCTCTCGTACGCCCCTAGTCAGGCAGGGAAGCCTACAGGGGCAACACAGCAAGGCGATGCATCCTCTCCGCCGTACAGCTCCCGTCCCGCTCGCGCCAATGCGAACAGGACCCCATCATGTGTTTAGCTTTCCCGCCGGGTTGAACTGAGAGGACTCGGCCACAATGCAACCGTACGATTTCCGCAACCGCCTACGCATCGCGCAGGTCGCGCCACTACACGTGGCCGTTCCCCCGGAGAAGTATGGCGGAACCGAACGTGTTATCGCGCTGCTCACCGATGGGCTCGTCCAGGTCGGCCATGATGTCACGCTCTTCGCTACCGGCGACTCACAGACCGAGGCCCGGCTCGTGCCGGTCGTGCCCCATGGGCTCCGCTTCGACGAGCCCAATCAAGTCTTTGCCGCCCACATCACTCTGCTGACCGAGGTGTACCAGCGCCGACGCGAGTTCGACATCATTCACTCGCATCTCGAAGCGCTCACGCTGCCCTTTGCGACACAGGCTGGCCCGCCTACCGTCCTGACATTCCACAGTCGACTTGACCTACCAGAAGTCGTTCAGATGCTGCGTGAATACCCCTATGCCAACTGTGTCTCGATCAGCGACAGCCAGCGCGAGCCCGTTCCCGACATTAATTGGGTAGCGACCGTCAACCACGGCATCGAAGTAGACTCATTTCCGTTCCGGCCAGATCCCGGAGACTACCTCGCGTTCGTGGGCCGCATCGCACCCGAGAAAGGACCCGAACACGCCATCGAGATCGCCCGACGAGCCGGCGTGCCGCTCAAGATTGCCGCCAAAGTCGATACGAAGGACCGCGACTACTTCGAGCAGCGGGTCAAGCCGCTACTCTGCGATCCACTGGTGGAGTTCCTGGGGATGGTGGATGAAGATGGCAAGCGCGACTTGATGTCGCATGCCCTCGCGCTGCTGCTGCCACTCGAATGGCCTGAGCCCTTCGGCATGGTCTTTATCGAAGCGCTCGCCTGCGGCACGCCTGTGCTCACACGTCCACGAGGCTCCGCGCCTGAACTCGTGACCGACGGCACGACCGGCTTCGTGCGCGAGACAGACGACGAGCTCGCCGACGCCGTACGCGCCCTACCGGGCATCTCGCGCCGGGCGTGCCGAGAGTACGCGGAGGAGTACTGCAGCACCCGCAGAATGACGTGCGGCTACGTCGAGGTGTATCGCACCCTCATCGGCGCCGCGCGCGCCACCGCGTGACTCGGCGGCGCACCGCCCGCCAGTGCTACAATGGCGTACGGCATTCTGTAGTGCGGTCGCATAGAGAGGGACGACATGCGCGCCGAGATACTTTCCATCGGCACCGAGCTTTTGCTCGGCCACATCACCGACACCAACGCCACATACCTTGCCCAACAGCTCGCCGCCCTGGGTATCGATCTGTTTTTCGTCTCCGAGACTGGCGATAACCTGGAGCGGCTGAGCGAGACATTGCGCCGTGCGCGTGACCGGTCGGACATCGTCATCATGACCGGCGGCCTTGGGCCAACGGAAGACGACGTCTCACGCGAGGCCATCGCCGCCGTCCTCGGCGAGCAGCCACACGTCGACCCCGAGCTCGAAGCGACGCTGCGTGCGTTCTTCGGCGATCGGGGCATCGACATGCCCGAGCGCAACCTCAAACAGGCGTGGGTGATCCCCTCGGTGACGCCGCTGCCGAACCCGGTGGGCACTGCGCCGGGCTGGTGGGCCGAGCGCGACGGCAAGATCATCGTCGCCATGCCCGGCGTCCCCTCTGAGATGACACGCATGTGGGAACACGAAGTCGTCCCCCGCCTGCGCACGCGCACCGGCTCGTCGCTCTATACCCGCATTCTGCGCGTCGCTGGCATGGGCGAATCGACCGTCGAGGAACGCCTTGGCGACCTGATTCACTCCTCCAACCCCACCGTCGCGACGTATGCAAAGCGTGACGCTGTGGACGTGCGACTGACGGCCAAGTCGACGACTGAAGACGAAGCACGCGAGCAGGTGGATGCGCTCGATCTGCGGGTACGCGATGTCCTCGGCGAGCACGTCTTCGGCACGAACAGTGACACACCGCAGAGCGTCCTTATCCCGATGCTGACGGAGCGCGGGCTGACCCTCGCTACGATGGAGTCCTGCACGGGTGGGCTAGTGGCGAGTCTGCTGACCGATGTTCCCGGTGCCTCCACGGTGGTGCGCGGTGGACTCGTCTCATACGCCACCGAGATCAAAGTGGAATGGGGCGTCCCGAAGAGCGTGATCGAGCAGTATGGCGTCATCAGCGTCGAGACAGCCCGCGCGATGGCGGATGCCATACGGCAGCGGATGGGCAGCGACATCGGCGTCGGCGTTACAGGTGTCGCCGGACCCGAGACCCAGGAAGACAAGCCCGTCGGCACCGTCCACATCGCCGTCTCGTCGGCTGGCCGCATGAGCGACACATCGCAGCGCTTCCGTGGCGGACGGAGCGAAATCAAGTGGCGGGCGGCGATCACCGCGCTCAACCTGCTCCGACTACACATGCTGCGCGAAGAGCGCGAGGCGCGGTCTATGGCACGGTAAGGGTCAGCTGCTGGCTATTTGCGTCTACACTATCCGTGGCGGTGATGGTCCAGCCAGCGTGGCTAGGGCATGACTTGAGCCAAACAGTCACGGTATCGGAACTGTTTGCGCCAAGTTGAGTATCGGATGGCAGGGACGCCCCGTTGCTTTGACCGCTTGGGCCGCTGATCTGATATCCCATGTAGTATTTTGACCAGTCAGGGGACCCCGAATTCGGAGACACCGAACTCCACAGCCACGACACAGTCGTGTTAGAGTGGTTGGCCACCGTCTGACTAACTGTGCAGATATTTTTGGTTGAATTGTGTGTCATGTTTTGCGGACTGAACGTCACCTGAATGGGGGGCACTGGTGTAGGCGTAGGGGTTGCCGTCGAGCCTGGAGGAGGTGATCCGGCAGGCGAAGTTGGCTGCGGTGGCTGACCGGGTCCCGGCTGACTTGTCGCCGACGAACCGCCTGTCTTACCAGTGCTCACGCTCCCGCTCGCAGAGCCTCCCGACGTTGACGTGGCATTCGGCGGCGTCGCACTCCCCGTGCCTGATTGGCCTGTTTGTGCAGTCGACTGCTGTGTGAAACCAGGCAGGAGCGAGGCGCCACCGGGCAGCGTGTTGAATCCATTGAGGATGGCCAGCGCGCTGCCGCCGCACAGCCCGACGATGACCAACAAACCGATGGCCACCACGGCGGCGGCTGTCTTGCCTCTGAGCCGTTGCCTTAAGGGAACGCCCACGCTGCCAGCAGACAGTGTGTCGAGCGGGATCGTCGGGTCGTCCGGCGCCTGCAGCACCGCGACACCGGTGCCAGGATTCCCAAGCGGCCCACTTCCAAGCGTGCCCGCCAGCGCGAGCCGCTGCGTGCGCGGGGCCCAACGTGGCAGGTCGCCCGCCTCGAACGCATTCTGCGCCACCATCGCCTGACGGAGCGCGATAGCGAACGAACGCGCATCGCCATATCGGTCGTCAGCGTCTCGCGCCAGCGCGGTCAACATCACCTGCTCGAGTTCGGGGCCGATCTCGCTGTTCCGCTCCGAGGGAGGCATCAGCGGCGCGGTCAACACGAGTGCGGCGACCTCGTAGGGCGTCTCGGCATCGAACGGCACTTGCCCGGTCATCAGCTCGTAGAGCACAGCGCCAAGCGCATAGACATCCACACGCTGGTCAAGATCCGCCCCGCGGAGCTGCTCCGGCGCCATGTACTCCGGCGTGCCGACAGGCAGCCCGGTCGACGCGAGGGTGCGGCTGGTGCTCGTCTTCCGCAGGAACGAGAGCTCACGCGCGATGCCGAAATCCGTCAGCAGCACGCGGCCTTCGTCGTTGATGAGGATATTCTCGGGCTTCACGTCACGATGGACAACGCCCCGCGCATGCGCCGCGTCGAGCGCGCTGGCGATTTGCACCGTCAGCCGGGCGGCCTCGGCCAGCGGCAGGCGATGCTCGCGGTCGAGCCGATCGCGCAGCGACTCGCGCAGCACCGGCATGACGAGGTACAGCAGGTCATTCTCGCTGCCGAAGTAGTAGACCGGCACGATGTGCGGATGGTTCAGCGCGGCGACATTGCGCCCCTCACTGCGGAACCGCTCGACGTAGCCCGGATCTGAGGCGAGCGAGGCCGGAAGCACCTTCACCGCCACCTCGCGCCCAAGTGAGACGTCGAGCGCACGGTAGACCTCCGCCATGCCGCCCACGCCGAGGAGCGCATGCAGATGGTAGTCGCCCAGCTTCTGTCCCGTTAGTCCGCCCGCGTTTCCTGGCCCCACTCATCCCTCCCACGTGCGCTGCCTTGCTCCACCTTGCTCCACACCGTCAGCGTGCTGGATGGAGCAATTGTAGAGTGCCTGCTCCCTCCTGTCAATGAAACTGGTCCGAGCAGCAAGATTGCGCCAGCGAGGCGGCGCTGTGCCAGGGCATCGTGCGCGCCAGCAAAGCACCAGATAGATGCCGTATCTGCGTCGTTTTGGGCATGGAAACGTGGAGAGCGTGGAGGGCCCACACGCTCTTCCCACCTTACTCACTTGCTAACAGCGTATGTGGCGACAGGCGTGATGCTCTGAGGGAACGGCGAAGTGCCCGCCGGAGGCGTGGAAGT
>CAYRVF010000120.1:0-15215 GCA_964427535.1 uncultured Ktedonobacterales bacterium
CCCGGTGGCTCCGCATCATCCGTGCCTTGTCAAACTTCCTGCAAGTTGCTCTAATCCCCAGCCCCTTAACTCAAAGGGCAGGGGCACAGGTGGACCGGCAGAACAGGTGGCACCTCTCCGTGCTGGAGGGGCGAAGCATGCCCTGCCCGCATCATCGCCAAGCGGGAGCCGCGCGCGCCAGGCTACGCACGCCACTCCCCCTTCCCCTTGCGAGGGGAAAGGGGCCGGGGGGATGAGGCCCTTAGATGAATCCACCTAGTGGAACAGGTTGTGGATGCCCGAGCTCGCCAGCAGCAGCAGCGCGGCACACGCGGCGATGGTGATGAGCAGCGCGAACATGGCGAAGATGGCGAGGTAGATGCCGAAGCGCTCGGGCGGCCGGTTGTGACGCCTGACCGGCATCGGCTTGGGCGCCTGTGCGGGCACGGCGACAGGCGCGGGCAGCGCGGCAGGCGACTGGCCCGCTGGCACCTGCGCCACCACTGTGGCCTCGACGACCCGCGCCGACGGCGGCACGCCAGGAGGCAGCGCGCCCGTAACGACCGCCGGCGGCAGCATGCCGTGCTCTTCCATGAAGCGGTTGTGATAGTAGGTGATGGCACGCTCGCCGGCCGCCCGCAAAAAGGTGTAGTCGATGGCGCCGCCTACCACCGCGCCGACCCCCGGAATCAGCCGCCCGACGAGCTTGGCCGCCTGTTCTTCGGTCAGCTCTAAACTCAGGCGCGCCAGCAGCTTCGGCAACACCTCCGGCAGCAGATGGGTCAGGCCCTCGCGCGTGAGCCAGTTGCCGACACCGCGCAGGCTATCCACTCCCGCCGCCAGCGCGAGCACATCGGCCAGGTGCGCCTGTTCGTCGATCATACTCGTGTCATAGCCATACGCCTGCGCGATCATCGCGGCCATGCGGACGGCATAGACAGCCGTCAACTGCACGTCGGCGCCCGCCGCCACAATCGCCCAGAGGCCGCCGGGAAGGCTCGTCACGGCGCCGGTGAGGGCCGCGCGATGCCGGTACTGGCGAGCGATCTGGCGGCTGACTGCATCCATGTCGGCCAGCTCGACGGCGCGAATGTCCTCGAAGCGATTGACCTTCGCGTTGCGCGCATGGTGCAGCCGCACGACCGCCGGGTCGCGCCGTGCCGCCCACGTGATCGCGTGCTGAATACGGTCAGATGTCTTGCCCGGCTTCAGCAGCGATTGCAACTCCGGCGGCAACGTGTCGATCGCGATGCCGGCAAGGGCGCCCGTCGCACCACCTGCCCCCGTCCCGCTGGACTTCTGAGATTGCGCCATTCGTCCCGCCTCCCCCTCCACCGATCCGCAGCTCGTGGGCATCTCGGGGTCGTCGCCGCGCCACACGAAGGGTGGCTTCATCGCCGCCTTCTCGTCGCAGCGCCCAGTATACGGGACCCTAGCCTCCTAGGCAAGGAGGGCGTAATTTCGGCTCATGTCGTCGCGGATCGCCACCCCCTCCGCGGAGCACATCCACACGCGACCGATCACGCGCGAATACGCTAAACCGTGTGCAACATTCGTATATCGGTAACAGCACGTCAGACAGTAGCTACATAGTACTGTATTATGAGACAAAGGATAGTCACGAAGTACACACGATGCTACACTCGCTGCCAGATACTGCCTCTCCCCCCGTGGGACTTTTAGAAAGGATCAGGTGCGCAATGCTGGACCGCGAGACGCCGCCTGCCGCCGGAACCGCACAGCAGGCATCGCCACAACTGGTAGACCGCGAGCGCGCCCAGACGTTTAGCCGCGCACTGCGCACGCTGCTGCAGCGCCAGGGATACTACGTACCGCTGACCGGAACCTATCTGCTGCCCCAGCTCTACGACCGTGTGCGCTCGGTCGATGGGCACGGCATCCACATCAACACGCTGCGCGCGTATCTGCGCGGCGAGTCGCTGCCGTCCGACAGCAAGGTGCGCATCCTCGCCGACGCGCTGAGTGTGCCGCGTGGAGTGTTGCTCTATTGCTCGGGCTATCTGACGCCCGAAGACCTGCCGAACTATCCGGGCCCATATGCCACCCTCGCGCACCTTGAGGCCGACATCCAGGAAGTGGAGTCACTCCCCCTCTCGGATGAGACGAAGCAGCGCATTCTGCGCGACCTGCGGACGAGCGCGCGCATTCTGCGGCTGCTGGCGGCCGAGCAGGCGCAGCCCGACGAGCGCGAGCACATCATTGAGCTGCTGATCGAGCTGTGGGAGACACCCGCCCCGCCGCCACCCGCGCTGGCTACTTCAGCGGAGCCCGCCCCCGCGGCCCAGGCCACACCAGCGCCGCAGCCACAGCCGGCGCCGGTTGCGCAGCGGCAAGTCGTGCCGAGTGGACCGGCCGGTGTCTAGCCGCCTGTCGCGGCCGCTGGTCGGCCACACAGTTCCATCTTGCGCGACAATCGAGCATCCTGTATTCTAACAAAACATACGATATGTAGCGTCGCAAACGCTGCCGTTGCTGCCGGTGTGCGCCGCCGCACGCGCTGGCACTGAGGATCGCGCGCCAACAACGGAGGCTGCACGTGCCCGGAGGCATCCGCGGCAAAGGAAGCAGAGTGCTGCGATGAGAAACCACGCATCAGAGTTCGAGCGAGGACGCAACTCCAGTTCCTCGGGCTTCGCCGAGGCGCCACTGGCAGGCGACCGCCTGTCTGGAGGACCGGTGCCGCTCGCGGCCGGAGGCGGCGCGGGTCTGCCGGAGCGGGCAACCCAATCACAGGTGCTCAGGCATGCCCTCAAGACGATAGGATCGTCTGAGGCGGAGCTACGTGATGCCGCGAAAGGTGAGTCGAGCGACGGCCCGACGAACATCTATTACCTGGCCCAATACACCTATCAGCTCTCGACGAGCGCGGTGACGATGGGTGAACACGAGCTGGCGCTGCTGCTGCCGCGCACCGGTCGTATCTGGGTCAACGGCAAGCTGTTCACCGCGGTGCCGCGTGGGCGCGAGCTTATGCAGCGCGACGCCTGGTGGCGCGTCATCGATTCATCTCCCGCCGTGCGCTTCCTCGTCGGGTGGTGTGTCAGCGTCTTCGCCACGGCGCAATTCGATGCGGTGCCGCGCGAGCAATTGCCAGGGTGGTCGCGGGTCATGCAGTTCAGCCCGGCGCTGCCAGACTGCTCACGGCTGCGGGTAAAGTTCTGGTCTGACTGTGTGCAGCAGCTGACGGATCTCTTCGCGCCATCGCCGCGCATCTGGCGGCAGCTCCAGAGCTTCACCCCGGTGCGGGCGGGCGACCCTCACTGGCAGGCACGCCTGGCGCTGGCCGGGCATCGCGTGCAGGATGTCGTGCACTTCCTCGCGGACCGCAATAGCTGTCCGGCGGTGCTCATTCAGCGCCAGCTCGACGGGAACGAGCCGCTCTCCTCCTACGAAGAATATCTGGCCTTCACCGAAGAGGTGCTCGAAGACCTGCCGCGCCTGCGGATGCAGCGGGTCGTCGCGATGCAAGCCGCGGCGGCGCTGCGTGAGCCACCCAAGCAGACGCCCGGCGGAAACCTCATGCCGCGCATTGCCGCCGCACTGCCGTCGATGCTGCGCGGCCATTGGGGAAGCGAGATCGAGGACCCGCGCCAGGAAATCAGGTTTTGGAGCATGCACCTGTAGGTACGCGCGTCCAGCCCCGATTATGCACATCGCGCCCACGTTACTGAGAAGCGACGTGGGCACGATGGTACATGTGGCAGCGAGAGCGGGCGAGGCATGCCTCGCCCCGACAAACGACACTTCCTCCGACATGCGGACAGACGACAGCCCTCTCTGAGGACGTGGCCTCGGGGAGGGCTGTGCCGCATCGGCGCGGTTATCGGCGGAACACGCTCAGGAAGGCGAGGCCGCTCACAACCGTGCCGACCGTCAGGAAGGGCAGCGGCAGGCCGCTCGGATGATGCGCAATGGACGAGACGAACCATGCCACGATGTCGCTGAAGAGCAGGCCCACGATCATCAGCACCCAGCGGATCAGCGAGCGCGGGTTCGAGAAGATGCCCTTCTTGACGCCCGCCGCGAGATCCGGCGCGAGCACCTCGGCCTCGTCGGTGATGTCCTGCACGATCTTGCGCGTCTTCGGATTCGTGCTCAGGCCGGTAATCAGCGTCTGAATCTGGTGCTCCAGGCTCGAGATGCGCTGACCGATCGGATCGCCCGCGACCGCTGAGGCGCTGCTGCTCCGCGTCGCGGTGGCCATGGCCGTGCGCGTCGCGCTCGGTGCGATGTAGGCGAGTGATGAGCCGCCCGCTACGGCGGCAGCTCCGCCCGCGACCGTCACGCCCACCGGCACCTTGGCGCCCACCGGGGCGACTCCCGCCGTGGCTTGCGGTGAGACGGCCGCGGTCCGCGCTGCTGCTGCTACCGTAGCCGCCTCGGCACGCTGCTCCCAAGCCAGCGACGTCGCGCCCGCCCACAGCTCCACCAGGTCCCCGGTCGACTCCTGCCAGGCCAGGATGGACTTGCGGAAGTGCTGCACGGTGCCGCTGCCCGAGCTCGGGTTGGTGATGTCAATCGTCTGCGCGTAGTGCTCGGCCTCGATCGGCCAGTTGTCGGCCAGCCACGGATGGGTCAGGATGTACCACCGGAAGCCGAGCTGCACCTTGATTCCGTTTGGCGCCGTCAGTGCCGCGCCGTCGTCCTTCCAACCAGTTGGAACGCCCACCGTTGCCCCTCCTCCATCACTCAGATACGTGAACAGCTCATCCCACGGATACGGCCCCGGACAGTGTGACTTGTTCACCGGATCGATGCTGTAATGCCCGGTGATGCCGCCGTTCGCGTCGGCCTTCTGCTTGGGGATGTTGTGCTTCTCACACAGGTGCTTGATGAGCGCGAAGCTCGCCTCTTTCTGGGCCTGCGTGAGCTGGCTGCCATTGTTGGTGTCGGGCTTGACGTGCTCGATGCTGAACGTCAGGAAGTTCGGATTGACACTCGACGTCCACCAGGGATCGTGTCCCGCCGTCACAACGCCATTTCCCCAGGCGCTGTCGGCCTCGGCCACGCACTGCACGACCTCGCCGTTCAATCCGACGACGTAGTGCGTGCTCGTCGGAGGATTGTCCGACTGGAAGTAGGTGCCGACCCCGTCCGCGCTGTTGCCACCCGCCGTGCCGTGTACGATGATCCACTTCGGCGTGTGACCACCGCGCCCCGACCACATGTGGTTGGTGGGTATCCACTTTGCCGGTGCGTAGTCCGTGCTCATCGACCTCTCCTCCTTCGCCCTTCAGCCTCACATACCGCCAGAGGGATGCGGCCACCAGCACTGCCGCTCCGTCGTCCTCCGCCCGTTGTTCCCGTCTCGCCGCACCACCTCAACCGCCATCCACACCTGCGAGACACAACACCATATAGCAATGCGGTTGCCAAACTCATAGGATGGACACGTCTCTGATCGGGAGATCGGCACAGGCCGTGGGTCGAGGCGCTAAATGACCAGCGGCGCCGTTCTCTCCTCTACACGTGAAGGACCGCCTCACGGCGTCGCGACCAACGCGTGTGAGGCGGTCTTCTGCACATGGGGAGTCCTGGGGCACTGGTGGGGCTACTGGAGGTCGGGCTGCGCGAAGGAGACGCAGACGTCGGGCGGCACCTGTGCGAGGCAGAGTGCCCGCACGACGGCCAGCAGCTCGTCGATGTCGAACGGCTTCGCCAGGAACGCCGCCCCCAGCGTGGCGAGCTGCGCGCGCTTGCGTTGCAGCGAATACGGCGAGATGCCACTCACCACCAACAGCGCGGGTGGCAACAGATCGGGATGCTCGGCGAACTGTTGCAGCAGGCTGGGCCGCTGGTCATCGGGGCGCACGTCGGCCAGCCCGAGGTCGGTGAGCAGCAGATCGTACGGCTTCCCCTGCCGCGCGCGTCGGAGGTGCTCCAGGCACGCCTGTGGAGTCTGTACGACATCGAGCTCGTAGCGCATCTCGTCGTCTTCCGCCAGCACCATCGTGTAGAGACCGATGGTGGCGGCGTCGTCTTCCGCGATGAGGATGCGATAGCGCTGTCCACCCGCAGGCATCATTGCGCTCTCGATTTGGGTCAGGTCGACGGGCGCGTCGGTCGCCGCCCACTTCGCGATGCGCACCGTCGTCGAGCGCTTGCGCTGGCGCGGCGCGAACGTGTCGTCCTGGCGTGCGCTGATCTGGCGCGGCGGCCGAGGCTGACGGCGTTCTGGCGCCGTCCGCCCGCTGCGCGCAGCCTTCGCGTTCGTCCGCTCATACGAACCAAGCGCGGCCTCGAGGCGTCCCAGCCCTTCGACCGTCGCCAGCCCGCGACCGACGCGAGGATCGCGCAGCAGCCGCGCCACGGTCGAGCGGCTGACGCCAAGGGCAGCCGCGAGCGCCATCTGCGAACAGCCAACTGCCTTGCGGCGTGCGTCCAGCTCCGCAACGCGCCGTCGCAGCATCGTCTCGTCCATAAGCGGCAGAGGTCGCGCCGCCTGCGGCTTGCCGCTCCGCGCGGCCGCTCGCCGCACCAGCGGACGCGCCAGCACGGCCACCGCGCTCCCCTGCTGCGGGGCGCTCTGCCTCTGTCTTGCCTGTCGCGTGTTCCGTGTCATGTCTGCGTACTCCCCGACTTCCCCCACTCAAGCGCTCTGGTTCGGCGTCTGTCACGCGCGGTGTGTCTCCGTCTCCGGCGCGTCTCTAGAGGGTGTGCCGTCCGTTTGGCGGCGACGATGACCACAGCGGGGCGCGCAGCGTTCTACAAGACAGCGCGTCTCCTCGCATGCAGTGCTCCATCTCGCAATTCCAACTTATCGTACATTTTCAAATCTCATGATATATAACGAGTGCGGACGGCGAATGGTGCGCATTCGGTCAGATGACGTACAATTAGGACTGCTTGGGGAGAGACGTGCGGGCGCGACGGGGCGCCAACCCGGGTGAGAGGGACTGAGGAAGACGCGATGTCACAGCAGGTTTCGCGGGTACAAGAGCAACCACAGCGGGCGGCGACCGCATCACCTTCCTGGCGGATATGGCTCAAAGTCGCGCGCCCGGCGACGCTCACCGCGACCCTCACGCCGGTCTTCGTCGGCACCGCGCTGGCGGTGCGCGATGGCGCCTTCTCCCCGGGCATCTTCGCGCTGACGTTCTTCTCGTGTCTGTTCCTGCAGGTCGGCACCAACTACTTCAACGAGTATTTCGACTGGCGTTACGATCTCGACACGCACGAGTCGCTGGGGGCGAGCGGCGTGATCTTCACGAATGAGATGTCGCCCGCACAGGTGCTCGGCGGCGGCATCGCTTCGTTCGCGCTCGCGGCGCTGCTCGGGGTGGGGCTGATTCTGCTGCGTGGTCCCGCCATCCTACTCTTCGGGCTGGCCGGGCTGGCGGCGGGCTACTTCTATAACGCCAAGCCCTTCAAGTTCGCCAGCCGTGGCCTGGGCGATCCGCTCGTCTTCCTGGCGATGGGCGTGCTCATGGTCTGGGGCGCGTACTGGGTACAGATTCCGCGCTGGTCGTGGAGCGTGCTGGCCGCGAGCATTCCGGTGGGCCTGCTCGTGACAGCCATCCTCAACATCAACAACATCCGCGACTACGCCGACGACAAGGCGGTCGACAAGCGCACGATTCCGGTATGCTTCGGCCTGCCCTTCGCGCGGCGTTATCAGCAGGTGCTCGTGCTCGGCGCGTACGTCGTCACGACGGTCGTCGCGGCCGTCGGGCTGCTGCCGCTGCTCACGCTCGCCGTCTGGGTCACCATCGTGCCCGCGCTCCGCCACCTGCAGACGGTGCGGACGGCGACCGACCGGCTCGCCCTTCGCTTCGGCACGAAGCAGGTCGCGATGCTGCACCTGCAGTTCGGCGTCGCCCTCGCGCTCAGTATTCTCGTCTCAGCCGCGCTACGTCTGCCGCGTTAGCGCTTCACTCCTTTGATGAAGCGCACCGTTACGGTGCCGGCGACGCAGAAGACCACGAACCAGATGAACAGCAGCGTGTAGCCGAAGGTCTTGCTCACGAGCACGGTGCCCAGCGCGATCAGCCAGCTTCCCAGCACGAGCGCGAAGACCTGCGGCACAGTCAGGCCGAGGTTCCAGATGCCCATATCGCGGGCGAACGTCGCCCCGGAGGGCAGCACGTCCGCGACGAGCGCCCAGTCCACGCTGATGTAAGCGCCGTAGCCGAGGCCGAAGATGGCGCTGACGGCAAATGCGATTGGCAAGACGAGTTGCGGCACGAGCAGTGGCGCCAGCACGAACACCGCGCCCACGATGGCCATGAACGTGCCCGACACGTACACCATGCGCTTGCGCCCGAAGCGGTCGGACGCCCAGCCAGCGATCGAGGTGCTGATCAGCGCGGTGACCGTCAGCACGATGACGAACTCGGTCGTCGCCATCTCCGGCGACGGCGCGTGCGCGACATCGCCCATGAAATACACCAAGAACGACTGCACCATATAGACGCCCATCATCACGAGCATGCGCGTCAGCACCACCCAGCTAAAGTCGGGATTGCGTCTCGGCCGGAAGTCGAACGCTTTGGCGGCCCCTAGTCCGGCGAGAACGACCGCGACAAGCTCGACCACGTTTAGTGTGTCGCTGGAAAGACTGAGCCGTGTGATGTTCGAGGCCAGCAGCCCGATCAGCGCGGCGCTCACGACGACGATGACGACCACCGTGAGCACGAGGTCACGCATGGTCTGTGTCAGGGGTTCCGCGGTCTGGTCCGACGTCGCATCGGGAGTCCAGGGCCGCTCATGCACAAGGATCGCCGTCAGACTCGCCATGACCACGATGACGACGATGACGGAGACATAGCTGAGCATGATGCCATGCTGATACGCCGCGAACGACTGCTTCCCCGAGAGCAGCGCATCCGAGTTGAATCCGAAGAGCGACGGAGCGACGGCTCCACCGATCTGCCCCAGGAAGAGCGCCAGCCCCATGATGCCAGATGCGGTGCCGCGCTGTTCCTCGGGCACGAGGTCTGGCAGCAGCGCATGAAACGGCGCGACGGCGGAGTTGTTGGCAAGCTGCGCGAGCATCAGGCCGCCGGTCAGCGCAATCAGCGCGGGCACCAGCGACGAGGTCTGCCCCGTCTGGATGAGCGAGGCGGGCAGCAGCGCCATGAGCACGAGCGCGACCACATTCACCGCCGTGCCACACACGACATACGGACGGCGGCGCCCGAAGCGGCTGTGCGTTCGGTCGCTGAAGAGACCGAAGAGGGGGTTGGCGATGAGCGCCACAATCAGGCCGGGCGCGCTGACCATCGCCAGGATGAGCGGCCGATTCGCCGTCACCCAGCTCGCCTGCGCGCTGAGGGTCGCCCCTGGCGCGACACGCAGCAGAAGCTGTGTCACCTGGCCGGGTACGATGAGCAATTGCAGCGCCGCCCAATGGAAATTGATCGCGAACCAGAAGATGCTGATGGCAATCAGGCCGCCAACGGTCTGCCGGGGCAGCGAGCCCTGCTTGGGAGCCGCGAGCTCCTGGGCGCCCGGGCCTGCCGCGCTTGCCGGTGTCTGCATTGACATGGCACGCCTCTCTTCCGCGTGTCGCGAACCATCTGTGGTCGGAGCCGAGATAGTGGAAGGCGATCGGCGAGGCAACTGGGGAAGCGGGTTGGCAAGAGTATAGCATGCCCAGGCGAGCGACGATACAAGAATCACGCCACGGTACGATCATACGTTGGCGAGGGGCGGACGAGTGTCTCCATGGGCTCTACCAGCGGCGGCCACGCCTGCTCGGTGGGTCGTTATACTCGTCGTCATCAGGCTGCTCATACTCAGCCGAATCATATGCGTCAAACCGGCCGGAGTAGCGATTGCTGGCAGGTCCGTAGGCCGAGTCGCCCTCCTCATCGTCGCCGTAGGCGTCGTGCTCGCTCGAATACTCGTCGTCGCGATAGCCGCCGCGCCCACGTGAGCTGCGTGGCGCCGCCTCCCACTCGTCGTCGTCGACGGCTGGCAGGTACGCGCTGCTCGGCGTCAGATCGTCGCCGTCGAAATTGGTGGAAGCGGCGTCATGTGGGGCAGCTGTGCGGGCACGCCTCCCTGGCAGCACGCCCGCGACCAGCACGAGCACTGCCGCCGCGATCAGGCAGGCGCCCATACCGAGCAGCACCTCGCCGAGCGGAAGGCCACTGCTGGCAGCAGTCG
Source organism: uncultured Ktedonobacterales bacterium (assembly GCA_964427535.1). GTDB lineage: Bacteria > Chloroflexota > Ktedonobacteria > Ktedonobacterales > JADMIN01 > CAYRVF01. The sequence goes on from CAYRVF010000120.1 coordinate 10,111, forward strand.
AGTGGCCCGGCAGAGCGAGCGCGGACTTCCCGCCAGCCGCATACGCAAAGGTCAGAGCGCCGACGATGCCCGCGAGCGCGGTCGCCAAGGACTCCGCCGCACTGAGCGCGCGCCGCTCCGCACCGACGAAGCTCCCGCGCACGAGTCGCCGCGCGCCCGAGAGCGCGAGAGCGTTCGCGCAGCCGAGCACGAGCGCGGCCACGAATGCCTGCGGCAGCAGCGGCATCACCGCCAGCAGCCCCACGCCACAGCCTGACCCCGCCAGCCCCAGGATAGTCAGCGCACGCGGATGTACCTTGCGGAGCGCGTCCTCGGCGAGGAAGGCGCCGACCGCGACACCCGCTCCCTCGGCGGCGAGCAGGGGGCCGAGATAGAAGCTCGCGAGCCCCATATCGCCAGTGACGTAGAGCACTTCGACCACCGAGAGCCCACCGGCGACCAGGGCGACGGCGACGACTGCCAGCAGTCCGAGGAATGAGGCGCGCTGCCCACCGGCCAGCCCGAAGCCCGCGCCGATATCCGCCCACTCCTGCCTCATCGTGCCAGGACCTTGTTGATACCACTCAGGCAGGGCGAGTTCGCGGCGACGCTGCGCCGCCTCGTCCCCCGCCCCCCGGTCCACCTCGTCGGTATCGTCTGCGGGCACGTCGTCACTGTCGAGCGCGCGTGCGCGCTCCGCGTCGTCGGTCGAAGGCATCGCCAGCAGAAACGCGCGCCGGTTGGGCGGTAGCGCATCGAGAAAGCCGTCCGAGTTCGCGCAGAGGAAGAAACAGACGGCCGCCGCGACGGCGACCAACGGAATGCGCTCGCCTACGAGCACGAAGAAGACCGTGGCGAGTAGCGGACCGAGCACGGTCGCGATTGCCGATCCGACGAACAGGTCGTCCGACACCCGCTCTGGCTCGCCGGGCGCGAGGCAGGTCCGCGTCGCCGCGACACGCAGTCCCCCGCGTAATCGTCCACAGAGTGAGATGGCGAAGAGCAGCAGATAGACGACCGGGAAGATCGTGCGAAAGTGCATCGCGATGAGGCCGAGCGTGAGCACCGCCCGCAACCGCCCGATCAACGCGAGCGGACGGCCCGGCTCAGCCACTGAGCGCAGCGGAGTCGACAGCGGACCCGCGAGCAGCCACGGTAGCGCGAGCGCGAGCACCGCGAAGACCAGCGTGCTAAGCGATGCCGAGGGCAGATAGGCCAGCCACATCAGCATCCCAGCGCTCAACAGCGCCTCGCCAAACGTGGAGGCAACCTCCGCACGCCAGAGGTGTCCGGCGTTGCCGTCGTGGAAGAGGGAGAACCCGGTGTGTCGCCCGGCAACCGCGGCGGCATGTGAGGTGGTCCAGCCCTGTGCCGCCACCTCGTCCCACTCGTCAGCCTCGGACGGCACGCGTGCGCCGCCGGACTGCGGTGCGGGCAGCCCCGTGCGTGCCCCCCCGTAAGGTCGGTAGGCACGGTACGGATTCTGAAGATCGGCATCTGAGGCATTTGGCGCCGCCGTTTGTCGGGGGCGCCCAGTCCGAAAGGGCTGCCGCGGCGGTCCATCCCTCATGGCCGATCCTCCTCGTCCCGCTGCGCCGCGTGCATCCGTCGCGCCATCCTTGACCCGAGCCGCGCGGCTCCAACCCTGGCCGCGAACGAACAGGCGCTAGTATAGGTGGGGCACGAAGAAGCTGTCAATGCGCCTAGCCCGAAGCGACCGGGTATTTGGACCGCATGTTCACCTCATCCTTGCGGTGCGATGAGGCAGAACCTCTGCCCCAACCCCTCCCCGCGGAGGGGAGGGGCTGTTCCCCGCGCAAGGGGAGTTGGGAGGAGCAGATGGCTACGTATTCGAAATGCTCGGCGAGGGGCTACTCATCCACCTCCTCGTCTTCATCCTCGTCGTCGTCCTCGTCCTCTTCCCAGTCCTCGATTTCCTCGTCGTCCTCGTCATCGAACTCGTCGTCTTCGTCGTCGAAGTCGTCCTCATCGTCCTCATCTTCGTCGTCATCAGGCTCGTCGTCGTCGAGGTCGTCTTCAACCAGGGCGAGTGGTCCGGCGTCGTCCCACGTGAGACCCGCCGGATGGGCGATAACGATTCCGCGCTCAAGATCAGCGGTCGGCATGGGACGCTCTCCTTCTGGACTGCAGTTGCTGGCGGGCACGGCGCCCGCCTCACCTGTCTCTCGTGATATGCCTGCAGACGATATGCCCGCAGAGACTGCGCCTGAGCTATTGTGCAAAGTTGTCGTGCCAGGCGTCAAGGCAAAATGGGGACAGGTTAAGCGGTGGTCGGCCTGTTCCGCCGGGTCGTGCTCTCACTCGGGGCCAGACGTGGTACGCTGCGCACACAGCGCCGACGATCCGGCACGCTGGTGGATGTCCTGGCGACTTCCTGGCGGTGCGTGAGCGGGAGTATTCACGATGGAGTGCGAGGTCATCTGGTCCACCGGAGATGATCCGGGGCTCGAGCATGTACATGTCGCGGAACACGAGAACGGCATCAGCGCGGACGGGGTGATGATCCGCCACTATCAGGGCCAGACGACGCGCGTTTATTACACGATACGCTGCGACGCCGGGTGGAGGATGCAGGAAGTGCGCGTCTCTGTGCTGGCGCCCAACGGCCCACACCTGCACCTGCTCGCCACGGGCGACGGTCGCTGGCGAGAGGCCGCCGGGCACGCCCGGCACAACCTGGACGGCTGCTCCGACGTGGACATCTGGGGCTCCGGGTTCACGAACACCCTGCCCATCCGGCGGCTCTCGCTCCAGCCGGGCGAGTCCGCCGAGCTCGATGTCGCCTACGTATCACTGCCCTCTACCGAGGTCGGTCGCGTCTGCCAGCGCTACACCTGCCTCGCCAGCGACGAGGCCGGCGCGCGCTATCGCTACGAGTCGCTCGAGACCGGCTTCACCGCCGAGCTGAGTGTGGGCGAGCACGGCCTGGTGATCGACTACCCCGGGGTCGCGCACCGGGTCTGGGCGAGCACGCGGTAGAGATGGCTGGCCCCCTCCCCCAACCCCTCCCCACCTGATGGTGAGAGAGGGGAGCCAGAATGTGCGCGTCGCGCGTAGGGCGCACGCGGCCCCAATCTACCGCCGCACCGCCACCGGCACCCGCTCAGTCGCTGGCTGCTCCTCAGACCAGATGAGGCGGGCGCCACGCTGGTACGTCAGATACGCCCAGGCCCACTGGATCAGCACCAGGACGCGATTGCGGAACCCGATGAGGAACCAGATGTGGACGCCCAGCCAGATGAGCCACGCCAGAAAGCCACCGAGCTTGAAGGGACCGATATCGGCAATCGCGTAGGTGCGTCCGACCGTCGCGAGCATGCCTTTGTCGCGGTAGTGGAACGGCCGGGGCGCAGACTCGCCCGCCACCCGCGCGCGGATCACCGTCGCTACGTAGTCGCCCTGCTGCATCGCCACCTGCGCGACGCCCGGCAGCAGGTGCGCGCCCTCAACGTAGTGAGCGGTGTCGCCCAGCACAAAGACCTCCGGCGCTCCCGGCACAGAGAGGTCCGGCCTGACGATGACACGCCCCGCGCGGTCCATCTCGGCGCCCAGCCACTCGCCCGCCGGTGAGCCGCGCACGCCAGCTGCCCAGATCACCGTCTTCGCCGCGATACGCTCATCGCCGATCTCGACGCCGTCCGCATCGACATCCGTCACGCGCGCGCCGGTGCGCACCTCCACGCCGAGATGCCGCAGCTCACGCGCCGCACGGCCCGAGAGCGACGGCGCGAACGTGCCCAGCAGCCGGGGCTCCGCCTCGACCAATACGATGCGCGCGGAAGCCGGGTTAATGTGGCGGAAGTCGGACGCCAGCGCCTTGTGCGAGAGGTCGGCCAGCGCGCCCGCCAGCTCCACGCCCGTCGGCCCGCCACCGATGATGACGAACGTCAGCAGCGCGCGCGTCTCGGGATCGTTCGGGTCGAGATGCATCGCCGCCTCGGCCGCCTCGAACGCCGTCAGCACCTTGCGGCGGATGGCTGTGGCGTCGGCGATGCTCTTAAGGCCAGGAGCGTACGTCTCCCAGTTGGCGTGGCCGAAGTAGCTCTCGCCCGCGCCCGTCGCCAGCACCAGGTAGTCGTACTCGATGCCGCGCTCCTGCCCGCTGCTCATGTCGCGCATCGTGACCGTGCGCTGGGCGCGGTTGACGGCCGTTACCTCCGCCAGCAGCACCTCGGTGTTCTTCTGCGAGCGCACGACATGGCGGATGGGCGCGGTAATGTCGGCGGGTGAGAGCGCCGCCGTCGCGACCTGATAGAGCAGCGGCTGAAACAGATGGTGGTTGTTGCGGTCGATCAGAGTGACGCGCACCGGGGCGGACCCCAGCGCCCGCGCGGCATGCAATCCGCCGAATCCGCCGCCGACGATGACAACCCGTGGCCAGTCGACTTGAGCTTGCGTATGCATAGTCTCTATCCTCCGCGAGGAGCACCACGCGCCGCCTAACCCACGGAGCGCATTCGCCTCCTCGCTCCCACTCTAATTACGTTCGAGGGTACCGGCTGTTACAGGCAGTCATTGATGGATTCGCCAATGCTGCCGGTCAGTGCGTAGGGCGAGTGGCAACGCCTCTGCTATAGCATCTCGGCACGCACTCACGCGCATGCTTGACGCGCGCCGCCGTGCCGGTCCTATACTTCCCCGGAATGTCGTACGCACTGTCACGCGCGCCGGAGACACCACGACTCATACGCGTCCGGCGCCGTCGAGCATGTTACGCTGGGAGGCCGACCCCATGACGAGCAACCGAGGCGACGAGACCATCATCGAAGATATCTCCGCCCGCGAAATCCTGGATTCGCGGGCAACGCCGACCGTGGAGGTCACGGTGACGCTGATGGGCGGCGCGCGCGGCACGGCAAAGGTGCCCTCGGGCGCGTCGACGGGCGCGCATGAGGCAGTGGAACTGCGCGACGGCGACCCGCACCGCTACAACGGCAAGGGCGTGCTCACCGCCGTCAACAACGTCAACGAGACGCTGCAGGATGCCCTCACCGGCCTCGACGCGCTCGATCAGGTCGCGATCGACGAGCACATGATCGAGTTGGACGGCACGCCCAACAAGGGTAAGCTCGGCGCGAACGCCATTCTCGGCGTCTCGCTCGCCA
>CAYRVF010000121.1:0-15150 GCA_964427535.1 uncultured Ktedonobacterales bacterium
TGCGCACCTCCCGCGAGCGGCAGCACGGGATACTCCACCTGCAGCATCAGCACCGGCCAGCGCTAAGCGGTTCACTCCAGGGCGGCCACTCGCGGTAAACGCCTCACCATCGAGTCAGTCATAGAGATTGGATACCGACATCTCCAACGGACACTGACGCATCCGCGAAGGACTGACACATGAGCAGCGAGGCAGCACCTCCGCATCCCTCAGGCGAGCCGCGAGATACTGTGCCGAGCCATCGCATGCGCGCACTCATCGGCGGACTCGCACTGCTGGCGGTCGTCACGCTCATCGCTGGCGGTCTCGTGTTGGGCGGGAAACTGAACGCACCGGCGCACCTGGCGCCTGCGGCGACCGCTACCGCAACCCCCTCCGCGACCCCGACGCCGCGCACACTCTACTCCGCGGATTGGTCAAGCGGAGCCGGTGGCTGGTCGTTTCCAACCTCCTGGCAGGCGGGCGGCGGTCACGTACACACCGATAGCGACGCCGAGCAACGGGTGGCGCTGCCGTACGTCCCGACCGCATCTGCCTACACCCTCGCCCTCGACATCACGGTCGAGACGGTCAAGATCGGACAGGGACGCCTACCGCAGTTCGGCATCGAGGCGGACGACGCAAATGGGAACGTGCTCTACTCCGCGACAGTCTACTGCAGCCCGAACCAGCCCCACACCGCCCAGTCAGCCGCGTGCCCCGGCTTCGACCTGGTGACGGTACACCAGCAGCAAGGCAACGGCGCGAGCGGCAGCACCGACTTCACCGCCGGGACCAGCACCCGCACGTATCTCTTCGAGGTCGACGGCAACAGCATCACCTTCTGCCCGAGCGACCGCTGTATCGCCAGCGCAACCAGCGCCTTGCCGCGCCCACTGGCGCCCGCGCATATCGTCCTCGTGACGCGCGATATCCAGCTCGACATCAGCCGCTGCGTGCTCACCACGCCGTAACGCGGGCGGCTCCCCTCTCCACATGTGACACACTGGCAGGGAGGAAAGGAGCCTGATATGCACTACCGCACGCTCGGACGCACCGGCGTCAAAGTAAGTCCCCTGTGCCTCGGCACGATGATGTTTGGCCAGCGTGGCAATCCCGACCACGACGACTGCATCCGAATACTCCATCGGGCGCTCGACGCGGGCATCAACTTTGTCGACACCGCCAACGTCTACAGCAACGGCGAAAGCGAGGAAATCGTCGGCAAGGCGCTGCGCGGACGGCGTGACCGCGTGATTCTGGCCACGAAAGTCCACATGCCGATGGGCGACGGCCCCAACGATTCGGGCAACAGTCGCGTGCATATCCTGCGCGAGGTCGAGAACAGCCTGCGCCGCCTGCAGACGGACTACATCGACCTCTATCAGCTGCACCGGCCCGATCCCGACACGCCCATCGAGGAGACGCTCAGCGCGCTGGACGATCTGGTCCACAGTGGCAAGGTGCACTATATCGGCAGCTCCACCTTCCCCGCGTGGGAGCTGGTCGAGAGCTACTGGGTCTCGGATCGCCGCAATCTGGCGCGCTTCGCCTCGGAGCAGCCGCCATACAGCATCTTCGTCCGCTCCATCGAGCGCGATGTGCTGCCCGTCTGTCAGAAATACGGCACCGGCGTGATTCCGTGGAGTCCGCTCAATCGCGGCTGGCTCACCGGCAAGTATCGCCGGGGCGCGGCTATCAGCCCGGAGTCGCGTGTCGCACGCGACCGCTTCATCGATCAGCCGGATTCCCCCAGTGGACAGCGCAAGATGGAGCTGGTGGAGCAGTTGCTACCGCTTGCGGAAGCCGTGGGCGCTAACCTCGCGCAGTACGCTCTCGCGTGGGTGCTGGCGAATCCGGTCATCACCGCGCCCATCATTGGCCCGCGCACCGCCGAGCAGCTCGACGACAACCTCGGCGCGCTCGACGTCACGATTCCGCCGGAGCACCTGCGCAAGATCGATGAGCTGGTGCCGCCGGGAACCGACGTGTAAGAGCGGGACCTCTTCCGCTGCCTACCAGTCGGGCAGAACCTAACCCCAACCCCCTTCCCTTAGAGGGAAGGGGTCGCTGCCGAGTGGTTCACTCATCCGGCTGCGTTCCCGTGGATGGTCCATCTGCTCGTGCTGAGATGCGCTACCGTCTGGCTGCAACGAGATATTGCTCTGGCACGTATGTCGGGAAACGTCGTCGTTCGCGCTCACGCCGTAGCACGAGAAGGTGGCGCGACAGATGCACCAGGGCTTCGACATGTTTACCGAGCGGGCGCGCAAGGTGCTGAGCCTCGCGCAGGACGAGGCGCACCGCCTCAACCACAACTATATCGGGACAGAGCACCTGCTGCTTGGGCTCGTCCGCGAGGCCGACGGAGTGGCCGCGAAGGTGCTGCAGCGCCAGGGAGTCGAGCTGAACACGCTGCGCAGCTCCATCGAGTTCATCGTTGGTCGGGGCGACCGGATCGTGCTGGGCGAGATCGGGTTGACGCCACGTTCGAAGGCGGTCATCGAGCTGGCTGTCGACGAGGCGCTCCGCCTCAATCACCGCTATATCGGCACCGAGCACCTGCTGCTGGGCCTGTTGCGCGAGGGTGAGGGCATCGGCGTCGGATCACTGGAGAGCCTGGGCGTCAGTGTCGAACGGCTACGTGCGGAGACGCTCCGGGTGCTGGGCCAGTCGGGTAGCCCACACAACGCGAGCCCACCAACCTCGGCGACACGGCAAGAGGGCGACTTCACATATGCGCCCCTGTCAAACGCGCGAGCCGCGAGCATGCAGATCGACGGATTGAACGAGGACACCCAGCACGTGTTAGCCCTCGCGCAACTTGAGGCGCACTATCTTCATGTGGACGCCATCGGCGACGAGCACATTCTGCTGGGACTTGTGCTCGAAGGGCGGAGCTACGCCGCACAGGCGCTCGACCAGCACGGCGCGACGATCCTCGCCGTACGCCGCGCGCTCGATGGCGTCGCGGACGCCTCGGCGTCATCCAACATGACGGGCGTGACATCTCTCGCGCACGAGATCGTACTGCGCGCGAAGAACGAAGCAGCGCGGCTGGGCGAGCGGTCCGTCGGACCCGCACATGTGTTGCTCGCACTGCTACGCTCCACCGAAAGCGTGGCGGTCGCGGCGCTGCGGCAGCTTGATATCGACCCCATTGCGCTCGCCGACGAGGTGTCGCGTGGCCTGCGCGGCGATTCCCAGACGAATCAGTAGCCCCACCGGCACAGCCACGCGACGTTGTAGGGTCGAGGCATGCCTCAACCGCCCGCCCCGACACGCACGGCGGCGTACAGTGCCGACCTACGGCGAGGTGTGAAACTGCGTGTCGTCCCCACCACGCGCGCCCGAGAGATCATACGCCGGGAGCAAGGGACCCTTGGCGCGCTCACCACGCTCGTAGCGATGCCGCAGCCCGTTCTTCACGTTGACGTACTCCGTCGTCTCAGGCACAGGTTTGCCCTCTTCGATGATGTCGCGCTGGGCCAGGTTCCACTGCTCAGGCGAGAGGTTATCTTTGATCTCGCGGGGAAGTTGTGCGTAAACGATATCGACGAATGGCATGTTGCGGACACCTTCCATGTACGATGTACCCTCAGCTGTGACTTCCGGACATCCACCTTGGCCGCAGGGCGCGTGCCACGTGATGCTTCTCGTCGCATGGATATACGTCAGCGAGCGCATCACGGCAGTGCGCGCGGAAGAGAAGAGAGACGCCATGCTACCTCGTATGCCCACCTCACCGTGGTACACCGCCGTGCTCGTGGTGGGGTGCATCGCACTGCTGGCGTATATCCTCGCCTCGCATGCGACGCTCGGCTATATCATCGCCGCGGTGGTCCTTGTCCTATTCATCGTCCCAGCAATCGTCATCGCGATGCTGACACGAGCGGATGCGCGAGCAGTGGCGCGGCGCGAGATGGACGACGGCGAAACACTTGGTCGCTCTGAAGATGACACGCCTGAGCGGGAGGCGTGAAAAAGCCCCCGTCCATCGCGGAACGAGGGCTTCGGGTCGGCGTCACCAGGTTAGGCGTTAGGCGTATCGCTGAGCGGCGACACGCGCGGCAGCGGCGGCGGCGGGGTGCCGCGTGACGCCGCGAGGCATCGCGCCATTGTGCGAGACCGCCCACTCAGAGAGCCACCGATCCAGCGCCTGCGCGCGATTCTGGGCCTTCTCGGAGCCTTTGATCTCATTGCACTTGCGGTGCGCCGGAACCAGATTCGTGGCGGCATGCTCGCCACCATCAGCCAGGGCGACCACGTGATCGAACGAGAGATCGTTGAGCGTCACCGGCTCGTCGCAGATCGCGCACAGCCAGCGGCCATCGCGGTCCTTGGAATGCTCCAGAATGTGCGCCAGCTCGACGGCACGCACCGTGCCACGCACGCCACGCCGTCGGGCGCCGCTATTCAACCGCAAAGCGCGACGCCGTACGATGTCGATCATCCAGTCATCGAAGCTCGATGGCCACGCAAGCTCGGGCTGCGGAGCGACGGCACGCGCCGGACGGACCAGACGCGCGGGCTGGCGAGCAGCCTGGGATCGCGACTTGACGGGCGCTGACCGCTCACCATGCGCCGGCTCGCGATGAGGAGTATACGGCTTCTGCGAGGGCCGGGGGACGGCGGGAACGGGAACGCGGGGTGTAGACACCGGAGCGGGAGCGGAGAGCGTCGACGATTTCGCGAGGCGCGGAAGAGGCGGTTGCACCGCCGGATGACCGGGCCACGCACTCCATGCGCTCCAGGGGTTGGACAGGCGAGCGCCGTCTACTGAATTCCATGCCTGCGACGACGAAACAAAACGGACGACAAACCCACCAGGAAACGTTTGTGCGGAATTAACCGCGCCGGGCGATCGCGCCCGACTGTGTGATTCAATACTCACGGAATTGGCAAGCCCTCCACAACAACGCCACCACTACTACCACCGTCGGCCACCAACAGTTGTGCGGAATGCTGGCGGCCTCGCCAGCGCCAATGATGGACAGGTCTCACATACAAATTACATGTCGTGGCGCTTCACGAACACAAGGAATATCCTCCTTTCAGTATGCGGCCCAAAGCCCCATTCTGTCAAGCTGGACACCCATTTCGCCTGTCTCGCGTCCTCCCTCAGGCACACCTTCCAACGAGCGGCCAGGCAGACTATCGGATACCGGTCGCAGGCCTCGGCAGAGGCTCTCCATACCAGGAGATGCGTTGACATACGATAGTATCTGTTAGAGCAAACGACGAACGACGCGCCGCGGCCACATCGACATATACTACCCATGCGGGACCCGCCAAAGGAGTCGACAGAGGAGCACGCAGATGAACCAGAATCTGTACGCACTCGTCCGTTGGGATCACGCGGAAAGCCCCACAGAGGCAGCGATCACCGCCGAGTATGAGCGCATGGGACTCCCGCCGTATCGCTGGTCGAACGAACCGGGCGACGTGTACGCAGCCCACGCGCACGCCTACACCAAGGTTCTCTATGTCGTCACGGGCAGCATCATGTTCGGCTTTCCCACGACCGGCCACGAAGTCGAGCTCTTTCCGGGCGACCGGCTGGACCTGCGCCCCGGAGTGCAGCACAATGCCGTCGTCGGGCCGCACGGCGTGACCTGCCTCGAAGCCCACCGCGTGTGAACATCCACGCGAGACAGCAGACGAGCCATCACCCCTAAAATATGAGGTACGCCTCGCATGTACTCCCCGCTCGCGGTATACTTAGAGATTGGGGAGGCATGCGCATGACATCGCAGACAACAACATCACAGTCATCATCAACCAATATGGAACAGAGTGCGTCCGTCGAGTTCCGAATTCCGGCGGATGCGGCCCGACTGGCGACATCGCTGACCCTGCGTAACGGGGCGACGGTGCATGTGCGCCCGATTCGCCCGGACGACACGCGGAGGCTCCAGGTATTCCATGCGAGCCTCTCGCTCGACACCATCATCTACCGCTTCTTCCGCGTGCTGCCCCAGTTGACGGACGACCAGGCGCACCGCTTCACGCACCTTGACTATGAGAACCGCATGGCCTTGATCGCGACGCTCTGCGAGGGCGGCGACGAACGCATCCTCGGCGTCGTGCGCTACGACCGCATCGGCGCGGAAGCGGCCGAAGTGGCGTTCGTCATCGCCGACGACTGGCAAGGCCAGGGTATCTCCACAGCATTGCTGCGGATGCTCGCCGGATACGCGCGCCCCCGCGGCATCACGTCGTTTCTCGCGATCACAATGGGAGAGAATGTCCGCATGCTGAGCATGCTGCGGCACTGCGGATACCCCGCGACCTCGCGCTTCGCAGATGGCACGGTCGAGGTGCAACTCGAGATCGCCGCTCCGGCGTCTGCCACGTCATCTCGATAGGGTATACCAAGCCGTCCCCACTCGCCGCCTCATCCCGGAAGCGGACTACGCACTGGCTAGTAGGCCAAAGGGGGCACGAGCAGCCTCTATTCTGGGCGGGCATGCTACACTTGAAACCGGCTCGCGGCTGGCCGCACGCGCGCGCTCTCATGGCGCGCTCTCCGGCGCCAAACGGACGTTCTCGTGCCGTTCAAGGAGTACCCGCATGCAGGCAGTCAGCATCGTGACACATCTGATGCGCGCCCTTCGACAGGCGCTCGGGCGGGTTGCCCTGTGGTTCACCCTGAGCGCGCTCGTCTCGGCGCTCGCGGTGGAGGTTGTCGGCTATCTCGGCGCGGGTCAGCACTTTCCGCCGTCCGAGCTGACGAACATCGCGGCGCTCGCGCTGGCGGTGGCCGTTGGATACGCCGCGGCGCTCACGGTGCTGATCGGCGAAGTGGTGAGGTTTATGGTGAGCGCGGTGCAAGATGCCGAGCGTAATCTCGTCCGCGACGTGGCAGGAGGCAAGCAGGTCGTGGAGTCTCTCGTCTCCTCGTTCGAGAATATCGAGCATCAGCGGTGAGTTACCAGGGAACTATTGATCCGCTGATCGGCACCCGGCTCGGCACCATCGTGCTCGAGCGCCCACTCGGCATCGGCGGCATGGGCGCCGTCTATCTTGCGCGTCAGGAGCGCCCGCGCCGCTCGGTCGCCGTCAAGGTGCTGCAGTCGCGTCTCGCGACCGACCCTGGGGCGTGGCAGATGTTTCTCGCGCGCTTTCGTCGCGAGGCCGACGCCACGGCTGCGCTTGATCACGCCAACATTGTGCCCATCTATGAGTTCGGCGAAGATGAAGACATCGCCTATCTGGTGATGCCATATCTGCCGAACGGCTCGCTGGCGCAACTGCTCACGCGCGAGCGTACGCTCTCTGCGGCCGCCACGGCAACCTATGTGGAACAGGCCGCGGCGGCGCTGGACTATGCCCACGCGCACAACATCCTGCACCGCGATGTGAAGCCCTCGAATCTGCTGCTGCATCCCGATGGACGCCTGCTGCTGGCCGACTTCGGCATCGCGCGCCTGCTCGACGCTCCAGATCCCCGCATGCCCGAGGCACCCGGTCACTCGCCACACGGCTACTCGCTCGCTACCGGTGACGGTACCCTCACGCAGGTGGGGATGGCGATGGGCACGCCGCAATACATGGCCCCCGAGCAGATTCGCGGCGAGGCGCTCTCACCCGCGACCGATATCTACGCACTGGCGAATGTCGCCTACATTCTGCTGACAGGCCAGACGCCATTCGATGGTGCCGACACCGTCGAAATCTTGCGCCGGCAGCTCAACGAGCCACCGATGCCGCTCCGTCTGGCGCGTCCGAACCTGCCCGTGCAGATGGAAGAAGTCGTCTTCTGGGGGCTGGCGAAAGACCCGGCAGACCGACCGTCAAGCGCGGGTGAGTTCGCGCGCGAGCTCCGTCAGGCATCGCAGGTAGGTACGCTGGGCACACTCTTCAGTCGCGTCGCGCCTTTCCGCGCGCCCATCGGCGCACCCGTCAGCATGGCGCAGCAGTCGGAGGAAACCGCCAACGTGGCGCGCCCGCCAGTCCAGGGAACGCGTCCACTGCCATCGGCTCTCGTAGGCGGTTCGCGTACTCCGGCCAACCCCTCATCCTACGATGCGAGCCGGTCTCCGACGTCAAATCCCGATGCACCGACGATGTTCAACCCCGCCGGACGGTATGCGCCGGGGGGAACGCCTAAGTGGCCGGTGCCAGACGAGCCGCGAGAGACAGCCTCGTCGCGCCGGGGATGGCTGTGGCTGCTCCCCATCCTCGCGCTCATTCTGATCGCAGTGCTGGGCGTGACGATGGTGATGGCGCACCTGGGTGATGGCACGTCGCTGCTCGGAGGCCAGTCAACTGGCAGTCTCTCGCCAGCGGCATCTCGTACCGCGACGGCGGCAGCACAGCCAACCGCCACACTCACGCCACTGCCGACCGCGACGCCCTCGCCGACGGTGATCGCGCAGTGGCTCTCGGCAGCCCCCGCTGCGGTGGCGCTCGGGTGCAAACGCGGCCACGGCGAGTCGGCGAGCGTCGTGCTGACGAATGCTGGCCCGGAGTCGCTCAAATGGTCGACGAGTGTGCCCTCACAGGCGGGAGTCACGCTCTCCACGAAGTCTGGCACCATCGGCGCAGGGCACAGCCAGACCGTCACGCTGACCAACACCTCGGTCCTGCTCAACCACTCAGGAACGATCGAGTTCGTGCCATCAACCGACAATGCGGGCCAACCCGTCGCCGTCGACTACACAACGCAAGCCTGCGGCGTGGGCGGGTAACCTGCCTGCCATGCGATCCCTCCCCTCGTGGGGAGGGGGTTGGGGGAGAGGTTCTGCCCTGGATTTGCGGGTTAGGTCAGCGCCGCCGACGCCCGCGACCGCCGCGCCTCTCGGGTGCGGAGCTGGCCGCACGCCGCGGCGATATCGTCGCCACGTTCGGCGCGCACGCTGTTGCTAATCCCCCGCGCCCGCAGGATGTCGCGGAAGCGTCGGATGGAGTCGCCCGACGGTGGATGGTAGCCCGCATCGGTGACATTCACGGGAATCAGGTTGACGTGGCCGAGCTGGTTGAGCGGCGCTAGCAGTCCCGCGAGCTCCTCCGCGTGCTCGGGCGCGTCGTTCACCCCGGCGAGCAGCACGTACTCGAAGGTCACCTGCCGGTTGGTACGCGCGCAGTATGTCTGCACGGCATCCAGCACCTGCTCGATGGGATACTTGCGGGTTACCGGCATCGTCTTGAGCCGCATCTCGTTGTTCGGCGCGTGCAGCGAGATCGCCAGATTGACCTGCAGCGGTTCCTCCGCGAGCCGCAAGATGCCCGGCACTAGCCCGACGGTGGAGACCGTCATGTGGCGCGCGCCGATGTTCAGCCCTTCCGGCATGTTGAGGATGCGCAGCGCGGCGAGCGTGTTGTCGTAGTTGTGCATCGGCTCGCCCATGCCCATAAAGACGAGGTTCGTCACGCGGTCCACGAGCTGGCCGTCTGGCGCCTGCCAGGGATGCGCGCGCAGGTCACGCGCGAAGTGGACGACCTGCGAGACGATCTCGCCAGCGGTGAGATGCCGGTCGAAGCCCATCTGGCCGGTCGCGCAGAACGTGCAGCCAAAGGCGCAGCCAGCCTGCGTAGAGACGCAGACGGTGGCCCGCGAGTGGCTCTCCGCGCTGGCCGGGTAGAGCATCAGCACGGACTCTACGAGCCGCCCGTCGCGGAGCCGCAACAGCAGCTTGCGCGTGCGTCCGTCTTTCGACTGCGTCTCGGCTGCCACCTCAGGTCCGGCGATGGTGGCCTCGGCGTCGAGCTGCGTGCGCAGAGCGGCGGGCAGGTTGCGCATCGAGGCGAAATCGGGGACGAGCGAGGTGTAGATCCAGCCGAGCATCTGCCGCGCGCGGAATGCCGGTTGCCCGCGCTCGCCGAGCCACGCGATGAGGTCGTCCGCGCTCATGCCCAGCAGGTCCGTCCGCTGCGGCACTGAAGTTGAGTGTTTCTGAGAGATCGATATCATAGGGTGTCAAACATCCCATTCCGGAAATATGAGGGTAGTGAAAGTGAGTGCATATCTGCTAACACCCCCGCATGCGGAGTGCGCCACCACTAGACGCTCAGGCGCCGAGAACCGCGTGCGCGAGCGCTGGATGGCCGTGCAACACCTCGGCGGCGGGGAGCGCGCGCTTTCCCTCTAATTGTATCACGTCGAGCGCGAGCGCCGCTTCGCTGGTGGCGCTGGCAAGCGTCTCGGCGGCCTCGCCCGGCACACCTGTGAACGTCGTGCCAGGCGCGAGATCGACACGCATATCGAGCGGATGCGCGCGCAGCACCTTGAGCTGCTTGCCCTCCCACGTGGTGAAGGCTCCCGGCCACGGCGTGAACGCGCGCACCTGTCGCGCAAGCTCCTCCGCCGGACGCGACCAGTCCAGACGCCCATCGCTCTTTTTGAGCAGCCCGGTCGTCGTGGCAAGCGACTCGTCTTGCGGCGCTGGTTCGATACCGCGCGCGAGCCAGAGGGGCAAGACATCGGTCAGCGCCTGTCCACCGAGCACGGCGAGGCGGTCGCTGAGCTCGCCGGCCGTCTCGTCGTCGCCAATCTGAATCGCGCGCTGGGTGACGATAGAGCCGGTGTCGAGTCCTTCGTCCATCTCCATGATGGTCACCCCCGTCTGCCGGTCTCCGGCGAGAATGGCGGCGGTGATGGGCGATGCACCCCGCCAGCGCGGCAGCAGCGAGGCATGGACGTTGAGGCTGCCATAGGTTGGCAGCGAGAGCACCTCGGGCGGCAGAATCTGGCCGAACGCGGCGACGACAATGAGATTGGGCGAGAGCGACCGAAGCAGCCGCAGACTCTCGGGCTTACGCAGTGAGCCGGGCTGATACACCGGCATCTCATTCTCCAGCGCGAACCGCTTCACCGGCGAGAGCGCCACCTGCTTGCCCCGGCCAACGGGCTTGTCAGGACGGGTGACGACGCCAATGATATCCAGCCCACTCGGCCAGAGCATGCCCGGGGCAGAATGCGCGCACAGCGCTTCAAGCGATGGGACGGCGAAGTCCGGAGTGCCCATGAAGAGGATGCGCATATCCCGCGAATGATAGGGGTCGAGTCGCATTCCGCACCTCCCAGCGCGAACTCCTGTCCGCCCGTCGACTGTTCCTGAACTCGCAGTATACGCGACGCCGGGCCTCACCCCATATACCTCTTCTATAAGCGGGAGGTATGCACCTCGCTGGCGCCAGCGCGATCTGGTCGGCTACCGGGCGGCACACCTTCGACACCTGATGAGAGCGCATAGCGTAGGCCGCCACTTTCGCCGTATACTCGAAGTCCCAACGCATGTTCACATCTGCCATGCGACGGGAGGCGGACGAGAGGACAACATTGCGCTCAGGTCGAGCCAGAGAAATAGCGAGAACAGCGATGAGGCGGGGAGAGGCAGAGCGAGAGACACTGATCGCGGCGGCGCGTCAGGCGGCACGCATGGCGTACGCGCCATACTCACGGTTTCGGGTGGGGGCTGCGGTTGCCGTCGAAATAGATGGTGAGACGCACATCGTTCCGGGCGCGAACATCGAGAACGCATCGTACGGACTGACGCTCTGCGCAGAGCGGTCCGCGCTGGCCCAAGCGTGCCTGCTCGGGGAAGGCTCTCGTCCGGAGGGACCGGGGGCGCCCGTGCGCGTAATCGCGGTCGGCGTCGCGTGCATCGATGTACCCGAGGACGCACCTGACTGGCAGCGCATGCCGTGCGGCGCATGCCGGCAGTGGCTCGCGGAGCTCGCGCCCGACGCGGTCTACTACATCGACGGTGTAGAACGTGACCTGCACCTGCCCGACCTGCTGCCATACGCCTTTCGTTTGGGGGAAGGCAGAACCTCTCCCCCAATCCCCTCCCCTTAGAAGGAGGGGGCACTGAGGCAGGCGGCGTCTCGGATGGCACCGTTGTAACTAGTGGGGCGGTCCCAGATACAGCCAACAGCGCAATCAGCTCGTTAGCGACCCCTTCCCTCAGGGGAAGAAGGTTGGGGGTGAGGTTCCGCCAGCGCTTCGGCGTAGTCGACGGCGTTCTGCATGTAGTGTGCGACGCCGGTGCGGATACGCTCGCGCTCGGCGTCGGTGATAGCGCGGACGGCCTTACCGGGGACGCCCAACACGAGCGTGCCCGAGGCGATGCGCTTGCCCTCCGCCACGAGCGAGCCCGCACCGACGATGCAGCCATCCTCGACCACGGCGCCGTTGAGCACTGTCGCATGCATGCCGATCAGCACGCCATCGCCGATTCGCGCGCCATGCACAATCGCCCCGTGCCCAAGCGAGCACTCCGCGCCGATCTCACAGGGCTGGCCCTCGTCGGTGTGCAGTACACAGTTATCCTGCACGTTGGAGTGAGCACCGATGCGAATGGGAGCCATGTCACCGCGCAGCACCGCGCCGAACCATACGCTCGCCCTCGGTCCAAGCGTCACATCTCCCACGACGACGGCGGTCGGTGCGACGAAGGCATCCGGAGCGATTCTGGGCCAGACACCCCGGTACGGCAGAATCGGCATGGACAGCATTCCTCCTCAGCACATGGCAGACATACCGGGTCTAGCGGGCGCACCACGCATCCCACAGCAGCCGGATGGCGGCGCAGACGGCGGATCGCGCGGCGGGCACGTCCCGCTGGTCGCTCGTCAGCACGCAGTAGGCACACGCGCCGCCGGGTCCCGTCAGCAGGCCCGCGTTGTGGACGACGCCCTCCAGCGTCCCGGACTTGAAGGCAATGCGCGCGTCGTCGGGAAGATATGCACGCACCTCCTCGAACTTCTGCTGCGCGGTGAGCATATCGCGTATTCGTCGCGCGCCGGGGACCGCGTTCGATTGCAGCAGGCCCAGCAGGGTCAGCATGTCGGCGGCCGAGGTCGTGTTCTCGCGCCGTGCCGCCCGCGCCTCGAAGTCCATAAACCGCCGAGCGAGATGCGTCTGTCGCAGGTTCAGGCGGCTCAGCGTCTCGTTCACCTCGCCCATGCCTACTAGATCAAGCAGGAAGTTGGCGGCGGTATTGTCGCTGACGGCGAGCATCAGGGTACACAGATCGGCTAGGGTGAGCTGCGTCGCTGGGTCGAGCGCGTCGAGGATGCCATCGCCGCTGACACGCGGCTCACTGGCGGTCTCGAACCGTTCGGCGAGATCGAACTGCCCTAGGTCGGCGCGGCGCAGCAGCTCGATCGCGATTGGCAGCTTGGCGAGGCTGGCGGCAGGGAAGACGAGGTCGGCGCGCAGGCTCACCCTGCCCTCGCCACTAGGATTCGTATGGGCTGTCGCGGGCTGGCTCTCTGGGTCGCTCGCCGCCTTCACGAGGATCGGCTTCGTGTGCAATGGCAGCCGCCGTGCGGCCACAGCCGTCTGCCCTCCCAGCGGCGCGAGCAACGCCTCCAACGCGTCGGCCAGCGGAGACGCCGAAGGTGGTGTCGAGAGATTGCCGTTCTCGCCCATAGAAGACGAACTCCATCCAGAGGCGCACCGCCGCTACTTCGCGCGCACCGCAGTATAGCATAGGCCGGCCCCATCCCCCGCCCTTGTCCACGTCGCCCGCCTTGCGCCCCTTCCCCTCCAAGGGGAGGGGGCAGGGAGAGAGGTTCTGCCAGGCAGGGGCGGGCGAGGCATACCATGACGGCGGCACACTTTCGCCCTCTGCCCGACGTACTGCCCCTCCCCTCTAAGGCGAGGGGGTTCGGGAAGTGGTCCGCCTCCCCGACGCGAACGGGCTCCCGGCCAGCACGAACCGCCAGGGCAGATCGGCGGCGCGGGTGATGCCGATACGTGGTGTCGCCAGGACGCGCCTGTCTTCCACGGCGTCAGTCGGGTTGGCGATCCAGAGGTTGGACGAGAGGAGGTCGTGTCCGTCGTCCACCAGCGTGATGCCGAGCGCCTGGCAGAGCCGTCCGGGGCCTCGGGCAAGGTCGCGGTCCTTCACGCCGACGCCGCGTCGGGCGCGCATGATGTCCAGTCCCGCCACTGGCTCCAGCGCCCGCAGCAGCACCGCCGACGCCGTGCCCTCCGCCTCAGTGACGACATTCATGCAGACATGCATGCCATAGATGGTGTACACATACACACGCCCCGGCGGACCAAACATCGAGCGGTTGCGCTGAGTTCTGCCGCGATAGGCGTGCGACGCCGGATCGATCGCGGCGACATACGCCTCTGTCTCGACGATGATGCCCGCCGTCATCCCCGTCGTGCCTCGGTGAACGAGGATCTTACCGAGCAGCTCGCGCGCAACGTCGAGCGCGGGTCTGTCGTAAAATGCGCGAGGCAGCGGCTCGTCTGGCACCTGGTCTGGGAGCATTCCGTCTACTCTCGGTTCGGGCGGCGTCGTGCCGACCGCGTGTAGTACACTTGAATGAATATCTCTGTCCTGAAGCAGGATCTCGCTCGCACCAGGCGTATCCGCTCGTCGCGTCGCCGCGTTGTCGCGGCAGGCGTGCGAGCTTCATCATGCGCCGAAACGATGCGTGCGGAGTTGTAGGAGTTGACATGGCCGCGCAAACACTTCCCGCACGCGATACGGTCGCGCGCGAACATACCTGGAATCTGCAGAGCATCTACCCCACCGACGCGGCCTGGGAAGCCGACTTCACCCGCGTCGCGGAGATGCTCCCCACGCTCGCCTCGTTCGAGGGGCGGCTCGGCACCTCGGCGCAGACCTTCCTCGAAGCGCTCTCGGCGCGGGATGAGGCGAGCGAGGTGCTGGGCAGGCTCTTCGTCTACGCGCACATGCGCCTGCATGAGGATAGCACCAACAGCGCCTCCCAGGCACTGGCCGATCGCGTGACGACCCTCGCCAACGACCTGAATACCGCGAGCGCCTATATGACACCAGAGATTCTAGCGATCCCGCAGGAGCGCATCGACGCGTTCCTCGAAGAAGAGCCGAAGCTACGGGTCTACCGGCACGCGTTGGATGAGATCAACCGCGAGCGGGCGCACATCCTCTCGCCGGAGATGGAGGCGCTGCTCGCCCAGGCGGCGGAGCTGGGCAACACGCCTGAGCGGGTCTTCGAGATGCTCAACAACGCCGACCTCTCGCTCCCGACGGTGCGCGACGAGCACGGCGACGAGGTGCAGCTCACACAGGGCAACTACGTGCCGCGCTTCCTCGAAAGCCAGGACCGCTCGGTGCGCAAGCGCGCGTTCGAGACGATGCTCGGCACCTATGCGTCATATCGCAACACGCTCGCCGCGACACTCGCCGCGCAGGTCAAGCGCGACATCTTCTTCGC
>CAYRVF010000122.1:0-14945 GCA_964427535.1 uncultured Ktedonobacterales bacterium
TATCGGCGAGGGCGCTGTATTCGTCGGGTCCGGTGACGCCGTCTATGCGGAAGTGGCCGGCGGCGTTCAGGAAGCCGAGGGACATGAACAGCCGCGCCGTCTCGACCAGCAGCTCCAGGGCGACCTGCTCCTCGAACGCCGTATCTCCGGTCGCCTCAACGTATATAGCCGCAGTATAGGCAATGCCGGCGTTGATGTGGAACGCGGCGGTGCTCGCCGGCCAGTAGCCCGAGCCTTCCGCGCCGTTGATCGTGCGCCACGGGAAAGCGGCGCCGCGGAGTCCAAGCTGGCGCGCGCGCGCCTTCGCCGGATCGAGGATGGACAGGCGCCAGCGCAGCGCGTCCGCAGTGGCGTGCGGCATGGTCAGCAGCAGCACCGGTAGGACGAAGACCTCGGTGTCCCAGAAGGCGTGGCCGTCGTACCCGGGGCCAGTCAGCCCCTTGGCCGGGATGGGCCGGCGCTCGGCGCGCGCCCCCGCCTGTATGACGTGGAAGAGCGCGAAGCGCACCGCCTGTTGGATCTCCGGGTCGCCCTCCACCTCGACGTCCGCGCATGCCCAGAAATCGTCCAGGTACGCGCGCTGCTCGGCGAGCAGGCCATCCCACCCCGTCGAGCGCGCGGCGGAGAGCGCGGCGACGATCTGGTCGCGGATCGCGGGCTGTGACCGAACGCTCGACCAGCCGAAGCCGATGTACTTGACGAGGCGTAGCTTCTGCCCCGGCGCGAGGCGGGCGGTGATGGAGACGAGGGACGTGTCGGGATGGCTGGACGATTCGATCACTGTCCCGGGCGGCCCTTCGACGTCGTGATTCATCGCCACCCCGACGCGCAGGCCGCTGAACCTGGTGCGATGGATCAGGAGGCCAGAGGTGCCGCTAGCCTCGTGCTCCTCGCTTACAAGCGGCGAGACCAGCGCGGCCCCCTCCCGCGGGTCGTCGCCTTGGTCCGGCGGTGTCTCGTTGGTGACCAACTCGGACTGCACCACGATGCGCACAGGCGAGTCGATCGCCTCGACCTCGTAGCTGATCGCGGCAATGGCGCGCTGGGTGAACGACACCATCCGCACGGACGACACCCTTACCTTCTGCCCCGCCGGGGAGGTCCAGCGGACGTCGCGGCGCAGCACGCCGGCGCGCAGGTCGAGCTCGCGCTCATGGCGCTGGACCTCGCCGTAGCGGACGTCGAAGGGCTCGTCGTCGACGAGCAGGCGGATCAGCTTGCCATTGGTGACGTTGATGACGGTCTGCCCGGACTCAGGGTAGCCGTAGCCCCCCTCAGGATAGGGCAGCGGGCGCAACTCGTAGACGGAGTTCAGGTAGCTGCCGGGTATGCCATACGGCTCGCCTTCGTCGAGGTTGCCGCGCAGTCCGATGTGGCCGTTCGAGAGGGCGAAGACGGACTCGGATTGGGCGAGGTGTTCGAGGTTGAGGCTCGCCTCGCGCACCGTCCACCCGTCGCCCGTGTACGCCTGTTGCTGGTTCATCGCTCGGCTCCGTTCGTGCCAGCGCCCAGCAGCGCGGGGACCTGGATCTCATCCAGGCGCCGTGTCACGAGGTCCGCATGTTGGGCACGCAAGGAATCGGCGTCGCCGTGCCGCGCCACGCCGATGGCGTACATCCCGCCGGCCTTGGCGGCCGCGATACCTGCCGGAGCGTCTTCCGCCACGAAGCAGTAGCCCGGCGCGATCCCCAGCGCCCTGGCGGCGGCCAGGAAGAGCGCTGGATCGGGCTTGCCCCGCGGGACTTCGCGCCCATTCACGTCCGCATCGAACAGATCGAGCAACGTCGTGTCGCCGGCGACGAACGGATAGCGCAGCCCGTGTGCGGCGGCGAACGGGCCGACGGAGATGGCGCGCAGGAATCCATCGGCGTTCTCGGACGACGAGGCGGAGCAGGTACGGACGCCCGCCGCCTTCACCGCCAGCAGAAACCTCACGGCATCGTCGTAGACGCGAACGTCGCCCGCTGCGGCCAGCCGTTCGAGGAGCGCCTGTTTGGCAGAGGCATACTCGCGAGCGCGCGTCCCGTCCGGATCCGGCACGTGGAAGTACGCCAGCGCCGCAGCAGCCCCCGCCTCACGCGGCTTGCCCGCGACTTGTGTCTGATAGACGGCGGTGGTGAAGGCGCCCGGCGTATAGGTCGTGTGCGGCGCCTGTGCCCGCCATGGTCCGGCCATTAATTCCTCGAGCGCCTGGCGCCACGCCGTCTCGTGCGGCGTGTCGAGGAGCACGCCGTCGACGTCGAAGATCCCACCCTCTAGGCGCATGCGTTTCGCCCCTCTCCGTGCGCGCGCCCGACCGCGCCGGACGCCCACCTCCTTCGTGCTTCGTTGCGATCTCGTGCTTAATCATATCGCCATGTCGGGAAGGGCGAGGTAGGCCGCAGTAGTAGCTGGGGGGCGCCCGTGCGAGTATCCATACAAGGAATGCGCTAGCATGTGTGCAGGAGAAAGTGAATGCCCTGTAGAAGTCAGCGACGCCGCACAGGGTCATACGGATTCCGGCTGCATTGTTGGAGTTCGCGCACCTCGGCCGTCTCCGCCCGTACGCCAGCTCTGGAGGGCCATGAGCGCCATCTCCAATAACTCAGCCGGCACGCGTTTGATACAATATTTTGCAAGACACCCCTTCTCCATCGGCATACAAGTGGCGAGGCGAGGCGACTAGGGCGCGTTTCATCAACGCCCGGCCGGCTGGGCGGGTTCGTTGGGCGGGTTCAGCGTGCGAACGCCACACCTTCGGGAGGCACTCCCATGGTGATGTGGTGATGGCGAAACGGTTGGGCCGGCTCCGACTATCTCTTGACGGCGCCGGACGGCGGCGCCACATCTCGATGGCCTACGCCACCGGGTCAGAGCGATTCTTGCCACGCCTCACGGGTCGGTGTGCTACCTGGGCCGGACTATCGCTCAAGGATGGCGGGACGCTGTACTACCTGGCCGCCGACAGTGACAGGCGCCATCGGCCATCCCGGTGTCTGCGTAACAATCTCGGGACTGGCCGCGCCAAGCACGATGGTATCTTCCGACTTTGCTCCAGATATGGACGGATTCCAAGCAAATGCCTGGTGCTCCGAAAGAACGGTCGTTTCATGAGGTTGCGCCAGGATTTCCCGAGGTAGATACGCAATGCTGCCACCTTGATGGTGCTCGTCAATGGCGCTCGTGTAGCCTTCTTGGTATGCCTGCTCCGTGAGGGTATACATGTCCCCCATGGTCGTGCCAGCACGCGTGCCCAGGATCATCTTGGCGTCGACTCGCGCCACGATCTGCGCTTTAGCGGCACGCACGGCGGAGATGGGGCCAAAATGAACGAGCCGGGTGACGGCCGCAATGAGCCCGTGATAGCGCAGGCACAGCACGACCATGACGTATCGCTCCACTTGTTTGCTGGTCGGCAGTGGATGGCGATACCTGTCGATGCGCTCGTCGCTGGCGACCAGGTTGACGACCGCGTTGCCCCCACGTGCCAGACTCGCCTGGGCTAACAGTCCGGCGACAGCGTACTCCGTCATGCCCGGCTGGATCGCATACATCACCTCTGCAATCGCTGCGCTGGCCAGCGAGCCAACCTAGCACAAGCGCTCGACTTCCTCTGGCTCGAGATGGGTGCTCAGTGTCTGGAGGTCGTTGCTAAGATTGCGGCCTGGCCCTGGGCCATCTTGTCCGCTACGCATTCCAGCGATGAGCCCTGACAATCGTGTGCGGCGCCGATCCCAGGGTTCGACTGCCTTGGTGCCCTTCTTACGTGTGCGACTTGGGTGTCCTGGCGGCCATTGAGGCGATCTCGGCTCTGGCAGCGGCGAACTCGTCTGTACGCCAACATCCAGCGGCATAGCTGACAGACCTGTTCTACACTCAAGAGGTGAGTATGAGCGCCTGAGGGCATTCTTGTCACACCCCCCGGTCCTCCTAATCGTGCCGTGGTGGTGCGCATGACTCGCGGATGACCAGGGACGTCGAGAGCTCAACATGTGTGGCCGCGAGCGCTTCGCCTTCGATCGAGCGCAACAACATGTTCGTCGCCATGCGGCCGATTTCCTCCAGCGGCTGCCGAATGGTGGTGAGAGGGGGCGACATCTGGCTGGCGAACTGCACATCGTCGAAGCCGATGACGCTCATCCGCGTGGGAATCTTGATATCGCGCTCGTACAGTGCGCGGTAGACGCCCGCTGCCTGAGCATCGTTCCCGGCGAAGATGGCAGTCGGCGGGTCGGGCAAATCGAGGAGTGCACACGTCTGCTGGTAGCCATCGCCGAGGAGATAGTTGCCTTCGAGAATGAGGGCGGGGTCCACGGGAATACCCGCGGACTCCTGCGCTTCACGATAGCCCGCGAGGCGCGCGCGCGAGGTGCGCAACGAGAGAGGACCAGTGATGATCCCGATCCGGCGATGGCCGAGCGAAATAAGGTACTGCGTCGCTTCGTACCCGCCCTGCCAGATCGTTGAGCCAATCGAAGGAAACGGCACCTGCGGATCGTTCCGGTCGCCGATGGCGATAAACGGAATGTGATGCTCGAGGAGCACATTGGTCAGCCCGACGCGCTCATAGGGCAATAGCACGAGTACACCGTCGGTCGCCTGTTCCACCACCCGGCGGAGCCAGCGCCGTTCAAGCTGCTCATCCTCATGCGTGGCAAAGACGACCAGGCGATGTCCCGTCACCTCCAGCACGTCCTGCACGCCACGCATGATGCCAAGGTCGTAGCCGCCCTCCAGACGCATGATCGCCAGGTCAATGAGGCCGCTCTGACTCTTGCGCAGAAGGCGCGCCGCGTGGCTTTGGACGTAGTTGTGCGATGCGACCACGCTTTCGACGCGCTCGCGCGTCTCTTGCGCCACGCCAGAATAGTTGTTTAGCACTTTCGAGACGGTCGTGATCGACACACCGGCCTCGCGCGCAATCTCGGCGATGGTCATGCGGCTCGTGCTAGTGCGTTTGACGGCCATGCATGTCTCCTCACGTCAGGCGTGCTGTGCTCTACTGTATCGACTGCGCTGTCGGTTCTCGCCGGCGACTATCGGCTACCGCCTGCGCCACCTGTATCGCGTACTGCGCCAAGTGTATCGCGTATATCACGGCTGCCCCCTACCGTGCAGCCACCGAGTTGCCAGCATGAGGCCTGGGTGCATGTGATTCCCAACGTCTCATAGTGGCCGACAAAGGCGTGCCAAATAGCACGTGGCACCTGGTGCGCTGCTCGCGAGTGCTGCCGCCACGGCTACTTGAGGGATGATCGTAACGGCAGATGACACAGGCAGGATGCATCGCCGGGGGCGATGAGAGAAAACGATAAACATGTGTTTTCCGAGGCCAGCGTATCACCGCCACTCTCGAAAGTCAAACGCCTCCCCCTTGTCTGAGTCAGACAGATGTGGCTCTTACTCCCTCACCTCACGCCTGGGTGGACCGCGCGCAATTGCTCGGACGCCCCGCTGACAGCAGAGGACATGGCATCACGACGTGACACCAACCTATTGACAACCCTTGCATGCTCAGGTATAGTGGTGCCGAAGTGATTTGGAAATCGTTTCCTTTAACGGTTTCCAGTCCACTCCCCGCATGCATATCGTATGTCGACCTCGCATGTCATCTACCATGTGGCCCGGCTTCCGTCGCTGATTGGTGTTGCAGCGGCCATCACGGTTCGATGGCCGCCATGTTCAGAGGCACACCTGAAGGAACTGAGCTCGACCTTCAGTTGCCTACCGCAGCCCTCTTGATTGGTGTTGGTGAGAGATGTCCACATCCGATGCGTGACACGTCCTCACGCCGGCGTCATCTCTCGTGGGGAAGGTCCAGGTGCTCGCACCGTCTTTCCTCGACGCGTCCATTGTCTGCAACTACGCCTCGCGTCGTGACCTCGGTGGTGTGCATCGCATTGTAAAGGGGCAAGCAGATGTCGTCGTCAACCCTCGGGGAAAAACCGCTCTCTCGGCGTGCGCTCATCCGCAACGGCGCCGTGGCCGGCGTCGGAATCATGGGCATTACAACCCTGCTCGACGCATGCAGCGGGACGAGCAGCACAGGTAACGTAACCGTCGTCACGAATGATTTGCCACCCACCAGTGACCCTGGCGATACCAGAATCGTGCGCAACCTCGTTGCGTCGTTCCAGCAACAGCATAAAGGGGTCACGATCAACCCGATTCTCGACCAGTATTCGCCGCAGACCTACTTTGCGAAAGCGGCCGCGCACACCCAGGAGGATGCGGTTGACGCCGCCTTCACTGAGCCGCCGCTGATGATCCAGCGGAGAACGGTGGCGAGCGTCACGAACCAGATTAAGCGCCAGCCGTTTTACAAGAGCTTCGAGCCGAGCGCGCTGGCCATCGCGACGGGCCCCGACGGCCAGCTCTATGGCCTCCCCTATGCCGGCTACCAGCTCGGCATCATGTACAGCACGAAGCTGGTGAAAGCGGCTGGCATCGATCCGACGAAGCCGCCCCAGACGTGGGACGACTTCCGCGCCTACGCCAAGCAGATCGCCGCGACAGGTGTGCCTGGCTTCATCGAGTTAACCTCCGGGAATACCGGTGGCTGGCATCTGACAAACTGGGTCTACACGGCAGGCGGCGACATGGAAACTGTGAATGGCAGCAAGACTACCGCGGTCTTCAATAATGACAAAGCCGTGGCGTGGCTGCAGCAGCTACATGCGATGAAACACATCGACAAGTCTATGACCAGTGACGTCGTGGTTGGATATAACGACGCTCTACAGGCCATCGCGACTGGGAAAGCAGCCATGGTCGTGGAAGCTCCCGATACGCTGGTCAGCCTGAAGGCGAGCTATCAGGCAGATATGAACGATCTCGGGATGTGGCCTATGCCGCAGAATGGTGGCAATGCCGCGTTGACGGGCGGCCATGTCTACGTCTTCAAGGCTGGCGACGAGTCGTCTGTGCTGGACGCCGCGGTGGACTGGTGCAGCTATTACCGGTTCGATCTCACGGTCGTGGAGAACTATCTGGCAAACCAGGCCGCAGCCAATCTTCCAGTCGGCGAAGTGATCACGCCCGCACATGTCCTGTTCACCGGAGACTATCAGCAGCAGCGAACCGCGATCACCAACAAGTATTCCAATCTCCCAACGGCCAACTACACTCCCTTCACGGAGGCGCGGTTAACGTTGCGGCCAGAGCCGCCGACGCAGACGCAGAAACTCTACGCCAGCCTGGATCCAGTCGTGCAGACGGTCCTCTCGGACCCGCACGCCGACCCCAAGGCCCTGCTCGACGCGGCAGCGCAACAGTTCCAGTCAGTACTCGACGCGGGATGATCGGAACTAGTCCCAGCGCAGCACAGGGGGTAGGCGCGACATCGTAAGACCGCGTCTACCCAGCGCCTCTACCGTCGTGTTGGAGGCGCCGCGCCACGTACACACGTGACGCACGCATGTCTGCCGCCATGTAGTACACGACGCGACGCGCAGACTGCGACTGCTGACACGCGAAGATGGTGTCGCGCACCTGCCGATGCAAGCCTTCTCTTGTCGTCGTTCGTCGGCGCGTACTGGATCAGTGCCATCAGCAGTTCGGCAGTCCGCCGACCTCGTGGCCGCGGAATAGTCGCAATTAGACCGGTATGCGCTTAGACACGGCACAACCCCTCGCGCGCTTCGCCGAAGCCGATGGAGTTCACCATGGTCACGATGCGTCACCGCCCTCTGGTGCAGGCGCCGGTCGCACGCGCCGCCCGCCTGCATCCCCTTCTCCAACGAGTCCGACGTCACACTGCGGGCGTGCTCTTCCTGTTGCCGGCGCTGATCTTGTTCGGCTTCTTCGTCTGGTATCCGATCGTCTATGGTTTCGTCCTCAGCTTCCAGGATAACGGGCTCTTTGGGGGCACTGGTGGCTGGGTTGGCTGGCGGAACTTCCACCGTGTCCTGGCCGATCCACTCTTCGTGACCGCCTGGGGCAACACCGTAAAGTTCGCGGGGTTTGGCCTCCTCATCGGCTATGCACTGCCGGTCGTGCTGGCGCTTGCCATTAATGAGGTGCGGTATGGCAAAGCGTACTTTCGGCTCGCGTTCTATCTGCCTGTGATCATCCCGCCGTTGGTGACGGTCTTTCTCTGGCGCTACATGTATACGCCCGATGGCGGCCTGCTGAACGGCCTGTTGCATCTCGTCGGCATTGGCAAACAGCCGTGGCTCCAATCGCCGAGCACGGCGCTCCAGTCACTGGTCATCGTCACGACGTGGGCGAACGCGGGCGGGACGATGCTCATCTATTTGGCCGCGCTCCAGAGCATCCCAGCTGAACTTTATGAGGCCGCCGAGCTCGACGGCGCTGGCATCCTGCGCCGCATCTGGCATATCGCGCTGCCGCAGATCCGCGGGGTGATGTTGATCATGCTCATTCTCCAGATCATCGCGACAATTCAGATCTTCACTGAGCCGTTCACATTGACTAACGGTGGGCCTGCGAATGCGACGACTACCATCATGCTCCTGATCTACAACTATGCCTTCCAGAATGCCGATCTCGGCGCGGCCAGCGCCCTCTGCGTCATCCTCTTCCTCGTGCTCGTAACATTCTCACTGGGATACTTCGGCGTCACACGGCGCCTCTGGGGGACGGGAGACTAATATGCGACGTCCAAGTCTGACCCTCAGCCGGTGGCCCCGGGTCTCACGCACGCCCGAAACCTCAAGCACCGAGCGCGGGCTCATCTCGCCACTGGAATGGACCAGGCCCGGCGTCAAGCTCGCCCATTGGATGCTCTTTGGCGTACTCGTCGTGCTCACCGTCACTACGCTGGGCCCCTTATTCTGGATGTTGAGTGGCGCGCTGAAGTCGAGCGTGGAAATCTTCCGCACACCTCCGTTGTTCTGGCCTGCCATCCCACAATGGTCCAACTTCGCGCGCGCATGGACGGAGCTAAATTCGCTGCTCTACCTCGGGAATACCGCTGTGCTCGCCTTTGGCGCGGTGGTGCTGCAGCTGCTCGTCTCGGCGACCGCGGCCTATTCGCTGTCGAAACTGAAGCCGATCTTCGGGAACGCGCTGCTGTTCTTCTTCCTCAGCACGCTGATGGTGCCCGCGCTGGCCTATCTCATCCCGCAGTATCTGACCGTCGTCCATCTGCCGCTCTTTGGTGTCTCGCTGATCAACAGTTGGTGGGGCGTCTGGCTCCCTGAGGCGGCGAATGCCTTCAACATCGTCGTGCTCAAGAGCTTCTTCGACTCCATTCCCGATGAGTTGTGCGACGCCGCCAAACTCGATGGGGCCAATGCATTCCAGATCTTCATGCGCATCATCTTGCCGCTCTCGCGTCCAGCGCTGGCGGTCGTGGCCACATTTACTGTGTTTGCGACCTGGAAGGACTTTCTCTGGCCACTCTTGGTGCTCACCGATACAAGCAAACAGCCTGTCTCGGTCGCGTTATATCAGCTCGGCATCGCTGCCAACAATGGAGTGCCACAAAACGTGCTGCTCGCTGGATTCATACTTGCTATGCTGCCGCCACTCATCCTCTTTCTCGTGTTTCAGCGCCAGATCATTCGCGGCGTCAATACGACCGGTCTCAAAGGGTAATCAAGGATCACCATGGAAACGAGCGACTTCCTTCGGCGCGTCAGGATCGCAGGGAATCCCCATGCACACCCACGGTGCGTGGTGATCCGCGGGCATGTCCGGTTCACGGTACTGACCGCGCGCTTGCTCCGTTTGGAGTGGTCCCCGACGAGCGAGTTCACCGACTTCGCCACCTTCGCGTTTCCCAATCGCTACGTGACTGAGCCGCCTCAGTTTACGGTCCAGGACGATGGCGAGAACGTGCGCATCGACACGGGCGCGCTCACGCTCACCTATCGCCTTGGCAGCGGTGCATTCGGGCCGGACAATCTTGCCATTACCTACCGCCTGGGTACTGAGACCAATATCTGGCATCCAGGACAATCTAATATTGGGAACCTGGGTGGTACGCGCCGTACCCTCGACTTCACGGGCGGTGAGGTACCACTCGAGCCGGGATTGATCTCGCGCGACGGCTGGGCCGTCGTCGATGACAGCCTTGGCGCGGTGTTCCGCTCGGAGGACGGCTGGGTGGACGCGCGACCGCCGCAGTCTGTGCAGGACTGGTACTTCTTCGGCTACGGACATGCCTACGCCGAAGCGCTTGCCGACTACACGCGCTTCGGGGGCGTGAGCCCGCTCATTCCGCGTTACGTTCTGGGCATCTGGTGGTCCCGTTTCTGGCCCTACAGCGCCAGTGAGCTGGAGCAGTTGGTCACGGACTTTGACGAGCATGCGTTGGCGCTCGACGTGTTGGTCGTCGACATGGACTGGCACACGCCGGGGTACTGGACCGGCTACACCTGGAATCGCGAGCTCTTCCCCGATCCTGAGGCGTTCCTGGCCGCAATGCACGCGCGCGGCTTACGTGTCACGTTGAATTTACATCCCGCCGATGGCGTGCATCCCCATGAGGACGCCTATCAGCACCTCGCCGCAGGGCTCGGCCTCGCCGAATCTGACGGCGCGCCTGTTCCGTTTCGCATCACAGATCGCCAGTTTGCCGAGCTCTATTTCACGCTGCTGCACCATCCGCTCGAAGATCAGGGTGTCGACTTCTGGTGGATCGATTGGCAGCAAGGGGAGCAGAGCGACATTGTGGGTGTCGATCCGCTGCTCTGGCTTAACCATCTGCACTACACCGACGCGCGCCGGCGCGGCCTGCGCCCGCTGCTCTTCAGCCGCTGGGGCGGCCTGGGCAATCATCGCTACCCGATCGGCTTCAGTGGCGATACGTACGGTGGATGGGCGACGCTCGCAGCGCAGCCTCGCTTCACTGCCACCGCGGCCAACGTCGGTTTCGGTTGGTGGAGCCACGACATCGGCGGCCACTTTGGCGCTCCTGATGGCGAGCTCTTCACACGCTGGGTGCAGTTCGGCGTGCTGAGTCCGTGTCTGCGGCTGCACGCGGTGAAAGACCTATTGGCGGAGAGACGGCCGTGGGCATTTTCCGCAGACACGCTGCGTGCCGTACGTGCCGCCTTCGAGCTGCGCTATCAGCTGATGCCCTACCTGTATACCATGGCGCGGGAAATCCACGAGTCCGGGTTGGCGCTGTGCCGCCCGATGTATTACGCCTATCCTGAGGAGGAATCCGCGTACCACGCTGAAGGCCAATACCACCTGGGAAATACGCTGCTCGCCGCGCCGATCACCGAACCCGCTGACTCCCAATTCGGGCTGGCGACGAAGGACGTGTGGATTCCCCCAGGCACGTGGTACCGGTTTGACACCGGCGCGGAGTTCATCGGTCCGCAGTGGGTCCGCATCGCGTGCGATCTCGATACGGTGCTGCTGTTCGCACCGGCTGGCGCCGTCGTGCCGCTGGCCCGTCCTGCTCGGCATCTGGTCGATATCCCGAACGACTGGCTGGATATCCGCGTCTTCCCTGGCAGTGATGGTGTCTTTCGCCTGTACGAAGATGACGGTGTCTCGGAGGACTACCTGCGTGGCGCATACGAGTGGATCCCGCTCACTTGCGTCGCAGACGGACCCAACACTCGTGTGCTGTGTATCGGTCCCGCTGAGGGCGGCTGCCCGAGCTTGTCTCGTACGCGTGGATATACCGTCACCTTCATGAGTGTCGATCAGCCACAGGACGTGCTGGATGGAAGCGGAGAGCGGCTGCAGTGGACGTTTGATCACAACACCCGAGCTCTGCGCCTCGCATGCCCGCCGCAGTCGAAGTCTGAGGCGGTCGTGGTCGTGGTGCGGTGGCCGCCAGAGTCGCGACGTGAGGACGAGCCGGCATGCCCGGGCGTGCCCGACACGCCACCGTTCACTCGCGCCATCGCGCACACGGCGAGCGACGAGGCGCAGCGCCAGCTGGCGCATCTGATCGTCGTTCCGCCGTACACGCCGGACCATCAGGCACAGGCTTGCACTGCCGAGGTTGTCTGGCGTGATGTGCAGCACTCCTCAGTCACTGAGGTTCGCCAGACGCTGCTCGATCTCACGTCGGAGGCGATTGTACGTGCGCCATTCACCTATGACCCGACGACGCTGCACGCGCATCGCTGGGAAGTAGATGTCCGCCTGATTGCCAGAGGCACCAACGTCACGACAACCCACCGCGGCCCCGTCATCTCACCGCCCATTCAACGGTGGAGCCTGCGATACGCAGGGCACGACAGGTGGAACGAGGTTCAGGCCGATGCTGCCACTCGCCTCACGATTACAGAACCCTATGAGGTACAACTTGACCCTCATCTGGCCTCGGCGGTGGAGGCGCGCACCATCATTGAGCTTACCGCCGCAAGCACGATCTCGTTCGATACGTGGACAAGCGGAGATCTCTCGCTCTCGCTTGATGGGCGCACTCTTGACACGCCGGAGCTACAGCCCACACTTGACGGACTTGCGCGCCAATGGCCGGTCAGCCGCTTCGGCCCTATGACGCTGTCCCCAGGCAAGCACGTCATCACCGCACGCCTCGCCGCACCGGAGCGTGGCCCCTGGGTCTTTGGCGTCTTGCTCGTGGATGCGGCCGGGGAGCCACTAGTTCGCTGCGCACACGCTGCCCGCTGAGTGATCTAGTCCAGCGTGGCGTCACCCTCGTGACACGCCGCGATGGAGCGGCCAGCGGAGCAAGATGGCGCAGTGCCGCAGAGTGACTGTGCTACGACGGCAGGTATAGTCTGGGGCAGAGGCGTATGGGAGTCGAACCCACCCTCGACTACGCGGGTAGCCGAGCAACGGTTTTGAAGACCGCGAGGCCCACCGGGACCCGTACACCTCCATGAGCGCATGTGGCGCTTCCTTACTGTGGCACGCGGTCCAGCATCACGTCAATGTCTGGTCCTGAACGACGATTTCCGCGCAATGTCAGACCTTGTCGGGTTCCCGAAGGCTCTTCTCGCGAGGTGTCTTGGATCGCCTGTCCTTGACAGGGTAGACGCCGGACAGCTATACTTCCAGAAGGTCCGTGCCTCTCGCGGACAGTAGTAGAAAGTGATGGGTGTCATGGCAACATGCCACAACGCATGCGGCTTCTACCTCTGCCGCTTCAGCGCGCCCATCACTCGCCCGCGCTGCATCGATGTCCCCACCCGTGGAAGCGGACATCCCGTGGCTAATAGCCGCATCGTACCGATGTTCGGAGACCTCGCGCGCAGCCTCATGCATTGAGTCTACGCCCTCCGAAGATCCCCGCCGCGATCATTCCGGGCTTGCCTGATACGCGCCCCGCCTGACCGTCTCGCTGTGCTCTCTTGGTGTGCGTCCCGTGTCCTTCCGCGTCTCCGCGCGCTTGTCACGCGCCTCAGGGGGACCGCCGAGCACGTTCTCTCTGTCCTGTTTCACGCCCTGTCGCGCCGCTGTTTCGCGCGAAGAGGAGGTTTCCCTTGTCGACGTATCAGTACGCGTCGAGTCCTGCCGCGGAATCCGAGCATCTCACCGTGTCTAATGGCATCACCTTCTCTGCGGATGAGCTGCATCGCCTGCGCACAGAAAATGCCCTAGAAATCTCGCATGTCTCGAAGCGCTTCGTGAAGAACAGCGGCTTCCACCCGTTCCGGCGAAACAAGGCGGCGACGCATCACATCGTGCGCGCGGTTGACGACGTGACGCTCACAGTGAAACGGCGCGAGATATACGGCGTGCTCGGCTCGAACGGCTCAGGCAAGTCGACCTTGATCCGGCTGCTCTCCACGCTGCTGTTGCCCGACGAGGGCGAGGTGCGCGTCTTCGGACATGACGTGGTGCGTGAGGAGCGCGCGGTGCAGCGGCTCATCAACCGGGTGAGTGTGGAGGCGGCTTTCTTCCGCAAGCTCAGCCCGATGGAGAATCTGCTCTACTCCTCGCGGCTCTACGGCCTGCCCGGACGCGAGGCGCGCACGCAGATCAACGACATTCTCCAGCGGCTCGGCATCAAGCCGGACCGCATCTCGCAGCCGCTGGAGAACATGTCGCGCGGCATGCAGCAGAAGGTCGCGATCGCGCGCGCGTTCCTGACGGCGCCGGTGCTGCTGCTGCTGGACGAGCCGACGACCGGCCTCGATCCGCGCTCCAAACAGGACGTGCAGGTCTTCATTCGCGAGCTGCGTGACACGCACGACGCGACGATTCTGCTGACGACACACGACATGGACGAAGCCGACGCGCTGTGTGACCGCATCGCCATCATCGATGGCGGCCGCATCGTCGCCGAAGACACGCCCGAGGGGCTGAAAGCCAGTGTCGCGGCCACACTCGGGCTGGACCGTCCCGCGACGCTGACCGAGGCATTCATGGCGCATACCGGGCGCGACTGGGAGGCAGACGAGCCCGAAGACGAAGAGGAGCA
Organism: uncultured Ktedonobacterales bacterium; assembly: GCA_964427535.1. Classification (GTDB taxonomy): domain Bacteria; phylum Chloroflexota; class Ktedonobacteria; order Ktedonobacterales; family JADMIN01; genus CAYRVF01. Next base: position 14,303 of record CAYRVF010000122.1, read on the forward strand.
AGACTAATGCTGGTGTCGCCACGTCCGTTACGCGGCTTCCCGGCGTCCATTCAGGCGAAGGCTCGCGCGTTCGGCGACGAGGCCAGCAAAGGCTACGCCTTCGTCGAGCGCAACTGGTTCCTGACCAAGCGCTATTGGGCATGGGAATGCGTCTGGATTATCTACAATGTCGTGAACGCGCTCGCCGTGACCTTCATCGCGGCCAGCGCGCAATACTTGCTGCCGATACACTTGACGCGCGCCGAATATGACTCCTTCGTGCTCTACCTGATCATCGGCACGGCGATCTGGAGCTACGTCAGCGTCGTCTTCGACAACGTGACCGAGACGGTGACCATCGAGCGCTGGGAAGGGACCATCGAGTACACCTTCATGGCGCCAATCTCGCGCGTGACACACATGGTCGGCACCTGTCTGTTCGCGCTGCTGCACGGCTTCTTCCTGACCGTGATCCAGTTGCTAGTGATGGGGCTGTTCTTCCACATCGACCTTAGCCACGCGAATTGGGGTGCCGCGTTCGTCATCCTGTTGCTCGGCAGCATCTCGCTGATCGGTCTGGGAACTGTCTCCGCCGTGTTGCCGATGCTTTTCACCGAGCGCGGCGCGCAGATGGCCTACATCATCCGCGCGATCATGCTGCTCG
>CAYRVF010000123.1:0-14704 GCA_964427535.1 uncultured Ktedonobacterales bacterium
TTCGCCCACGTCGGCTATGTACTGCCTGCTCAACCAACCTGAAAGTTGCTCTAATGCCTGCGCCAGCAGTGGCAGCGCTACGCCGGTCAGCAGGATGTAACCAGGTGACCGACCAAAGGCGAGGCGTCGCTGGCCGAGGATCACGCGGTAGAAGCCAGCGCTCATGAGGGCGCCGAGCAGACCTCCCGTTGCGAAGGTCGCGAGCAGCATGGGTAACGGCTCATCCTTATAGACCTCGGCAACGTAGAAATACGCGAGGTAGAACACCAGCAGAAGCAACGCTCCCAACACAATCGCGAGGGGCACGAGGCGCCCGAGCCCAATGAGGAAGACCACTAACGCACCGCCAAGCAGCAGCCAGCGCAGCCGGAGCGTCTGGCGTGGGGAGACATGCGGGAAGAGCGTCGTGACAGCGCTTGGATGTAGCACGTGCTCGCCTGGATGAGCAGCGTAGGCATGCATCCTGCACGCATCCGCGGAAGATGTCTCCTAGGGCAGACGAGCGCCGCAGTGGATGCAATACTCACCGGCAGGCGTCTCGCGTCCACAATGGGGACATCGCTGCATACCGCACCTCTTGCTCTGTGAATGTCTCGGTGCTTATCCGGAAGACGTCACGCGGTTTCGCTGACGTATCGGCTTGCTGGAGCGCCACTCCGGGCGTCTGGGGACAACCGACGAGATGGGGCGCGCCCCTGTCGCTTGGCACCAATGGCTGTAAGTCAAGACATCGGCGAGGCAAGGGTGACCATGGCACCTGCGCCACTGCAGATGGTCGTGATGACTGTGACTGCGCACGAAACGCGGTCCTGGGTGTAAGCGCCCATAATCCCGCGAGTATCGGCGACCAAGAGAATCAACACAAGCAACGGCAGCGCTCCCACACCAGTGATGCGCACGCGCACAGCAGGAATCCAGGGAGGTTCGTGCGCTCGTCAATGACTGGGTGGTGCGGCCAGTATACCCCTTCGAGATGAGTGCATGCCCATGCCATAGCAGGAGGAATGCCTCGCCTCCTGAACTCGCCCCACGAACTCGACCTGGGGAGAGGACATTGTGCGGTGACGTGTGGCTACTCTCAAGGTAACGACGTGCTCAGGCCATAGCGGCCTCTCTGCGTCGGCCACAGAGCGACGTCGCCAGGTAGTGCGTGTTGTGTTGACACAGGTGCACACGGCACAGGAGGTGAGCCATGAAGTCACTCTCTGAGCAACTGGCAGATCTGTCCGCCCGCGCGAAGAAGGCGGAGGACGATGCCGCTCAGGCGAGCAAAGAGGCGCGTGACAAGATCCAGGCCCGCGTCGCCCAGCTCCAAGCGGATGCCCAGGCCCGAGACGCCAAGAGGCGCGCGGACATGGCACAGACAAAGGAAACCGTTCAAGGGGAATGGGCCGACCTCCAGACGACGACGAAGCAACGAATGAACGCCCTCAAAGCCAACATCGATGCCAAGAAGGCGGAGCAGGATGTGAAGCGGGCGGAGCGCAAGGCGGACAATGCCGAGGAAAATGCGGCGGAGGCGATCGCCTTCGCGTATGACGCCGTAGACTTCGCCGAATTGGTGGTGCTCGACGCGGTCACAGCGCGCGCAGACGCCGAGGCACTGGAGCACGCCCAGTAAGCCGTGCGTAGCCATATGAGCCCCGATGCGGCGAGAGTCCTCGTATGAGACACCCGCCGCACCGGGCCGCCTCGCGCTTTGCGCACCTGGAGCGCGTTCCTGGAGTACACGCGGCGGTTCTGCTTTGACTGAGACGAGACGCGCCCGCTCACTACCATTCGAGCTGTAGAAGTATCGTGTCGCATGCTCATTGGACCGGGCAACGAATTCCGGCGCTTTCGGCCGCCTCCCCACACACAAGGGCAGCGCAACTCCACCAGTGGCGTCCGCGTCGTGCTGCTTGAAGCAGACGGCCGCTCGGCCGGCACCCACGGGGCGTGCGCCGTGGGCGCCAACCGAGCAGCCAGCTATGCCGGCTCGTGTCGCATCTCGGGCCGCTGGACCGGCTCGCCGAGCGCCGCTGCCTCGCGGCGCAGGGCCTGCAACCGGTAAGCGTAGTAGAGCAGCACGGCCCCGTAGGCGATGGCGTAGATGCCAATCACCCAGGTGATCGCCAATGCCCCCGCCCCCGGCAGGGCCGCCAGAAGGATGCCGAAGAGCACTGACAAGCAGCCAGAGAGTACGGCAAGCCACGGATGCGCCAGGGTATCTGGCAGGGCCAGCGCGAAGGCGATCTCCGCGACTCCGGTCACGATGGCCCAGGCGGCAATCAGGTAGACAAAGGCCAGCGCGGTGATGCCCGGCCAGACGAATGCCACCACGCCGGCGGCAATGCTCAGCACGCCACTGACGGCCAGCCAGCCCCAGCGTTGATGCACCTCGCCGGCGCGCACGGCGGTGACAAGCGACGAGATGCCCGAGAGCACCGCGAAGACGCCGAAGACAAACACCAGCGCCAGGAGCGTCTGGCTGGTGTAAATGAGGGCGACAATGCCAAAGAGGATGGCCAGCACCCCCCGTATGGCCAGTGACCACCAGACGTGCGAAACGAACTTCGACTGCATGTTACTCCTGCCTTTCGTGTTTCGATGCGCGTAGGCGCGAAGAGACGCATATCTCTGCGCGCCACGGAGAGCAACGGGAGAGGGATGCGGGAATGCGCCGTCTGTGACATCGGTGACATCGGTGACATGGGTGACACATCGCCGCATGAACTCCGACGTTGTCCTCATGCTGCCCGACAAGACGAACGACAGATCGCGGGACCGTTCGTCTCCTTGACGCCCACTCCCACTCTGCTCGGCACACCTAGCTCTGGGGAGACAGCCTCGCCTGCTCTCTCAGGAGGTCCGCTCGCGGCACTGTGAGGGAGACCGAGAGCGCGTCGCGGTCGATGCGCGCGATGGCGCTGAAAGGCACATACAGCACGCCTGGATTGAAGATGCCCTTCTCGACCGTCAGCACACCCTGTTCGGTGTCATACTCGGTAATATCGCCCAGCCTGACGCCGTCACGGTCAAAGACCGCCAGACCGAGCGAGAGGCGCTCGGCGATGCTGCTCAGCTCGACGCTGTCCACCACCATCGGGGAGCCATCATAGCCGCTCTGCACCACCCGCACTTCCTCCGCCGGTGGGAGTGTGTCAGACGTGTCGCGGTGCTCCGAATCGGGCGCGTGCCGGTACTCCACAAACGTGTGGATAGTAGGCGCCTCCGTGTACTGAGCGATCAGCACGTCCTTGGGCTCCGAGAGCGTGATTCTCTGCGACGTGATGCCTCGGATGAGCCGATAGGGGATGTAGAGATCCCGGTGCCCGAAGGCGCCTGACCCGACGAATAGGTAGCCGGCGGCGGTTTGGTACTCCTTCACGTCGCCCACGTGCTCACCATTGAGGTCGAATACGGGCAAGCCGTCCTCAAGTAGCTCATTCAAGTCGCGCAAGACATCTGGCGATATGCTCTGCGGCGGAGCATGCTGCGGACGTGTTGGATTCATCGGGTCGGTCATCACGATCACCCTCCCCTTTCTGTCTCACGCGCCAGCGCAGTGTTCGGCAGCGCCACGACTGCACGGTTGGGATCGACGAAGGCCCCCTCCCGAACGTGGCAGTGCGTACGGCCGCTATCGGCACCTCCATCAATCAGGCCGCAGGCGCCTCGAACTCGCTGTGCTCTCCCCCGGGTTGCGCCTGCAGACGGTGCTCGTCGTGGAAGCCAGTGCGTGACACGAGCAGGTGCGGACTGCCCAACTGGCTCGTGTGCGAGCAACCTGGAAACGTGGCACAGCAGCCGGCTGCGATCTTCAGCAGCTTCATGCTGTACATGCTGATCTCACGACCACCATACAGGAGGTGACTCTGATATCACAGCGGCGTCACACACATGAAATGTCGCCGAGTGCCGCAATCGCATACCCTACTCCGGCAGGTGCTGGCCCTCGGACAACACAGGGGCGAAGAGATCACCGTGCGTCCGCACGCGCTCCAGCACCACTGGAGGAGTCAGATCGGCGGGCTGGAAGCCGCCAGCGGCAATTTCGTCCCAACTCAGTGGCGTAGAGACGCGTGGCTGCGTCGTGTCAGCGCGAAGCGAATACGGCGCCGCCGTGTTGCGCCCGATGCTGTTTTGTGCCGCGTCAATCGTGACATGGGTGCCGCGGTGGGTCGAACCCTGTGCCAGCGCAACGCGCTCCGGATGAGCCGCGGCCAACCACTGCGCAACGGTCTTGACCCAGTCCCGAACCCGCACGTACGTATACCCAACTGCCAGTGGCACATAGACATGCAGTCCGTGTCCCCCGCTCGTCTTCGCGTAGCTCTTGAGTCCTACGTGTTCCAGGTGCTCGCGCAAGCGCAAGCTCACCTCCAGCACCGCGCTGAACGGGACCGCAGCGCTCGCATCCAGATCGAAGATTGCCTGGTCAGGCAGTGTGAGGTCGGGAAGCCGGGCACTCCACAGATGGAACTCAATGCTGCCAGTGTTTGCCAGCCAGATCAAACTAGCGGCATTATTCACGATCGGGAGCTGGATGGCGCGAGGAGACATCCTCGCAACCGGGCGGGGCGCATCTATGCGCGCGCCGCTCTTTGGGCTGGACGTTGGACTGGACGTTGGACGGTAGGTCGCGCGCTGGAGCCAGGACGGTGCATGCTCCGGCAGCTCACGCTGATAGAAGGATGCGCCGCGCACCCCCTCGGGAAAGACGCGCAGCGTGACGGGACGATCGCGGAAGTACGGAAGGGCCACAGGGGCGATCTGCACATAGTATCGAAGCATGTCGCCCTTGGTGATGCCAGCTTCCGGCCAGTACACCTTGTCGAGATGACTGACCGGCACGGCCTGCTGCTCCACCGTCCACACGTCAGATGCGGGACTCATGCGGACGCCGTCCTCTGCTGAATATGTCGTATAAGTCGTATAGGTTTAGTATATAGGGCATCACGACAACGTGTCTTGCGATGCGGCACCAACCGCGACATGTGCTGGACGCGCGGTCGTGTGATGTCGTGTGATGAAGGAGCGGTAGCGCTGGTGTAACCAATCCCCAGACCATGTGGAGGATGTCTCCGCGACATGGCGTGGAAAGGACCAGGGAACATTTTCCAGCGAATCATGATCCCAGCGGACGGCTCTCTGCGCGCCGAGCAAGCCATTCCGGTTGCGGCCCGGCTCGCTCGAGCGTCAGGCGGCACGCTCATCTTCATCGACGTGGCGGAGGAAATCGCCCCCGTGTCAGGTGTGTTCGCGGTGCCAGCGCAGACGCCGCAGGAGGTCTTCGACAGGCAAGGCGAGGAGATGCGGACCTATCTCACGGCCCTCACTCAACGCGAGGATGTGGCAGGGCTTACGACCGAGACCGACGTCCCCACGGGTATGACTGCGGAGACGCTACTCGCGGCGGTGTCCACGCACCGCGCGGACCTCATCGTGATGACGAGCCATGGACGGACCGGTTTCCAACGCCGGGCGCTCGGGAGCGTGGCAGAGAAGATCGCCCGGCATGCGCCAGTGCCAGTGCTGATTTTGCGTGAGCCCATCCCCGCCGCGCTCGCCGCAAGCGGCTCGGAACCCTTCACGCACCCCCTGCGCGTGCTCGTTCCGCTGGATGGCTCCCCGCTCGCGGAGACCGCGCTTATTCCAGCGCTTCACGTGCTTGAAGCGCTCGCCCCGCCCGCCGAGCGGGTGCTCCATCTCACGCGGGTCGTCAGTTCGGTCACCCTGGGAGGGCGCTCGCTCCCTGGCGAGCTGGCGGAGAATGAGGACTGGCGCGAGGCACAGGACTATCTGAGCGCCACAGCCGAACGGCTCCGTACCGGCGAAGCTGGATCGCTGCACGTGCAGGTCACTTGGTCGATGACCGCACACATCGATGAAGCCTTCGGGATTGTAGAGGTCGCCGAGACCGGTACGAAGCTGGAAGGCACGTCGCTGCCGGGCGGCTGCGATCTCATTGTGATGGCGACGCATGGCCATCACGGCCTCCAGCGCTGGGCGCTCGGAAGCGTGGTCGAACACGTGCTTCACGGCACGCGCCTGCCGCTCCTGCTCGTCCGGCCCCAAGAGACCACGTCGCCACTCAGCCCACGTAGCACGATGTAGCCAGGTAGTGGCGTCGTGGTGAGCGCGCGGTGCACAGGTCGCAGACGAGAGCCCCTACTGTGGGGAGCCATCCATGTCGCTGATGCAGTCACACCGCTGGGGCGATAGGGTCACGAGCGTGCTGGAGTCCAGTCTTTGCGGAGGATGTCACGGATGCTCTCGTAGCTTCGGCCCTGACCCACCGCCTGGGCAATGGCCGGGGCAAACACGTGGACATAGAAGTCTGGCCCCATGCGCTGAATGATCTCGCGATCGAAGAGCGCATCCGTCTGCGGCTCCCCATCCAGTGCATGCCATTCCTGGCCAGCGGGCGCTTCTCGCTGTGCGTCTTGCCGTCCGCTGTCTTCCTGTTCGCCCGGTGTCGCGCCAGGTGACCCCGCTCGCTGGCGGCTGGCCCGCCGCCCACCGCCACTCGCGACGACCTTGGCCACCCACACGCCATAGCCTTTCGCGTGTGGCTCGTCCAGTCCCTTGTCGAGCGCCTTGAGCCGGTTGTACTCGGCAAAGATATCGAAGCGCCGAATGGGCTGCTTGGGTTTGAGTGGATGCTGGGAATCCCTGATGGAAGCGTCACGACTCATTGCAGGCTCACTTCCCGTCTGTTCTGCGTTGCCTTGACATGGCGCTCCAGAGAAGAGCCGAAGCACACGCACGACATGCCAGCACGACCACCTCGTTGCATATAGCACACAGTCGGAGCAGGAACAGTGCCAGAATGCCAGAGTGCCAGGGCGAGCAGGAGTCAACGGGCGAGGGCCTTGACCAGGCGCGTTGAAGCACCCGCCGGAACTGGATGTGATCGTTTCGAGCTCTCTGCCAGCCACGGAGTTCGGATGCCTCTCCAACCGCTCGGAAGAGCGCCGCAGAGAATAGTGAGGAGTGAGTTAGTCGCGGTGCTGGAGACGCAGGGCGGAAATGTGCCCGTGGCGCATCCCACCGCTGGTACAGAGAGGCAGTCCAGGCGATGTGCGGCCGCATTGAACTCATCGACGGGAAACGGATCTTCCTCCGCTATCCGGTTGCGAACAACGTCTCCTCGGTTCCGGACAGTGGCGACATCCGCCCCACCCAGCAGATCCTCATGATCACGCCAGATTACGCGTTGTCCTCGGCAAAATGGGGCCTTGTCCCGTCGTGGGCCAAAGACCCCCGTGTTGGCTCGAAGATGATCAATGCCCGCGCCGAAGGCATCGAGAGCAAACCCTCCTTCAAGAAGCCGCTGCGGTTCCAGCGGTGTATCATCCCGGCCAGCGCCTTCTTCGAGTGGACGGGCCAGCCGGGCGCGAAGGTCAAGTACCGGATCGGCCGGAAAGACGGCGAGCTCGTTGGCTTCGCCGGCTTGTACGACATGTGGCGTGATCCTCAAGGTGGTGAGCTGACGACCTGCACAATCATCACCACCGAGCCGAATGAACTGATGGCGCCGATTCACAACCGGATGCCGGTCATGCTGCTGCCCGACGATGAAGAGCGGTGGCTCAATCCCGATATGACCGAGCCAGACGAGATCCTGCGCCTGCTCAGGCCATACCCTGCTGAGCTGCTGATGGCACGACCAGCGTAGCTCATGGAAGGTCGAATCTAGGCAGATCCCACCACGATGCTGGCAGCAGGTATGGCTCTCGTCATGAGAGGCCCTCTGCTGCTCGTGTCGGCACGCGTAGAGACTCCTCCCGGCGAGCCGGGCAAGGCGTGAGGTACTCAGGTCCCCGTGCACCTCGCGTGCGGTCGGTGTATTACAGCTGGTGCGTCGTCGGAACCGGTGACTCCAGCAGGGCCTTGAGGTTTGCCAGCATCTCGTGGTGGGCGACCTGGGCCTGACGCAGGACGAAGCCAACGAGTGGGCGTGGGGCCTCCACCCGCACCCGCTCGCGCACGAGCGTTCCTGCGTCACTCGCCTCACAGCGCGTCGTGTTGTGTAGATGGACACGCGGACGCTGATACGCGTCGGAGACCAACTCACCACTGGCATCCTCGGAGATCGTGGCGAGGTAGGTGAACCGCAGCGTGAGCGGGCCAATCCGCATCCGGTCCGTGATCATGTAGCGCCGCACTTGGGTGTTGCCATCTCCTGTGTCCAGCGGGTCAAGCTCGCACACGGCGACGATCATCGGGTGGATGCGGTCGTGGTGCTCGAAGGAAGCGAGGTGCTCGCGCACAACCGAGGGGACTGCCGCAATGAAGAGTGACTGTTCGAATTCACGAGACGCCATCGCCCCAGCCTCCATGCTTGGCTCCACAAGCCAGTAGCCATCCTCGCCCACCACGCATCGGCGGCACTCGTCATTCGAGATCGAGCAGCTGTAGCGCTTCGGTGATCCCTATGCTGTTCACGGCACGCGACCGGGCACTGGCCGCGACGAGCTCCGTGTGCCGACCATTGTATCGTACTAGGCAAGCTGTCGTCTGATCGGCTCTGTCTGGGAGGTGCTATCAACTGCTTTTGCTGCGTTCCGGAGACCACATGTCCGGACGAACTCGCCCCCGAGCGCGCCGCGGCGCGTCAGGCGATTACCCAGCTGCGGCTGACACCGGTGATGTTCGAGCTGGGCGCTCGTCCCCACCCGCCGCGGGACCTGTACCGCGCCTATCTGGCCCAGAGCGACGTGTTCGTCGGCCTCTACTGGCAGCGCTATGGCTGGATGGCGCCGGGCATAGGCATCTCGGGGTTGGAGCACGAGTTCCGGCTCTCGTCCGGCAAGCCGCGCCTTATCTACGTCAAGGAGACCGCGCGCAGGCGCGCGTCGCGCCTGCAGGCGTTGCTGGAGCGCCTGCAGGCGTTGCTGGAGCGCCTGCAGGCGTTGCTGGAGCGCCTGCGCGCGGAGGCGAGCGTCGCCTAACAGAAATTCTCGACACCCGACGAGCTGCGTGAGGCCCTCTCCAACGACCTGGCGGTGCTGCTCACGGAACGCTTCAACAGCACCGGCTCGCCACATCCATCGGTGCCACTCGCACAGGCATCGCCGCAGGCGCCCGCTCCCACCACAGGCCAACCGACGCAACCTCCGCGGCCCGCGCTGCCGCTGCCGCGCGACCGGCTGCTCGACCGCACTCAGGAGCTGGCGATGGCGCAGAACCTCCTGTCGCGCGCGGACATCGGACTGGTGACCCTGACGGGTCCGGGCGGCGTGGGCAAGACGCGCCTGGCGCTCCAGATAGCGGCCGACAGTGCTGAGCGGTGCGCCGATCGCGTCGCCTTCCTCTCGCTGGCGTCGCTCAGCGAGCCGCGGCTGGTCGTCTCGACCATCGCTCAGGGACTGGGTGTCGCGGACGACGAGCGCGGCCCGGTGGACGAGCGCCTGCTCGAATGGCTGCGGCCGCGGCAGCTGCTGCTGGTGCTCGACAACCTGGAGCAGTTGGCCGACGCCGCAGTAGAGTGGATCGCCCCGGCGCTGGCGGCGGCCCCGGAGCTGAAGATCGTGGCGACGAGCCGGGAGCCGCTGCGGGTGCGCGGCGAACAGGTGGTGCCAGTGCCTCCGCTCGCGCTGCCCGATCCGGAGGCGGAGCTGGCGGCCCACGCGACTCCCCTTGAGGTCGCACGGGTGGGAGAGGTGGCGTCGGTGGCGCTCTTCGTCGCGCGGGCGCGCGAGTTGCAGCCGGACTTCACCCTGACCGCAGACAACGCGGCGACCGTTGTCGCGATCTGCCGGCGGCTCGACGGGCTGCCGCTGGCGATCGAGTTGGCAGTGGCCCGGCTGGCGGTACTGCCGCCCGCCGCCTTGTTGGCGCGGCTGGAGCACCGCCTGCCACTGCTGTCACACGGCCCGCGCGACCTGCCGGCACGGCAGCGGACACTGGGCGACACCATCGCGCGGAGCTACGACCTGCTGGCCGCGCGCGAGCGGGCGCTCTTCCGCCACCTAACGGTCTTCGCGGGGGGGTGCTCGCTCGAGGCCGCCCGGGCGGTGTGCCGCGTGGACGATCCGGTGGAGAGTGACCCGGCAGCTGGCCCCGAGCTGGAATACGTGGACGAGCTGGAGGGGATGGCGTCGCTGGTGGACATGAACCTGCCGCAGGCGCAGCAGGCGCCGGAGGGCCCGGAGGGCCCCGGCGGCGAGCCGCGTTTCGCGATGTTGGAGACGATCCGCGAGTTTGCGCTGGAGCAGCTGCGGGCCAGCGCAGAGGCGGCCGCCGTGCAGCGGCGGCATGCCGCCTTCTTCCTGGGGCTGGCGGACGAGGCCCAGCCCCATCTGTTCGCCCCGGGTCGGGAAGTATGGTTTGCGCGACTGGAGCGCGACGACGATAATCTGCGCGCCGCGCTCGCCTGGGCGACAACCGGCGTGGAGCAGGACCCGCCGACGAGCGACGTGCTCGAGACATCTCTGCGGGTGGCCGTCGTCCTTACATGGTACTGGTATGCACGCGGCCGATTACAGGAGGGCCGATCGTGGCTGGAGCGTCTGCTGACGCAAGGGGCGATCATAAAGGGGGAGGCGGCGCTGGGGCTGGCGCACCACGGACTGAGCTGGCTCGCCCTGGCGCAGGGGAATATCGAGACGGCCGCTGCGCAGGCCGAGCAGAGCGTAGCACTCTTCCGGGGGCAGGGAGCCGCGCACACGTCGGAGCTGGCCCAAGCACTGATGGTGCTGGGGATGGTGCGGCTCAGCCAGGGCGCCGCTGAGGCGGCGCGTCCGCTGCTGGAGGAGGGATTGGCCTTGAGCCGCGAGTTGGACGATGCGACGATGAGCGACACCTTTAGGGCCTACGTGCTCTTCCACCTTGGCCGCGTGGCTCAGGCGATGGGCGATCTGGCGGGCGCGCGCGCCTGCTACGAGCAGACCCTGGCTCTGTACCGCGAGTCCGGCGACAACTTGTGGGCAACCCTGGCAATCAACGCGCTGCGGCTGGTGGCCGCCACGCCCGACGACGCGGCGCTGTCGCGCGTGCTGCTCTCCGCGAGCCTGCCTCCAGCTCAGGCACATGCGACGTTAAACCGTTACGAGCAGGGGCAACTGCTCCTGGATGCCGGAACCGCCGCGCTGCTCCAGGGCGAGCCGCAGCAAGCCCAGAGCCTATTTGTGGAGAGCCTGCGCCTGTGGGAGGACATCGGCGCTCCGGCGGGCATCGCCCGCACGCTGGCGGGGCTGGCGGAGGTCGCGGCGGCGCAGGGACAGGCGGAGCGGGCCGGGCGGCTCTACGGCGCGGCGCAGGCCCTGCTCCCACAGTCCGGAAGGCTCATCATGGACGCCAGTGGGCCAGACCCCGAGCAGAGCATCGCCGCGGCCCGCGCCTATCTGGACGCGGCGGCGTTCGAAGCTGGCTGGGCCGCCGGGCAGACCATGACGGTGGAGCAGGCGACGGGGTACGCGCGCGAGGGCAGCCCCCCGTAGCCTCGGGCTCGCCTCGGCCAGCGGTGGAAACGGGCGGTCAAGGAGATCGGGTCGGGCCGTCGCGGCACAGGAGCGTGGCGGGCGCGCTTCGCGAGACCGACGAAAGGCCTGTTGAGACGGACGGCTGTGGTCAGCGGCCGGAGGATCTGCCTTCACCTGCGCCCGTGGGGCACCATGGCGCACGGCCTCGAGGCGCGAGGTGCTCTGTCGTCAGACATGGGTGCAGAGGACTGCGTCGGGGCGTCCCCTCATCCTCCAACATCCCACCCGGATTCCGTATCACACGCCTACACGAGGACGCACGGCAAGAGTAGACGGCAAACATCACCTCCACCGTGCTATGCTGCGCACCAGGGGGCGCACAGCAGATCCAGCCGCACAGTCGTCAGTCGTCCGGACGTGTGTGCTCGGCAGTGACAGCAGGCTACGGCGGACGCTCTGGAAAACGGCGCGCCAGCTCCCTGCATCGGACGCCCTTTCGAGGGGACGATGCATCGGGAGACGCGGAGACAGACGCTCACGGAGTGGGCAGCATGTCAGGACGGACCATGGGGGAAAGCCGGAGCCCCATCCCGCCTTCACGTCCCAAATGGATCGTGGGCGCCAGTCATCAGTACGCCGCGCTCGCTCGCGGAAAGCTGGCTGCCGTCTGGCGGTGGGGCGCGCTGCCCTTCACCCTGGCCCTCACCGCGCGCGCGATCACCTGCGTCGTCGGCGCCATAGCCGCGCAGGTGGTGGGCCGCGCCAACACCCATGACCTCCTCGCCATCTGGAACTGGTGGGACTCCACCTCGTATCTGCGCGTCGCGGCTGGCGGGTACCGATACTCCCTGGTCACCGGCTCCATCGTGAACTCCTTCCCGCTCTATCCACTGCTCATTCGCGGTGCGGAGCCGATGGCCCGCATCTTCGCTTCCCACTCTTCCTATCTGCTCGCCGGCATGGCCGTCTCCTGGGTCGCCTTCGCTCTGGCGTGCGCCCTCCTGTACCATCTCACTCGCGAACGGTTCGGCCCCTCCGCCGCCAGCAGCGCGGTGCTCCTGGTGTGCGTCTTTCCCTTCGGCTTCTACTTCGGTGCGGTTTTCACCGAGTCGGTGTACCTGCTCTTGGCCGTGCTCGCCTTCGCCGCGATTGAGCAGGGTAATTGGTGGTTGGCCGGCGGTGCCGCGCTGCTGGCGGGGGCTGAACGCCCGCCGGGTCTGCTGGTGGGGGCCTGCGTCATCGCTGCCTACGCGCTCGATTGGCTGCGTACCCGACATCCGCTCCGGCTGGACCTGCTGGCGCTGACGCTCACCCCGCTGGGCACCGCCGCCTACTTCGCGTACCTGTGGTGGCGCTTTGGCGATGCGCTCGCCTACATGCATTCGTCCGAGATTGGCTGGCACGCTGGCCACCTGCAAACCACTGGCCTCCTGAGCGCCTGGACCACACTGACGCATCTCGGCGCAGATCTGACCAGCGGCCAGTATGCCCGCATCCTCGGTGCGGTGTACGTCATCATCCTGGTGGTGGTGATCGTCGCCAGCGTGCCGGTGGTGCGTCTGCTCGGCCTCCCGTATGCGCTCTTTACGGCGGGGAGCGTGCTGTTACCCGTGGCCACGTCCCCCGGCGTCAACTCCTTGGGGCGGTATGCCAGTGTCGCCTTCCCGGTCTTCATCCTCCTGGCCGTCGGTCTCTGCGAGCGCCAGACGGCGCGCGCACTGGTGGTGACGGTGTTCGCAGTGCTGCTCGGGCTCTTCACCGCCTTGTTCGTCAGCGGCTACCCCCTTGCATGAGCGGATGCCTCGGCGCGAGTGGCCACGCGCTGGTTGGATCACCACAGACACGCGAACCCGCTCGAGGGCAACGTGCAGGAATGCAATATTAATTTCGGATGGACACCAGTGAACATGGCCGCGGCCCGCGACGAGGTCAGGGTGGACCTGGAGCTCGCGGCAGCGCTCACTGAGGACCGCCTCCAGCCTCCACGTCATCCAGCCGCAGCTGTAGACGCTGGTACAGGTGCGCACGTTCCTGCAGGCGACGGCACATGACTGACTCGGTCCGCTCTACCTGCTTGCCGCGCCGACGCTGGACGCGTACTCGACATGTCATGCCGAGCCTGCAGCGTGACGCGGCCGATCTGCTTGACCAGTTGCTTGGAGAGCGCGAGGACAGCGCCGAGACCGAAGAAGTCTCAGGGGCGGCACGATCGCCTGAAACTGGATCTGAGAAAGCAGATCTGCCGCGCGAGTTGCGGTAGACGTTAGGGTGAAGACGCTCCACGGACACACAAAAGCCGCACGACAGCCGGCGCAAGGCCAGGTGTCATGCGGCTGGAGAGGGGCAGGTGCGACAGGAATCGAACCTGCAACCTGCGTCTCGCATATGGCCGGCGCGGCTCGCTGCCGTCTGACAGAGCTCTCACCAAACTAACAGTGATACCACAAGCGAACAGGTGCACCCCATTGTGGCAAATTCGGCACGCGCGAGAAGACAAGCACCTTGCAGACGCCCTAGGCTCCTGCACTCCTAGCGAGAGCAGGCTGTTTTGTGTCAGGATAGGCGTATGAGTATGCCCAACCACAACATCTCCGGTGGTGTTGTCCACGACGTGCCAGAGGACCTACGGCAAACCCTCGCGTCTGACGCGGCGGCGCTGGCGGCCTGGGAGGCTCTGACGCCGCTGGCGCGCAACGAGTGGATCTGCTGGACCATCTCCGTCCAGAAGCCGGAAACGCGACGGCAGCACGTTGAACGGGTGCGTACGGAACTCACAGCGGGCATGCGCCGACCGTGCTGTTGGTATGGCTGTATTCACCGTCCGGAGAAGCCCATCAGCCCGTCGGTCCAGTTTGTGCTCAGCACACGATCAAAACGAGCAAAACGGTCATCATGACGGCTGGCCCGCCTATATACAGGTACTGTGGGCTACGGTGCCTGTGACTGGTTCAGCCCCACCGCCTCGAGAATAAGGGCCGGCAAGGCAGCCGCATCGACCGGTTCTCCCTCACGGCAGTCGATGGCGCGAACGGTCTTACTCTCGAGGCGCGTATTAAAGAGCTGCTGTGGATCTGTGAGCTGCGCACCGTTGGGGAAGGTCACTCTGACGGCGTGCTGGAGGGTGTCGGCCACACAGATGATGCCGTCATGCGACCAGACGGGAACGCCTCGGGTCTGGACGGCTTCTTCCACTTCACTGCCTCGACCACGGCCGGGTCGGCTGCTGTGATGAGCGCGCGCAGGTGCGAGAGCGTCTCGCCCCGCCAGTCACCAGTCTTCCTGATGATGGTGTC
>CAYRVF010000124.1:0-14601 GCA_964427535.1 uncultured Ktedonobacterales bacterium
TCGCCCACGTCGGCTATGTACTGCCTGCTCAACCAACCTGAAAGTTGCTCTAGGGGAGTGCTGTCTCAGAGAAGGGCGGTGAAGGTGGGGGTCAGGACCGGCACGAGCGGCGCTACTCAAAGCGCACGATGAGGTCGTTAACCGGGCGGTGCGGGCGGCGCTTGGGATCGCGGGCGGCGTATCCCACCGGAATCAGCGCGTGAGGGATGAGCGTCTCGTCGAGATCGAGGGCGGCGCGGACGGTGGAGGGAGTGAAGAGCGGCGCGCACATCCAACCGGTATCGAGGCCCATGCTATACGCCGCGAGTAGCATGTTCTGGATCGCGGCGCCGAGGCTCTGAATCGCCATCGTTGCCTCGGCCTGCTGGCGGCCGGGATCGGGGTAGCGGTCGAGGTCTTCGAGGTAGAGGCACACCAGCACCAGCGCGGGTGCGGTGCGGATGCGTTCGTGCGACTTGGCGAGCCGAATACGGATGATCTCGGGGTCCTGCCGGTCCATCTCCAGCGTCTGCTGCCAGTCTTCGCCCATCGCGTCGGCGAGACGCGCCTTGGCCTCGGGCTGTGTCAGCACGACGAAGCGCCAGGGCTGCCGGCCGTGCGGCGATGGGGCCCAGCGCGCCGCCTCGATCATCGCCAGCAACGCCTCGCGCGGAACGGGGCGGTCCCGAAACGCACGCACCGAGCGGCGGCCGCGCGCGAGCGGCAAGAAGTCGAGCCCGCGCCCAGGCTCCAGCCACGTGCTGACGGTCGACTCAGCACCCTGAACGGCAGGCCCCCACGAGCTGACACGCTCAGGCGAGAGAGCAAGCACTGGCCGCTCCTCCAGCGCCATCGCACGATATTGGGGATAGCGTGCACGGAGCAGCGCCAGCGCGTGGGGATGCTCCGGATCGCTCGGCGGAAGCAGCGTCGCCGCACCTGAGGCGAGCACATAGCCCAGCCGCGACCAGTCGTCGTCGTACGCGTCGACGAGCAGTGTGGCGCGCGGATTCTCCGTCACATCGCGCACGCGCCGCAGCTCAGAGTCGCCGACACGCTTGGGCTTCTCATCCAGCGGCGTGTAGAACTGCTCGCCATCGTACGCGTAGCAGACGGGCACGGCATGGGGATGCGCGCCAGCGTCGGCGGTGGCGAGTCGGGCGACGCGCTGCCCGCACACGAAGGCCGCCTCGGCCTCGGTCAGTCTCGCCCGTCCGGTCATCGTCTCCTCCCGCTCGCCGCGATCCGTTGCCTGGAATAGTGCACGTTATTGCTGTGCCGCTGGCGAGGAGTTCCGCTCCAATGGCCAGGGTTGCGCCTCGTCCGTGAGACTGGACCACGCCGGGGAGCCGCAACACAGCCAGATGAAATCGCCCGTGCCGGTGTTCTCCACCCAGAATCCATGGAGCGGCGGCACGAGCACGGCATCGCCAGGGCCGAGCGCCGCCGTTTCCTCGTCTGCCGCTTCCGGCGGATGCAGGTGGAACGTGCCCGTGCCCTGGACGACATACCAGATTTCCTCGTAGGTGGTGCGGTGGTAGACCTTCGCCGTGCGCTGCCCTTCATGCACGAGCGCCTCCGCCAGGCTGAGTTTTCTGGCGCCTTGGGCCTGGTCGATCAGGTCGCGGATCTCTGCGCCGTCGGGAGCAATCGCCGTCGGCTGCTCGGCACGATGCCGGATGTTCACACGTCCCCTCCCTTCCAGCCTCTGCCCTGATGGCACCTGCCTAGACCGTCGTGCGGCGACGCCCCCAGCGCGTCGAACGGGATGTCCGCGTTACGGCCAGCGCAGGCGTGGCAGGACCTCGCGTCCGTAGGCGGCGATGAATGCCTCCTGGTTGCGGCCGACGTTGTGGACATACACCTCGTTGAAGCCAAGGTCGATGTAGTGCTGGAGATGCTGGCGGTGCTCGTCCAGGTCTGGCGACATGAAGACCCGGCCGGTGAAGTTCTCGGGCCGCACGATCTTCGCCATCGCCGCGAAGTCCTCGGAGTTGCGGATGTCCGCCTTGGGGAAGGCCATGCCGCCGTTGGGCCACTCCTTCACTGCCTGCTCGACGGCAGCCTCGCGGCTGTCGGCGTAGGAGACGTGGAGCTGGATGATCTTCGCCATCCGCGCCGGGTCTTTGCCGGCCTCACGCGCGCCCTTGTCGAAACGGCCGAGCAGCGTGTGGATCTTCTCGTCCGCCGCGCCGACCGTGATGATGCCGTCGACCGTGCGGCCTGCGCGCTCGCTGTTGACCGGGCCGGAGGTGGCGATGTAGATCGGCAGGGGCGTCTCAGGGAGCGTGTAGAGCCGCGCGCTCTCTAACTGGATGTGGCGGCCGTTATAGCGCGTCACCTTGCCGCTGAGGAGCCGCTGGATGACCTCGATGGATTCGCCGAGCAGCTCCAGCCGGATCGGCGCCTCGGGCCACTGCTTGGCGACGATGTGCTCGTTGAGCGCCTCGCCCGCGCCGATGCCCAGGTAGAAGCGGTCGGGGAACATCGCCGCCAGCGTCGCCGAGGCCTGCGCGAGGATCGCCGGATGATAGCGGAACCCCGGAGCGGTCACGCCGGGGCCGAAGCGCACATGCTTGGTGGAGGCGCCGAGCGCGCCCATCCACGCCCAGACAAAACCGGATTGCCCCTGCTCAGGTGTCCAGGGATGAAAGTGGTCGGAGGCCATGACGGCGCCGAAGCCCGCGTCCTCAGCCGCTTGCGACCAGCGGAGCAAATCGGTCGGGTGAAACTGCTCAAACATTGCCGCGTAGCCAACGGTTCCCATTCGCCGGTACTCCTTTTGACCGTGTGCCGTGCCGTTCTCTTCGTCGCTCTCGCCACATCCGGGGGCACAGTGCGCTTCCGTGCGGCGCGGCGGCGTTACTTCTTCTTCGCGAGGCGGTTCACCTCACCGCGCAGCTCCGATACCTGCGGCAGATGCGGCTGCAGCTTGTCGATGGCATCGAGCTCGTGCAGCGCTTCGCGGCGCTGCCCTCTCTGAATGTAGGCCTGCGCGAGCAACAAGCGGTAGGGTACCGCCACCGGTTCAAGCTGCACGGCGCTTTCGAGCAGTGGAATCGCCTTCTCTGGATCGTTGCGCTCCAGATAGAGCGCGCCCAGCGTGTAGCGCGCCTCGGCGTCGCCGGGGTCACGCCGCACGGCCTCCTCAAAGGCCAGCCGCGAATCTTCGTGCTGGTGCAACACCTCGTAGATGGCACCGATGCGCGTGAAGAGATGCGGCAGATTGATGTCCAGCTTGCCCGCCTGCCGCAGCAGCGCGAGTGCCTCTCGCGCCAGCTCGTCGCGCTGGTCGTTGGTCAGGGGCTCCTCGAGCTCCACATCCTCACCGCTGGCCCGCGCCATCAGTACCGAGGCGAGGTCTGAATAGAGCGTGGCGCGTGAGGCGTCCAACTCCAGCGCCTGGCGGAAGCGTTGCTCGGCCTGACGCACCCGCCCGCGGCGCCCCAGCAGCTCGCCCAGCGCCTGCAGGTGCTCGACGGTCGGCTCCTCCTCGGCTACCTCGGTAAGCGTGGCGATGGAGCGCTCGAACCAGTCCAGCGCGATATCCGTCTGGCCCTGCTGGCCGTACTGCTCGGCGACGAGATATTGCTCGACGCCGAGATCGAAGCGGATGCGCACGGCGTTCGCGAATCGGCCCTGCATGCGCTCCAGCACTGCTGCGGCACGCTCATGATTGGCGAGCGAATTCGCGTCGTTGACCGCGCCGTGGTAGACCGATTCGTCGAGCGGCAGCCTGGCCATCAGCGCATCGGCATAGTGCATCGCGGAGGTGAGCGCGCCCGTCAGTCCGCGCACCGCCTCGATCGCCTGGTCTTCGCGCGGACGCTCCGGCGCCTCACGCACGATGCGCTCCGCTGTTTGGCGCGCCTCAGCAATGCGCTTCTGCAGCTCCTCGATAGGCAAGCCCTGGCTCTGCCGTCCCTCGTCGCGCACGCGGGTAATCTGCCAGATGCCATAGGTGCGGTCGCGGGCCAGCGTGTAGCCGGTCCAGAACCAGTGGCGGCCGGTCGTCGGGCTCTGCATCGTCGCCATCGGCATCTCGTCGATCTGGCCGGCGAGCGGCGTGTCGTCAAGCGAGAGCGACCAGAACGCCTCGACGTCGCGGTTCGCACCGGGGAGCGCACCCGCGGCACCGGGCACCCAGAGGCCGCTGGCACGCTGCTCCTGCTCGCGCACGAGCGTCAACCGCATTGCGGCGGGCTTGGCCTCGTCGGCCCATTGGCGGCGCAGCGCGATATAGTCTGCGCGCGATTCTTTGCGACGGATGGGGTTATCGTCGGCGAGCAGGTCGTATGCCAGGCCATAGTCGCCGAAGCTCCATGCGCCAATCCAGTTGGCGACGGTCTCGTCAGGCTCCAGGTCCGTGGCGAGGTAGGGGCGGTCGCCTTCGTGTGCGGCGCGTTCGTCCTCCTGTCGTACTGCCTGCTGGGCCTCCTCGTCGGATGGCTCGCCGAGCAGCCGCTTGTCGAGCATCGCGCGCTGCTGCTTGAACTCGGCCACCGGCTCACGTCCGCGCCAGTCGTTGACCGCGAGCGCCTCCAGCACAAGCCGCCGGGCCTGCGCCCAGGTGACGGGGACCGTCGCCACATGCACGCCGCCCTCGCCCTGATGAATCTTCTCGACGGTCTCGCGTAGAAAGCGACGGCGGCGCATCGTCTCGGTCTGCACGAAGCGGCGTACGCCGTCCTGCGAGAAGTCGAGCTCGAAGAGCGTGCCGCGCACAAACTCGGGGTCGTCGCCTTCCTGCCAGCCGAGCACGAGCGTGATCTCGCCGCTCTCGCGCGTCCGGCTGACATGCGCCTCGACGAGCCGGGGGCCCGTCGCGGGGGAGGGTGCGGCGGTGGTGGCGGCTGGAGCACTCGTGGTGGTTGCGGTGGCAGTTCTCGCGCCATTCATCGCGGGCGCAGCCCCAGGCGCGATCTGCACGGGAGGGATATTCAGCGTCGGCAGCGCACCCGACGAGCGCAGCCGCAACCGTGAGCGCCGCGCCTCACGGGCGACTTCGGGACGCGTATCGAGCTCGCCAATCGCCTGCGCGACGTCGATGGCGTTGCGGGCATCCGCGCTGCGCAACTCGCCCAGCCGGATCGCGAAGGCGAGGGCGACCTCCTCATCAGCATCGGTGACGGGGGCGAGTGGCGCGCTGAAATCCTCACGGTCGCCGTTGCGCACGGCGCGCAAGTGCTCGGCCATGTCTGGGAGCTGCGACAGCAAGGCATCGACCTGGGCGCGCTGCTGGTCGGTCAGCGGCGACGTGGATTGAACGTCATGGCCCGCCCCTGGCCCCGCGGGTCGTCCATGCGGCGGTCGTCGATCGTTGCGTGCCATGATCCACACTCCTTCTGGACGCATCAGAGAGCGAGGCAGCCTCGTGTGTCGACTCTCTGTCGGATGATGCTCGGCCTGACGGCCTCAACACCCTATTCTAACACTCACGAGCACGGGAAAAGGAAGCGACCTCATCCCCAACCCCTCCCCTGGAGGGAAGAGGTCGTGAGCGAAGGGTTCATGCCTACTGGCGCGGGGTATTGCATGCTGGGGCAGGCGTGGGAGCCACGGGATATAGACGACACCATCGCTCATGCGGAAGAAGAGCCAGCGCAGGCAGGCTTCGGTGGCCGTCAAGCCTCCAGGCGCGGCTTCAGCCGCCCGCCGAGTGCGACGGCGATATGCAGCCCTAGATGCCCTCGGCGGCGACGAAGTCGACCAGCGTGCGCAGCGCGCGAGCGGCGTCAATGGCGGGCTGAGACGTGCCCGCGGAGGCTTCGAGCGCGGCGCGGGACGTGGCGCAGTGCTCGTCGAGGAGGGCGCGTGTGTGGCTGCGAGCCCCGGCGCGGTCGAGGATGGCGAGCATCTCGTCAATCTGCTCGGCGGTGGCGGGACCGGGCTCCTCGTAGATGGCGTCGAGCCGCGCCGCATCCTCGGGCGAGGCATGCTCGCGCGCGTAGATGACGGGAAGGCTCATCTTCTTCCGGCGCAAGTCACCCGCCGCGCTCTTGCCCAGCTCCGTAGCGGACCAGATGCCGAGCAGGTCGTCGCGAATCTGGAAGGCCAGCCCCAGCGAGCGGCCGAACTCCGCGAGACGGTGGTGCAGCGGCTCATCGTCGGGGGCGCCGAGCATCCCGCCCATTTCGGCCGAGGCCGCCATCAGAGCGGCGGTCTTGCGCCCGATCATCTCCAGATACAGCGCGACGGAGATGTCCTGCTGGCCTTCAAAGCGCATGTCGAGGAACTGGCCCTCGCACAGCTCCAAACAGGTGCGGTCGAGCAGGCTGGCCAACCGCACGACAACACTGGGAGCGACGCCATCCTCGGCAAGCTGCCAGAGCGAGAGCCGCGCGAGCGAGAACAATCCGTCGCCTGAGTTGACGGCCTCAGGGATGCCCCACAGCTTCCATAGGGTTGGCCTGTGGCGGCGCTCCTCGTCGGCGTCTTCGATGTCGTCGTGGATCAGCGAGAAGTTGTGGATCAACTCGACTGTCACGGCTGCACCCGATGCCCGCTCGACGATTCGCTCGCGCTCGGCCGTATCCGCACCAGCACGGCCCGCGGCCAACTCGCACGCCAGCAGCAGCAACGTGGGGCGCAGCAGCTTGCCCGGATGATAGCCAGCGGGACTCAGGTCCGGCGCGCGCCAGCCAAGGTGATACTCGATCTGGCCGTAAAAGCCGTCGAGCCGCGCGGCAAGCTCGCTCGCGCTGGCAGAGGCTGATGTCGCGCGCTGGCTGTGTTTGGCCGCCTCGACAGCGGAGCGCAGCCTCTGCGTCAGCAGCGGACGGTAGCACTGGAGTAATGCGTCGATATCGGCGGCGCCGGGTGCGTTCGCGGCATGCGCGGCAATGCCAGTCTGGTGCTCACGTTGAGCGCCTGTGCCGACGTTGCCAGATCGAATCGCGGACGCGTGTTGACGCTCACTCCCCACAGTATTCACAGATTCCTCGATGTTCTGACTATCTCGCCCGGCCTCCACAGCTTCGCATGCCACAAGCCGATCGGCAGGCATGGCTCAACGCGGCACCGCACGTCTGCCGGTGTCGCCAGAAGCATGCCATGCGGGCGCGCGCCACTAGAGGTGGATCGTGCGGTGGAAAATCTCGACGTAGGTGAGCAACGACGCGGCAGAGACGCCGCTGATGCCGACGAGCAGCCACGTGGCACCCAGGATGCCACCCACCCGGCGGAACGGCGCGCACAACCCACAGTACCGCTTCGTCAGATGATAGCGGTGGCTGCGCAGACCGTCGCGGACGATCTTCACGTCCTCTACCCGGGTGCGGGTGTGCAGGTCGTCGCAGACGAAGCGGTGGCATCCAGCACACCTGTGTTCATCAATATAATGCGCGAAGACCGCAGATGACCACTGCTGCGGCGCAACCGGAGTGCCACAGACGTAGCACAGACGATCGCGCGCGTGCCTGGCGAGCCGCGTGCGGCAGGGGTGGTGCTCCTCGCGCGGGAAGTGATCGATGCAGAGGCTCCGGTTGCATGATGGGCAGCGGCCAGCGGACTGAAGGCCACATTCCTTGCACGTGGGAATGGGGTAGGCGGCGAGGTAAGCCATAAACAGAGCCTCACTTCCCAGGGGATGGATGCGCCGAGTATATCAGGACGGTTGGAACTGGTCAAGCCGCACACAGCCGTGCCAGAGTCAGTCATCGTTCGTGGGCGGGTGAACCCACGCCTGTCGGCCGCGGCTGCGGAGCCTGCCTGCGCAGACTGGGAGACCTGGGACGCGACACGTCTGCTACACTGAGGTCGTCAGCAGGAGTGGAGCCGGTGTAGCAGCACCTCTCCCCCTACCCCCTCCCCTCCAAGGGGAGGGGCCGCTTGTTAGGCGAACGCGCTGGCTGGCATCGGAGGGGACCGCCGAGAGCTAGAGATGAATGCGCTCCTATGGCGTTTCACTCGGGCACAGTCGCTATGCGGTAGATGTCCCGTTAGCAGAGAAGCCTGAGACACCAGATCATGGAACGAGGGATCAGTGTGAGCGATGTCGCGATCCAAACACGGAACCTGACACGCGACTTCTCGACGACGCGCGCGGTGGACGCGCTGACGATGGATGTGCCTCCGGGCATCGTCTTCGGCTTTCTGGGGGCGAACGGCGCCGGGAAGACGACCACGATTCACCTGCTCCTAAGCTTGCTAGAGCCTACCAGCGGGACCGCGCACATCCTGGGCATGGATACGCGCACGCAGGGCGACGAGATCCGCGCGCGCTCGGGGGCGCTGCTGGAATACGCGGGCCTCTACGAGCGCCTCTCGGCGCTGGAGAACCTCGAATTCTTCGGGCGGGTCTGGCATATGCCCCCGGCGGAACGACAGGCGCGCGCGAAAGAGCTGCTGACGCACCTGGAGCTGTGGGACCGGCGCGGCGAGCGCGTCGGCGCATGGAGCCGGGGCATGAAGCAGAAGCTGGCGATCGCGCGCGTGCTGATGCACCGGCCGCAACTGATCTTCCTCGACGAGCCGACCGCCGGTCTAGACCCGGTCGCCGCCGCGGCGCTACGCGATGACCTGGCCGCGCTGGCCCAGCGTGAAGGCGTGACGGTCTTCCTGACGACGCATAATCTCCCAGAGGCCGAGCGCCTGTGTTCGCTCGTCGGCGTGATCCGCCAGGGCAAGCTACTCGCCCTGGGCAGCCCAGATGAGCTACGGGCGCAGACCGGCAGCCCACGCGTCGAAGTCGTCGGCGACGGCTTCACACCGCAGGTGCTCGACATGCTGCGGGCGCGCCCCGAGGTCGCGAGCGTGGAGCAGCAGAACAACCACCTCACGATCAACCTGTGTGAGCAGACGAAGAACGCGCCCCTCGTGCGCGCGCTCGTCGAGGCAGGCGCGCAGGTGGAGGAAGTGCGGCGCGGGCAGGCCAGCCTTGAAGACGTCTTCTTGACGCTGATGGAGGAGGATGCCCGATGATTGCCGACATCCGGACGGTGATGTGGAAGGAATGGCACGAATACTTCGCGCGCGGGGCGAACCGCGGCCGGGGCGGTGTTGTGATGATCATCGTGCTACTGGCCGCCAGCATGATCGCTCCTTTTCGTGCGGGACACATCTGGCTCAGCGTGCCGCTGTTAGTGGTGCTCGTCGATGGCTTCTATCTGCCGCTGACCATCACGATCAACGTCATCGCCGATGCGTTTGCTGGTGAGCGCGAGCGGCACACGCTCGAAACGCTGCTCTCAACACGCCTCTCCGATCGCGCCATCCTCTTCGGCAAAGTTGCCGCTGCCGTCGCGTACGCCTGGGTCGTTGGCGTGCTCGCGGCCATTCTCGGGCTGATCGTCGCGAATCTGGCGAGCAGGACAGGCTCCTTCACGTTCTATGCGCCCGGGACGGTGATCGGCATCGTCGTCGTCGCGGCGCTCATCGGCGTGCTCGTCGCGAGCCTGGGATGCCTCGTCTCACTGCGAGCGGGAACCGTCCGTCAGGCGCAGCAGGCGCTTGGGATTGGGCTGGCGGTCGTCATCATCGGGTCGGTCTTCGTCGTGCAGATTCCCACCGTCCAGCAGTTCGTCGGAGGAGTGCTCGCGCAAGGTGCCGCGACGGCAGCGCTAAGCGTGCTCGCATTCCTTGTCGTGCTCGATGCGCTGCTGCTGCTCGCGGCACTGGCGCGCTTCCAGCGCTCACGGCTGATCTTGGAGTAGGTGTTCGAGCCATTCTCCCCGCCGCCTTGGCAGAACCTCACCCCCTCCCCCTCATCCTTGAGGGAAGGGGGCGCTGTTTGTGGGTTCATAGCTGATGGTGATGGTTGTGCTGGAGTGAGGATGGGGACCTCACCCCCAGCCCCTCTCCCTGCGGGGAGAGGGGCGATCGTGGGGCACGCCGATTGCCCAAAGACCACGAACAGAACTGCCCCATTCCTTTGCGAGGGAAAGGGGGCTGGGGGTGAGACCGCTACGATGCGCGCAGGGCCCGCAGTGTCTCGTCGATGGAGAGCCAGGTGTGCTGCCGGGCCTGCTGCACGTGTGGGGCTGGTACGCGCGCCTCGATCTCGCCCGCGTGGTCTGCTTCGCGGGCCAGCCATTCGCGCAGCGCCTCGTCCCAGATGTCTTCGAGACGGCGGCCTTCAGCCTCGGCCACTCGCACCGTCGCCCGCAGCACCGACGGTGAGAGTGCCCAGCGCGGTGTTCCGGCTGTCGCGCTCCCCAGCGAGTCACCGTCCGCCGCTCCGTGCTCGTGCCGCTGACCTGCTGGGCTAGCGGTGAAGAGCAGCCTATCCGCCGCCCACGTGGCGCGTAACTCTCCTGAATCTCCGGCACGCGCGAGCGCCGCCGCCTGCCCCGCGCGCGCGACGTTGGGCCGCGATGCCGTCGTGACACGCGGTTGTCCCTGTTGCCCTTGTTGCTCCACTTGTTTCCGCTCTGTCCGCGCGGCTCGCCGTTGCCGTCGCCCACTCAGCCATGTCCAGTGCATCCGATACCTCCCGTGCTCGCTCCGCGGCGCCGCCAACCGCCGCATGATTAGAACATTCGTTCTATGATCTAGAACGGGCGCGCGCAGGAGAAGGTAACCAGGGCATGCTCCAGCCGGTACTCGCGGGTGTGTCTCGTGACGGGACATGCCCTGAGTTGTCCCCTGGTCGGGTGGCGGAGACGGCGCGCGCGAGTGCTGGGTAGCGAAAATGGGCCGTTTGCATCGCTTCTGGCACGAGCGTGGCAATAGTCTCGCACGAGCCTGAAGCTGAGGGGGTCATTTGGCACAGTGGCGAGTGGGACAACCGCTGCGGCGCCATCTGGGGAGGAAGGATGTAGCGCCGTGAGTCTGGTCCCACCGTTCGAGCCTGCGCCAGTCAACCTGGGTTGCGCCGACGAGGCGTTCACTGAGCACCCAGCGCACGAAGCCACTACGCGCCTGCTGCGCGAGACACTACGCCACCGCGAGCACGAGGTTCACCTCCTCAACACCGCCGTTCACGAGCTCTCCGCACAGATCAACGGCGAAGATTTGTACCGCACGTCGCTGGCGCTGGTGCTCCGGCTACTCCCATTCTCGGGCGGGATGCTTTTCACCTATGACGACGAACGGTCCCGCATGACGCTGCGCGCGTCGCAAGGGTTCGCGCTCGACGTGGAGGATCGCTTCCGCCAGTGGTCCGTATCCGCCAGCGATGCCGACCCGCTTTCGCATGCCGTGCGGCACCGGAGCGCGAGCGTGATTACCGCGGCGCGGCACAAGGACTTCGACCGGCTCCGCGATGCACTTGGCCGCCACGATATGAACGCGGTCATAGTCAGACCACTGCTCGCACGACAGGAACCCATTGGGGCGCTGCTCGTCTGCACTGCGGCTGAGAGCGGTCCTTTTGGCGATACCGATCTGTTGCTGCTCGATCATCTGTGCGACGCCCTCTCGCTGGCGATTGGCGAAGACGTTCATTACGAGCGCAAGCTCGATCGGGTGCGCGCTGAGCTCATCTCACTGCTCTCACATGAGCTTCGGACGCCGCTGACATCCATTTTGGGCTTCGCGGAGATATTGGCAGAGGGAGAAGCCGGCGAGCTGACCAGCGAGCAGCGCAGTTGTATCGAGATTATCGACGCGAGCGCGCAGCGGCTGCACCGGCACGTCGAGAATCTGCTCACGCTGGCGACGCTGCAGAACGGCGCCGAGCCCGCACGCGTTCTGATGACGAGCCAGCCGGTCGCGCAAGCGTTGCAGGCCGTCGTACAGAGCCACCGGAAGGCGGCAGTCGCGCGCGGCCTCTCCCTGCGATTTCGTAGTGAGGGACTCCAGCACGTGCTCGGGAACACGCGCGACATCGAGGCCGTCCTGGGCCACCTCGTCGAGAACGCCGTGAAATTCGCGCCAGTTGCCGGCCGGATCGAGATTACGGCACGCGCGCTGGACGACACACTGCGGGTCGCCGTCTTTGACGATGGCCCACAGATTCCCGCGAGTGAGCGCACGATGCTCTTCACGGCGTTCTACCGGACAGCGGCGGCGGCGCGCGACGCGGTGCAGGGCGCGGGACTCGGGCTGGCGATCGCGCGCGGTCTCGTCGAGCGCCTGAGTGGGCGCATCTGGCTCGAAGACGAGCGCACGGGCGGCAAGCGATTCTGTTTCGAGGTACCACTTTCGGCCCTACAATAGAGCGAGCAGCGCAGCGAGGAGATAGACACGGGTGGATGCGGACACACAGAGGGAGGCGCACGACATGGCGACAGTGCTGATCGTTGACGACGATCCGTTTATCACACGGCTCGTTCGCATGAAGGTGGAGCAGCTCGGGCACACGGTCGAGACAGCCCGTGACGGCGAGGAAGGGCTGGTGCGCGCCGAGGAGGTTCACCCTGACCTGATCTTGCTCGATCTGATGATGCCTCGTATGAACGGGCTGGAGATGTGCCGCCGCCTGCGCGCGCGGGACGACGGCAAGCGTGTGCCCGTCGTGATGCTCACGGCGAAGGCCCAGGAGCGCGACATCGAGGCGGGCTTTGCCGCGGGCGCGACGGACTATCTCATCAAGCCCTTCAGCCCGCGTGAGCTGCAGGCACGGGTGCGCGCGATGCTGGCCCGTGGCGTGGGGTCGGCGTCGTAGGCAGCGCCCCGCCCCAACTCGCTAAGCAGGCCCTCACCCCTTCCCCCCTTCCCTTGAGGGAAGGGGCCGTGAGACAAGGGGAGAAGCCAAGGGCGACGGGGCGCGTTTGTAGGGGCGAGGCAGATCTCGCCCGCGCCGCTACGCCCTCGCGAACGGCAGTCCGTGGGCTGCTGCCGCATCACCCGACGAGGTCGGCGAGCATGCTGACCTGATCGAGCTCCGCGATGCAGGGCCAGAAGGTGACTTCATCGGCCCCAACCTCCTCAAACGCCCGCATCGTCGCCCGCACCGCCTCGGGCGTCGCGGGAAGCGAAGCGGCGAGCTGCTCCGCGCGCGGTCCCAGAAAGCCGTAGTAGTCGCGGATGTAGCGGCCCGCCTTCTCGCGCGCCTCATCGCCCAGGCCGAAGTAGGAAGCGCCCACGAAGCGCGGCTTCCCCGGACGCCCAAGCTTGCGCCACTCGGCCTCGACGGCGTCGTAGGACTGGCGGGCCCCCTGCGGCGGCGCTCCTCCGGCGATGTAGCCGTCTCCCCATTGGGCCGCCCGCGCGAGCGCCGCCGGAGAGTAGCCGCCGATGAGCACTTCCGGCCCACCCGAGCGTGCAGGCGGAGGGCCAATTGGGCCAACCTGGTCGGAGAACGGCTCGCCAGCCCAGATGCGCCGCATCGTCCGCAGTTGCCCCTCGAAGCGCCTGCCGCGGTGGTGGATGTCGCGTCCGGTCGCGACGAAATCATCCTCGCGGGCGCCAACCCCCAGGCCGAGGGTCAGTCTGCCACCCGAGAGCGCGTCGATGCTCGCGGCCTGTTTCGCCAGCAGCGCGGTATCGCGCAGGGGCGCGAGGAGCACCGAGGTCATCAGTCGCACGCGCGTCGTAACTGCGGCAGCGGCTGTAAGGGCCACGAGTGAGTCGTAATTTGGATAGACGACGCGATCGAGCACGCTCAGGCTCGAGAATGGACCCGCGTCAGCGCGTCGCGCCCACTCCAGAACAAGCGGCCCCGGCGTGCCCGGAATCGTCGACGGCAATCCAATGCTGATCTTCATGGGTATCCTCCGCTGAGAGAACCGGCCCTGCCGTATGGGCACCTGACAGATGAGCGCCCCCGGCGGCACATGAAGAATCGTAGCACTCGGCTAGGCTAGAAGGCATGAGGAGGATGAGCGGCCCCACATCGTCTGTTTCGTCATCTGCCGGCCGTCTTGATTCGTCAGGCAGAGCCGAGTACCGTTGCAGAGGAAGGGAGCGGATGTCGACGCCGCCCTGGCGCGGGGGATGGGCAAGCGCTCCGCAAGAAAGGATGGTGTCTATGCAAAACACCTATGTGGTGCTTTCGGTTGCCGGCCCTCACCGCGATCTGACGAAGGGCGCACGTGAGCAGCCATATTGGGACGATCACGCGCGGTTTATCGATAACATCACAACAGGCTTCATACTCATGGGTGGCCCGTTCGAGGAAGAAGGCGGGTCCATGCTCATTGTTCGCGCAAAGAGTGAGATCGACGTGCGCGAGAAGCTGCGGCCCGACCCGTGGTACACCCACGGCATCCTGAAGCTTCACAGCATACACCACTGGGATGTCTTCATCGATGAGAGAGGGTAGCCGGCGCCGGTGAGAGGCCTGCCGCGGGAGTACAGCGCTCTCGCCCCGATCGTCTGCGGGCATGAGCAGGAATCTCGACCCGCCAAGAGACGTCATCAGGGGCGGCCACAGAGATGGCTTGCCCCTGATTGTTTCTGATTTCGACGGCGCCCACACGTCAGACGGACTGCTCCTTCGGCAGCGGCAGGCCGGGGAACCACCAGTTCCAGCGGCCGATCAGGCGCATGGTCGCGGGGACGAGCAGCGAGCGGATGATGGTCGCGTCCACCAGCACGGCAATAGTCATGCCGAGGCCGATTTCTTTGGTGACGGTGAGTGTCGTGAACGTGAACGCGCCCGTCACGATGACGAAGAGCAGCGCCGCGTTGGTGATGACGCCGCCCGTCTTCTCCAGCCCGCGCGCCACCGCCAGCCGGTTGTCGTGCGTCCGCAGCCACTCCTCGTGGATGCGCGAGAGCAGGAAGACCTCGTAGTCC
>CAYRVF010000125.1:0-14561 GCA_964427535.1 uncultured Ktedonobacterales bacterium
CCTGGTGGCGCTCGCAGGAGTATTACGATAGCGGAGCGTGGCGCGGCACCTGGGAGCTGGATGGCGGCGGGGTCTTGATGAATCAGGGCATCCACAGCATCGACGTGCTGCAGTGGCTCATGGGGCCGGTGCGAACGGTGTATGCCTATACCGAGACTCGTGCGCACCGCATGCAGACGGAGGATGTCGCGGTGGCCGTCTTGCGCTTTGCCAACGGCGCGCTCGGGACCATCTCCGGCACCACCGGCGCCTATCCCGGCCTGGGAGCGCGCATCGAGATCTATGGCGACCGCGGCTCGGCGGTGATCGCGGATGATCAACTCGCGACACTGCGCCTGGCCGCGGACGATGGGACGAGCGGCGCATCGCACACTGAGAACGCGATACACGCGTCAAACCGGCCGACCGCGGCACGGGAGCCAGGCGCTCTCGACATCGCGAGCCATGCCGCGCAGATCACCGATATGCTCCAGGCGATTGGCGAGAACCGGCCGCCGCTCGTCGACGGCGAGGAAGGTCGCCGCCCCGTCGAGGTCATCCTGGGCATCTATGAGTCCGCGCGCACGCATTCGGAGGTGACGTTATCATGATTCGCCTCTCGTGTTTCGCCGACGAGATTTCACCGCATCTTGACGAGCAGATCGAGACGCTCGAACGCGAGCGCATTCACTATATCGACCTACGCGCGGTGGACGGCACGAACGTGCTCGACCTGACAGACGAGCAGATCGCGCACATCAAGCGCACGCTGGATAATTCCGGGATCGGCGTCGCGGCGATTGCCTCGCCCATTGGCAAAATTCCGGTGGACAGCCCGTTTGACGCGCATCTGCGGCGGCTGGAGCGCGCTTTCACGGTGGCGCACGTCTTCGACACGCCCTACGTGCGAATATTCTCGTTCTACCCACCGGCTTCGACGATACCGGGTGCTGCGGCCGCGCCCGCGACGTATCGCGATGAGGTACTGCGGCGCGTGCGCGAGATGACGGCCCATGCGCGCGCCGCTGGCATCACCCTGTTGCACGAGAACGAGAAGGAGATCTACGGCGACACTGTCGCGCGCTGCCGCGACCTGCACGAGTCCTGTGACGACGAGCATCTGCGCGCGGCGCTTGATCCCGCCAACTTTCTCCAGTGCGGCCAGGAACCCTATCCTGCGGCCTACGACGCGCTCGCGCCGTGGCTGAGCTACGTCCATGTCAAGGACGCGCTCCCCGATGGGCAGGTCGTCGTCGCGGGGAAGGGCGCGGCGCGCTGGCCCGAGCTGCTGGAGCGCCTGCGCGCGGACGGCTACGACGGCTTCCTCTCGCTCGAACCGCATCTGGCGTTCGCGGGTCAATTCCAGGGGTTTAGCGGCACGGCGCTCTTCGGGCAGGCCGCACAGGCGCTGCGCGACCTGCTGCACGCGATGCGGTGGGAGTACGCCTAGCGCGTCCGCCGGTCTTACGCCGCGATGGCGCAGAGGGGATGCGCCGTCGCCCGATGGTTACGGACGCCGCCGGCAGGATTGGCGCTCGACGAACTTCGTCGGCAGCACCACGCGAGGCATATCCACCCGTTCTCCATCGAGCAGCCGCAGCAGCATCGACGCGGCGGTCTGGCCGAGCTCCATGCGCGGCGCATGCACGGTCGTCAGCGGCGGGCTGAGCAGCTCGCTGAACGGAAGGTTGTCGAAGCCGACGACGCTCACGTCGTCTGGCACGGCAATGCCCATCTCACGTAGCGCCCGGTAGACGCCCACTGCCTGGCGGTCGTTGCCCGCGAAGATGGCCGTAGGCGGCTCCGGCAGCGCGAACAGCTCTTTCGCCGCCGCGTAGCCATCGGCCTCTTTGAAGTTCCCGGCGCACTGTAGTTGTGGATCGATCGGCAGGTGGGTCGCATCGAGGGCCGCGCGATAACCCGCGAGGCGCTCGATGGCGTCTCGGGCCGTGGTTGATTTGCCGATGTAGGCAATGCGTGTGTGCCCGAGGTCGATCAGATACTTGGTGGCGACGAAGCCGCCCTCCCAGCTCGTAATACGCACCGATGGTGCGGGCGACAGTAGACCGCCCTGGTTATGTATCAGCACGAAGGGCCACTGCGAGTGTTCGAGTTGGACAATCGCTTCCTCGGAGGGCAGCACCACGAGCATCCCATCGAGCGCGTGTCCTGCCACCGGATCAATCCAGTGGACCTCTTCCTCGGGAAGATCGCTCGACGAGAGCAGCTCTAATCGGATCCCCGCCGCGCGCAACACCTGGGCCGTGCCCTCGATAATGGCGTAGAAGTAGTCGTCATCCAGTCGCGGCAAGAGCAACTGGACGGTCCTGGTTTGCCCTTTGGGAGCCGCGCGCCGCACGCGGTCACGTCGAAAGCCCTGTTCGATGATGATCTGCTCGACGCGTTCGCGGGTGGGCGCAGCGACGTCCGCGCGCCCATTCATCACCTTGGAGACCGTGGCCGGCGAAACTCCCGCAAGCTGCGCGATGTGCGAGATCGTCGGCCGCCTATCTGTTTGATGCCGTTTTGCCACGCGCGTACCCTCCAAAAGTATCGGAAACTTTCGGAGTGATTTATACCATATTTCCTCTGCGAATAGCAGGCAGGCCAGCGAATTTGCCATTTTCGGGCGTGAACGTAAAGAAAGCAGGCTTGACACGCTCTACCCGACCAAGTATAGTTGCTGGCAAGGTGGCGGCCGTAGTGAATGCTGTTCCGAAAATTTACGAAATATTCGGCCGGCCACGGTATACCCGCACGGCGAACGACGCCAGTAAGAGAGGAGGTGGGCAAGGAAGCGTACGCACACGCGACCGCGAGGAGCCGCCCCTCCAGTGGCCCCTCCTCTGAACCGGCGCCTGGTCTGTAGGTCTCGCTCTCGGTCACGTGGAGAGCGGACGATCCCTCAAACCAACGGAGGTACCAGACAATGCGGTTTGTTTCCCCTCGGTCTTGGCGACGGCATATTTCAGCCAGGTTCTCTTTCGCGATGATCGCACTCGCCATCCTCGCATCACTCGCCGCGTGTGGCAGCGGGTCAACCACCTCATCGACAACAGGCGGGAAGGTGAACCTCACCTATTGGGCCTGGATCCCCAACATGCAGAAGCAGGTCGACCTGTTTAACAAGGCCCACCCGAATATCCATGTCACTGTGGCGAACGTCGGCTCTGGTCCCGATGAGTATAACAAGCTGTACACCGCCATCAAAGCCAACAACACGCCCGATGTCGCGCAGGTCGAATTCCAGTTGCTGCCGACCTTCGAAACGACCGGCGGGCTCCTCGACATGGCTCCCTACGGCGCGGCGTCCGTCAAGAATGACTTCGCCGGCTGGACGTGGTCGCAGGTGACCCAGGGAAATTCGATCTACGCCATTCCCCAGGATACTGGCCCGATGGCGATGTTCTACCGGGCAGACATCCTCCAGAAGTACAACCTCCCCGTGCCGACCACGTGGGACCAGTACGCCCAGGATGCCGCCGCGCTGCACGCCGCTGATCCGAATGCCTACATGACCGACTTCGCTCCCAAGAATCCTGGACAATTCGCGGGGTATGCGTGGCAGGCAGGGGCCCACTGGTTCAGCATCAACGGGCAGTCGTGGACGGTCTCCGTCAACGATGCCGCGACCAAGAAAGTCGCCGACTACTGGCAGGGCTTGATCAGCAAGAATCTGGTGAAGACCGAGGCCGATTTCGACAACGCATGGTACCATGACCTGCAAACCGGCGCCTTGGTCACCTGGATGTCGGGCGCATGGGGTGCTGGCATTCTCGAGCAGAACGCGCCGCAGACCTCCGGAGACTGGAAGGTTGCTCCGATGCCACAGTGGCAGGCGGGCGGCACGGTCAACGGCGACTGGGGTGGCTCGACGACTGTGGCATTCAAGGATACCAAGCATCCCCAGGAGGCCGCCGAATTCGCCAAGTGGATCAGCGACAACGAGCAGAGCGCGGAGCAGGAGTTTACCGGCGGCGGCGCGTATCCGGCCCTGCTGAGCTCGCTGCAGTCGAGCACGACCAACAGCGCACAGCCCTTCTTCGGCGGACAGGTTATCAACGACGTGTTCAAGCAGGGCGCCACTCAGGTGAATGAGAACTTCACATGGGGGCCGACCATGAACCAGGTCTACTCAGACATGGGCAACAACTTCGCGAACGCGGTGCAGGGCCAGGGGACGCTGAGTAGCTCCATCGATACGGTCCAGCAGAGCACGATCAATTTCATGAAGTCGCAGGGCTTCAGCGTCGGTTGATAGGCAGTTCCTTACGTACCAGCACTCCGGCAGGGCGCTCCTGACACGGCGCCCTTGCCCGGACGTGTCACCAGACTCGACGCGCGTGGGGTAAGTCTCTTTCGTGGTGAGAGCGGCTTGCCCTACCGCTGTTTTCTCGATGCCGTCGTTTGACGCCGTCGCGAGACCGCCCCATGTGGGTAGACACCGCGGAGGAGTAGAGAGCTATGGCGATTGCGGGTGCAGCGGAGCACACCACCGGCGGGAGAACGCGTCCGCGGCTTCGACTCGGCCGGAAGGCGACTCCGTACCTCTTCCTCTTGCCGTTTGGGCTGCTGTTTCTTCTCTTCTTCGTCGCCCCCGTCCTCTATGCGATCTATCAGAGTATGTTCCGGCTCCATCGGAGCGGGCTCGGGCTTGGGGCGCCTACCGTCGGATTCAATGGGCTCGCCAACTATCAGCAAGTCCTCCATGACGCGAACTTCTGGTCCGGCATCGGGAGAGTTCTGCTGTATGGGATCGTGCAGGTTCCCATCATGCTGGGCCTGGCGCTCTTCCTGGCGTTGTTGTTAGATTCGGCGACGGCACGCTTCAAGCCGTTCTTCCGGCTAGCGTTCTTCGTTCCGTACGCCGTGCCCGGGATCGTCGCCGCACTGCTCTGGGGCTACCTCTACGATCCGACCCTCAGCCCGATTGTCAAAGTCATCGGCGCGCTCGGCCTGAGGACGCCCGACTTCCTGGGACCACAGACGGTGCTCTGGTCGATTGCCAATATCGCGACCTGGACCTACACCGGCTACAACATGCTGATCATCTTCGCCGCCCTCCAGGCGATTCCGCCTGAGCTCTACGAGGCGGCCCGCATTGACGGAGCGTCCGCGTGGGGGATCGCGAGGCGCATCAAGATTCCGCTCGTGATCCCCGCCCTAATCCTCACCTGTATCTTCTCGATCATCGGCACTCTGCAGCTCTTCAACGAGCCGATGGCGCTGACGAAGGTCTCGAACAACATCTCGACCTCGTACACCCCGAACCTGTACGCTTACTACACTGCCTTCGGCAACAACAACTACTACTACGGCGCCACGATCGCCGTCGTCCTGGCGTTAGTCACCTGCGTGCTGTCCTTCAGCTTCTTGCACATCACCCGCGAACAGGCAGGAGTGTAAGTCTATGCGACAACCCGCAGCCTCCATCCTGAACCCAGGGGCCGAGAAGGTGGAGACACAGAAGCAGCGCGCTCGGTCATTTGACGTGGGGCAGATCGCCGTCATGGCGGTGCTGTGCTTCTTCGCCATCTACTTTCTCGTGCCCTACTTGTGGTTGGTCGTCGCCGCGACAAAGAGCGTGAGTGACCTGTTCGGCACCTTTGGGCTCTGGTTTGCCCCAAGCTTTAACCTGTGGAGTAACCTGCAGCAATTGTTCACCTACCAGGACGGTGTCTACTGGCACTGGCTGGTGAATACGCTGCTCTACGCGGGCGTCGGCGCATTGGTCGGCACGTGGCTGGCGACGATGGCTGGCTACGCCCTTGCCAAATACAACTTCCGCGGGCGCAACCTCGCGTTTTCTGTCGTCCTCGGCGCTATCCTGGTCCCCGTCACGGCGCTCGCCCTGCCGCTGTATCTCATGATGAGTGGCGTCGGGCTGACCAACACGTATTGGGCAGTGCTGTTGCCAAGCTGTGTCAGCCCATTTGGTGTGTATCTCTCGCGCATTTACGCGGCGAGCGCGGTTCCCGATGAGCTGGTGGACGCGGCACGGGTAGATGGGGCCAACGAATACCAGGCATTCACGATGTCACTGCACCTGATGGTGCCCGCGCTGGTCACGATCTTCCTCTTCCAGTTCGTCGCGATCTGGAACAACTACTTTCTGCCCCTGGTCATGCTGAGCGACCAGAAGCTCTTCCCCATCACCGTGGGGCTGCAGACCTGGAATGTGACGACCAGTGGAGCCTCCAAGTTTCTCTACAGCCAGATCGTCACCGGAGCCTTAATCTCGTCCCTCCCCCTCCTGGCAGGCTGCGTGGCGCTCCAGCGTTTCTGGCGTGGTGGACTCGGCGTCGGTGGTGTCAAAGGCTAAGGAGAGACGCAGGATTGGCGGGCTTGTCCCTGAATCCCCGGCGCCCGGTGACGGGCGCATTGAACCGTATAACCAGTGTACAAGGAGAACGCATGGCTCTTCCGAGCGAGACGCAGAGTCGGACCCAGAGCGAGATAGAGGACCTGGCGACGAGGTTCCCGCCGCAGTTTCTCTGGGGCGCCGCGACTGCGGCGTATCAGGTGGAGGGCGCGGCCCGCGAGGACGGCCGGGGCTCCAGCATATGGGATGACTTCGCGGCGACCCCTGGCAAGGTCGTTCACGGCGATACAGGCGAGGTTGCGACCGACCATTACCACCGAGTCGAGGAAGATACCGACTTGATGGTGCGGCTGGGTCTGGGAGCCTATCGGTTCTCGATCGCCTGGCCACGGATTCTGCCGGAGGGCCGCGGTGCGATCAACCAGGCCGGGCTCGACTTCTACGATCGCCTCGTCGATACCCTGCTGGCGAAAGGGATCGAACCCTTCCCGACACTCTACCACTGGGACCTCCCCTCGACACTGCAACGCGAGGGAGGCTGGGTCAACCGCCAGACGGCGTATGCCTTCGCCGACTTTGCCGAGATTGTGGTTCGGCGCCTGAGTGACCGGATCTCCACCTGGACAACGCTGAACGAGCCGTGGGTGAGCGCCTATCTGGGCTACGCCGCGGGCATCCACGCGCCCGGCCTGACGGACCGCCAGGCGGCCATCCACGCCGCGCACCACTTGCTGCTCGGTCATGGCCTGGCCGTGCCAAGGATTCGTGCGCTCTTGCCGTCTAGCGGCCAGGTGGGCATAACCCTGAGTCTGATTCCGGTCTACGGCGCCGACGAACGGGCCGAGACGGTGCGCGATGTGCGGCTCGCCGACGACTTCAACAACGGCTGGTTCCTCGACCCGCTGTATCGCGCCGCGTATCCGGAGCGGTTCTTTGAGAACATGGGACTTCTCCCGCCGTCGATACAGCCAGATGACCTGACGACCATCGCGGCGCCGCTCGACTTCCTGGGCGTGAACAATTACTTCCGCCTGCTTGTGCGTGGCGCCCAGGAGAAGCCACTCGCCGACCGCTACGAGGTCGTCTCGCCGATACCGAATGCCTGCTACACCGACATGGGCTGGGAGGTCTATCCCAACGGCCTGCGCGATCTGCTCGTCTCTGTGAGCCGGAAATATCCCGTGCGGAAGCTGTATGTCACCGAGAACGGCGCGGGCTTTCCTGACGTCTGGGATGGTGCCGACACGGTCGATGACCCCAAGCGCGTAGACTATCTGCGCACGTACATCACGGGCTGCGCCGAGGCGATCGAGCAGGGTGTGCCGCTTCAGGGGTACTTCGTCTGGTCTCTGCTGGATAACTTTGAGTGGGCGGAGGGGTATGCCAAGCGTTTCGGCATCGTCTACGTCGACTATCCCAGCCAACGGCGCGTGATGAAGGAGAGCGGGCACTGGTATGCCGCCCTGCTGAACGCGCACCGGCAGCGGCAGCCCTAAGCGTTCGCATGCCACGCTGAGTGACCGCCCGGTGTGGCATGTACACCCGCGCCGGACGAGGGAGCCATCCGGCACCGCACCATGTCACCCGCACCACACGAGCGCGCGTCATCGTCTGCTCGTGTGGTGCGCTCTGCGTCCACGCCAAGTCCTGCCGGACCACACGACTGGTGCTACTGACGTCCTGGAGTGCATGCAATAGAAGGCACGCCCTCAATGGAGCGGGCGAAGTCACGCGGATCGAGACGCGCGAGGGCGAACGGGCGGTGCTCGGTCCGCCAGGTGTCATTGCAGGCCGCGAGGTAGCCAGCCGCCCGAACCATCTTGTAGTTCGTCTCATTCCACTCCCCGAAGGGATAGCAGAACGTCGTGATCTGGCGCCCAAGCCGCTGTTCGAGGACAGTCCGCGACCGCTCGATCTCCTCCCGCGCATCGGCAGGGGGCAGCAAGCGCAGCTCAGGATGCGTGAGCGTGTGTGAGCCGACATCGAAGCCCCAGTCCAGCAGCTGACGGAGGTGACGCCAGTCCATCAGCGGGGCGGTGCAGCATTTCCCGGCGTCCCACAGGCTCCAGCGACCGACGAGTCCCGCGACCACGAACACGGTAGCAGTGAAGCCAACCTCACGGAGGATGGGTACGGCCATCTCGAATGTATCCAGATAGCCGTCGTCAATCGTGATAACGACCTGCTGCTCGCGGATCGGCTCATGGCCGCACATGAGCTCGGCAGCGTCTGTGAGGGAGATCGTCTGGTAGCCGTTGTCGGCGAGCGTGCGCATCTGCGCGGCGAACTCCTTGCGGCGCATGCAGTTGCCATAGTAGTCGTTCCCTGGCACCGCGTCGACGACGCGGTGGTACACAAGAATTGGGATGCGTTGCATTGCGCTATCGCTCTCCAGGCGGCTATGACACACCGATAGACTGAACAACAGCATTGGGGACTGTCGCGATCAGTCCTTCCACGCGGGCACGGTCCACGGTCACACCGGCGGCGCGCAGTGCCTCCACCAGAACGCCCACGATCGGCTCGGCGGGACTGCGCAGCGGGCGAATCAGCGGCGACGTTAGGCGCATGTGCTCCACGATGGCGTCCTCCAACACGGTCGAATGGTGGCGCAGCATGCCACCAGCCAGCACGACGGAGTAGCTCGTGTTCTCCAGCCCCACCTGACGGGCGGCGGCGAGCGCGATCTCAGCCACGAGCGCCGCGTGCTCGCGCACGACCGCCAGCGCCACGGCGTCGCCCGCGTGCGCTTCGTCCAGCAAGATGCGCGAGAGCCGGTCGACTTTGATGGGTGCTGGCCGCACGCGATTATGGAAGAGATGCAGCACGTCCTCGACGGACGGCACGTCGAGGTATTCGAGCAGGCGCTCCGTCAACGACGTGGCCGAACCAATGCCGAGTGCGGAGCGATACACGGCGAACAGCAGCTTCTGACCTAGGTGGTGACTCCCCTGCGCCTCATCCTGCCAGAAGCTGCTGTGCCACACGCGTCCATCTGCCGCGCGGGCGCCGGTTGCGATGCCTGTTCCAATCACGATGGAGACGCCGGTCGCGTCGGGTGACCCCAGGAAGAGCACGCCCAGCGCATCGTTCTGCACGATGACCTCACGGCCGAATCCGCGTTCCAACATCGACTCACGCCAGAACGCCATATCTTCCGGCCAGTCTGCCCCCGCCATGTTGAAGACGCCGACAACGAGCTCGGACGGCGCGAGACCTGCTCGCGCGAGCGCGGCGCGTACCGCCAGCTCGACTTGCGCTCGCGCGGCCACAGCCGGATCGTGTGTACCGTCGAGCGGCTCGGCATTGTAGATGTCGCTGCACCCGCCATACCCGGCGCCGAGGATGGTGCCATCGAGCCCGGCAACCACCGCGATGGTCTTCGTGTTGCCGCCATCGACGGCCAGTACGCAGTGCATGCCATGCGTCTCCATCTACGATGTTGTCTCTCTGTCCTGAAGAACGGAAGTCAGCGGCAGCTCAGCGCGGATGCTAGAACTCCTCACCGGAGCATGCGCTCTGGCAGCCATGCCTGATGGGCGGCGGCCATTTCGTCGTAGAGCGTCTCGGCGGTGTGCAACGAGACGACCAGCGGGTGACTGGCGAGCGCGCGGATGGCATCCCGGCGGTTCCCGCTCCACGCGGCTTCCGCGGTGAGCGCCTGATACTCGCCCAACATCTTGACGAGGCCCGCGACATGCCGCGGCAGATGTCCCATCACTAGCGGCGCCACCCCGTTGCGGTCCACGTAGCCGACGGTCTCGACGACGAGGTCATCCGGGAAGTCGGCGATGGACCCGGAGTTGGGGACGTTGACGTACCACACCTCTTTGCGATCGTTGTAGATCGCGTCCATCACATCGATGCCGAGCTCCAGCTCGTGGATGCCACCGCGCGAGCGCCGGGGATCGAGCACCGGCTCGTCGCGCTCCGCCTGCTCGCGGTAGTGCGCCCAGTAGTCCGGTACGCTCGCCAGAATGTCTTGCGCGCGGGTCGTCGGCTTCGCCCGTAGCTCGGCCAGGATCTCGTCTTTGAAGTAGTAGTACTGGAAGTACGAGCTCGGCAGCGAGTCCATCGTGCAGGCGAGCTCCAGCATGCGTAGGTCCTCGCGCTCTACGCCGCCCTCCCGCGACAGTCGCTCGTACCCGG
The DNA here is from genome assembly GCA_964427535.1 of uncultured Ktedonobacterales bacterium. Taxonomy (GTDB): domain Bacteria; phylum Chloroflexota; class Ktedonobacteria; order Ktedonobacterales; family JADMIN01; genus CAYRVF01. Next base: position 10,451 of record CAYRVF010000125.1, read on the forward strand.
CAAGGAGCAGCGGCATCACATCCTGGCCGTCATAGAGGTGCCGCACGCTCCACGAGCCGTGGTTGAGGCCGATGGAGACGGCGTCTAGCCGGTCCGGATCAAGTCCGACCATTGCCACATAGTCGCGGTTCGAGACGATGGGCCCCTCACATAGGGAGACAGTCGGGATGGACGTGTGATGCGTCACCGCTTCTGAGACGATATTGACGGGATTCGTGTAGTTGAACAGGCGCGCGTTCGGGCAGATGCGCTCCATGTCGTCGATGATGCCGCGCATGATATGAGTTGATCGCAGTGCCATGAAGAAGCCGCCCGGCCCCTGCGTCTCCTGGCCGATGACACCGTGCTTGAGGGGGATGCTCTCGTCGAGGTAGCGCGCCTCAAAGCCGCCCGGCCGGAAGCTCGTCAGCACCGCGTCGCAGCCATCCAGGCCCGCGCGACGGTCTGTCGTCGCGGTGACGGTGATGTCGAGCCCACGGGCGCGCGCCATCTTCTGGGCGATAGTGCGCACGACATGCAGACGATCAGGGTCGAGGTCGATCAGCACGACTTCGGACCCGTCAAAATTGGTCCCCTGCTCGATGAACGAGGCCATGGTCCCGGCGGCGCGTGTGCTGCCGCCGCCGATGTATGCCAGCTTGATGCGTGCCATGTGCGAAGACACTCCGATCTACTGTGGGGAGGCCGGTGATGGCTGCTCAGACGTCGGCGTGGCGGCTGCGGGCTCTCCGCTCGCCCCGTTACCATAGAGGAAACAGTGCGTCCAGTGGCCGCCGCCGAGGTCGGTGCGGCCAGGGAAACGCTCGCGACAGACGGGCATCGCGTGCGGGCAGCGCGGATGGAAGCGGCAGCCCGTTGGCGGGGTGATGAGGCTCGGAATCTCGCCGCGCGTCAACAGTGGCGCGGCACCCTGGCGCTTCGGGTCAGGTGCGGCGGAGATCAGGAGCTGCGTATACGGATGCTTGGGCCGCTGGATGACCTCGTCACTCGGCCCTCCCTCCACCGTCTGGCCCGCGTACATCACCAGCGTCTCCTCGGCGAAGTAGCGGGCGCTGGCGATGTCGTGTGTGATGAAGAGGATGGCCAGCCGCTCCTCGTCTTTCAGGCGCAGCAACAGGTTGAGCACGTCCAGACGGATCGAGACATCCAGCATCGACACTGGCTCGTCGGCGAGCAAGACCTCCGGCCGCACTGCCAGTGTGCGTGCGATCGCCACCCGCTGACGCTGCCCCCCACTGAGCTGGTGGGGAAACTTGCCGATGAACTGCCGGGCCGGGCTCAGATTCACCTTGTCGAGCAGCGCCAGCACCTGCTCGGTTTCCTGCTGGCGTGAGGTGGCATGCCCATGCAGGCGCAGTGGCCGGCTCAGATGGTAGCGGACGTCATGCACCGGATTCAGCGAGGAAAACGGGTCCTGGAAGATGATCTGCACGTGACGACGATACGCCAGCAACGCGGACCGACTGGTGCTCGTCGTGGGCTGACCGCGAAAGCGGATGCTCCCCGCCGTGGGATCGTAGAGCCGCGCGAGTAGCCGCGCGACGGTCGTCTTCCCGCTGCCGCTCTCACCGACCAGCGCTAGCGCCCGCCCAGGATAGAGCGCGAGCGACGTGTCTTCCACCGCACGCACGACCTGCTTCGGCCCCGTGGGACGGAATCGCCGCACGGGGAAATACTTGCGGAGGTTGACGGCCTCCATCACTGGAGCCGCGCCGCCGGGTATGGCCGACCCTGGGTCGGCGCGTGTCGTGAGGCTGGCGACTTCGTCGAGGCTCATGGCACGCTCCTTTCTCCCTGCCTGTGCGCATAGGCCTCCTCATAGCGCCTGGCGAGCTCGTCGGCGGTCGGCAGTCCCGCGGATGAGAGGCGCGGGTCATACAGGTGGCAGGCGACCTGCTGCGTGTCGGAGGGGCTGGCAGCCGGGCGCAGCAGTGGCACCACGGACCGGCACGCCGAGAAGGCCATCGGGCAACGCGGCTCGAACGAGCATCCCGGCGGCAGGCTGCGCAGATCAGGCGGTGACCCGGGAATCCCTGTCATGCGCCGGCGCTCGCCAAAGATGGTCGGGAAGGAGTTGAGCATCCCGTAGCTGTAGGGATGGCGCGGGTGCGCACTCAGCTCGTCGCGCGTCGCCAGCTCCACCACTCGCCCGGCGTACATGATCGCCATGCTGTCCGCCAATTCGAGCAAGAGCGAGAGATCGTGGGTGATGAAGATGATCGAGAACTCCAGCTCGGTACGCAGCGCGATGAGCTCCATCAGGATTTCACGCTGCACCACGACATCCAGCGCCGTCGTCGGCTCGTCCATGATGATCACTTCAGGCCCCAGCGCCAGGGCGATGGCGATGATGGCGCGCTGGCGCATCCCGCCGCTTAGCTCATGCGAGTAGCTATGCAGCCGGTCAGGCGCAATCCCCACCCGCCGCAACAGCTCGATGGCGCGCGCGTTGGCCTCTCGTCGCGTCATGCCGGGCTGGTGCGTCCGCAGGACATCGGTAATCTGCGCGCCGATGTCGATGACGGGATTCAGCGCGTTCATCGCGCTCTGGAAGACGATGGCCAGCTCTTTCCAGCGCAATCCGCGCAGTTCGCCCGGTGTAAGCTGCAGCACGTCCACCGTCCGCTCGGCTGGTGCGGGTGAGCCCGTAGGTGATGCGCCCCCGTGACGCGACGCGCGCGGAGAATACAGCACCTCGCCCCCGACGATCTCCGCCGGTGGCTTGAGGAGGCGCGTGACGGCGTAGCCCAGCGTCGATTTGCCGCTGCCGCTCTCTCCCGCCAGCCCCAGAATCCGCCCGCGTTCCAGCGTCAGGCTGACGTCCGTCAGCGCATGTACCGTTCCGTTGTCGGCATGATAGTCGACGCTGAGGTGCTTGATCTCCAGCAGTGGCTCAGCGCCGCCTGGAGGGGCTCCACTACTCACGAGACTCCCGCTTTCTTCGTCGTGCCCTTCCGGTCGACTTTGACCGTGCGCAGGCGGGGATTGGCGATCTCGTCGATGCCGAAGTTGACAAAGGCCAGACCAGCCCCCAAGACGGCGATGCAGAGGCCAGGCGGCACGAACCACCACCAATAGCCCAGGGCCAGGGCGTCCTGGTTGCCAGCCCAGTAGAGCATCGTGCCCCAGCTTACGCTGCCCAGGTCGCCCAGCCCGAGGTATTCCAGACCGGCCTCGGCCAGAATGACATAGATAATCGTGCCAAGTAGCTGTGCGACGACGACGCTGATCTCGGTGGGGAAAATCTCGTAGAAGATGATGCGCCAGGCTGGCTCGCCGGTGGCCTTCGCCGCCGTGACGAATTCGCGATTGCGGATCGAGAGCGTCTGCGCGCGCAGCACCCGCGCGCCCCACGACCAGCCGGTAATCACGAGCACGAACCCGATAGTCAGCGGCCCCTTATACGGCAGGAACGACGCCAGCACGATCGCCAGCGGCAGGGCGGGCAACACCAGGAAGACGTTGGAGACCACGGAAAGCGATTCGTCGCTCCAGCCGCCGAAATAGCCCGAGACCAGGCCGACAATTACCGACAGGATGGTCGCCACGATGCCCGTGATGAACCCGAGGGCCACCGAGACGCGCGCGCCCACGACGACCTGTGCCAGCACATCCTGGCCGTAGCTGGTCGTCCCCAGCGGATGTGAGAGCGAGGGCGGCTGGCTCACATCTGGTCCGAAGGCGTTGGGATCACCATGTACGAATAACGGGCCGATGAGTGCGAGCAGCACGAAAAAGAGCACGATGACCACACCGATAGTGACTTTGCGATTCGCGGTGGCCATCGTCCAGAGGCTGCGCAGGCGGACGACAGGCAACCGCTCGTCGCTCTCGGCCTCGATCGGCACGGGTGTCACAGCCATCGCGGTCTACCCCCTCTCGTTGCGCACGCGTGGATCCAGGATGACGTAGACCAGATCGGCCAGGAAATTCGCCGCCAGCACCGCCACCGTGATGATCAGGAACAGGCCCTGAATGACGGGATAGTCCTTGTTCTCGACGCCCTGCACAAGCGCGTAGCCGATGCCGGGATAATTGAAGACGATCTCGGTCAGTAGCGAGCCGCTGACCACGAAGCCGAGCGAGAGCGCGAAGCTGGTGATGTTCGGCA
>CAYRVF010000126.1:0-10699 GCA_964427535.1 uncultured Ktedonobacterales bacterium
CGGCATAAAACTCCCATACCGAGGCATCAAAGCTAAACGGCGACTTTTGTACAATGCGATCCCGCTCATCTATATTGAATCGCGTTCGCATCCACATAATGTGGTTGCAAATGGCGCGATGGGTGATCATGACACCCTTGGGCCGCGAGGTTGTGCCACTCGTGTAGTTGATGGTCAGCAGATCCAGCTCGTCGATCTCAGGGCGCGAGAATTCCGGCGACGACTCCGCGAGAAGCTGCTCGTAGTCCAGCCAGCCGTCTTTGCTGCCCTCCAGCGCGACGAATCGCTCCACGGTCTGAAGCTGGTCGCGGATGCCGTCCACCACGTCGAGGTAGTCGGAGTGGACGCAGACGATGCGCGCGCCTGAGTGGTTGAGGATGTAGACGAAGTCGTCGGCGATGAGCCGGTAGTTGATCGGCACCAGCACCGCCCCGATCTGCGGCACGGCGTAGAACGATTCGAGCTGCGAGTGTGTGTTGGGGGCGATATAGGCCACCCGGTCGCCCTGGCGCATGCCCATCCCTTGCAGCGCGGCCGACCACCTGTCGCAGCGTTGCGCGAACTGCTCGTACGTCAGTCGCGTGTCGTCATCGACAACCGCCTCGCGGGTGGGATAGAGGCGCCGGGCGCGGCGCAGAAATTCAAGGGGGGTCAGCGGCGTTTCCATGGGGTGATACCTCCTGCACACAGCTGGACCAGCACACATGCCGACCGCGGCAACGGCAGGTTACGGGGAGAGGACGTTCGTGGGACGGTTGCTCCCGCCGCGCCGGTTGCGCATATTGTAGCCACGTCGCCACAGCAGGCGCAACAGTGACGGAAACTCCCTGCTACCTCAGAACCGCTCCCCAAACCCCCTCCCCTTGGACGGGAGGGGCACGGCGGCAAGCGGATCATGCCCACGGGGGAACTGGCGTGATGAGATACGAGTCGGGAAGAAAAGGTGGCAGATGTGCAGAGGAGGAGGAAACGACAGGGCGCGCGAATCACACAATCGCTGATTCGCGCGCCCATGCTCTGTGCGGCGGTGTTAGTCGTGGGCGGGCTTCTGCTGTACCGTCCAGCTATTGCCGTCAGGATCGCTGAAGAAGATGAACGAGTTCCAGTCGCCGCCTGGGCCAGGAGCCGCTATGCCGTCCTCGAAGTGCTGGATCTCGCTGACCGCCACGCCGCGCGCGACGAGCTCGGCATGGGCCGCCTCGATGTCGGACACTACGAGCTGGAGACCCTTGAGCGAGCCCGGGGGCATGTCGCTCAAACCTGTGCCGATAGTGACCGAACAGGCTGACCCCGGCGGAGTCATCTGCACGACGCGAAACGCCTCATTGGGCCGGTGATCGACGTCGACGACGAAACCCACCTGCTCGCTGTAGAAGTGCTTCGCCCGGTCCACATCCGAGACCGGAACGACCACCACTTCGAGCTTCCAATCCATCTCACATTGTCCTTTCGTACCCTGCCGGCTACGCGGGCTTCTTTACTCGGTAATACAGGTGTGTCACGGCGTTCCCTTCGATGACCCGAGGATTCTCCAGCCCTATGGGCGTGCCGCTCAGGTTGTCGAAGAAGCGGATGCCCGTGCCCACGAGGACGGGTATCAGATCCACCACAATCTCATCCAGCAGCCCCGCGTTGAGGCACTGTTGGGCGATGTTGGCGCTCGCGACACTGACGATCTTCTCACCGGCGACCGCTTTCGCCTGCGCCACGGCACGCTCGACGCCCTCGGTAACGAAGGTAAACGGGGCATCCGCACGCGGCCAGCCGTCGGGGATGGTATGGGTGACCACGAACACCGGCACGCCCGCCGGGTGGTTGCCGCCCCAGCCGTGTGCGACGTCGAACAGGCGACGGCCGCAGATGAGCGCGCCCATGTTGCCGAAGGCATCGCGGAGATGGCCCGCGCTCGCCTCGGTCGTGTGGAAGGTCCACCGCGCATCGGCGGACGGTACGGTGACATCGCCGTTGTTATACCAGCCGAAGAGATGTTCTACACCATCGGAAGGATCGGCGATGAAGCCATCCAGCGACATCGACATGTTTGCGGCGACCCAGGACATCGAGGTCTCCTTGAATGAGGCGCATCCAGACGTTCTTCTCAATCAAAGCGCCAGCGTGTCGCGCCGTATGGCTCGGCAGTGGCGACACCGAAGGCAGTGTGGAAGGTGAAGCGGTAGAGGTGCCAGGGCGGTGGTCCGGCGCTCGGGGCACTGTAGGGCGCCGTGAATGCCTCGCCCTCGACCTCCGCCGGCCACCCTCCCTCGCGATAGCGGGCGGCTGCGGCCTCCAGCGTCGGCTGATCGGTGACCCGCGTCGCGTCGCCCTCAAGGACCAGGTCAATGTCCTCCAGCCGGGCCGAGATCGTACAGGCCGGATTTGCTGCCAGGTTGCGCGCCTTCCGAGCCTGAGGGCTGCTCGTGAAATAGAGGTCGCCATCGAGCCAGAGGGCGCCGATGCCGGCAGCATGCGGGCGCCCATCTCGTCCGATCGTTCCGAGAAAGAACGTGATGCTAGGCTGCGGCGTGCCGGCGACAAGGTGATCATGCGGCCGGCTCCACTCCAGTGCGGGATATCCGTAGCGATCGAGATTGGTGACCTCGACAGGGGCTCGCTCGGTCATCGCTTCACCTCCTGGGTCAGTCGGGCGAGCAGTTCCTCCAGGCGGTCCATCGACTCGGTCAACCCGGCCTCCATGCCCGACTGAATCATGCCATCGCGGTCTTCTACGCTCTGGAAGACAGAATTGATGCGGACGAATGTCTTGCCACCGCGGTCCTCCAAGGTGAGCGTCTCGAGCGAGATATGACCTGGAAAACCTTCGTACTCGAAGGTGCGCACCATACTGTCGACCGTCGGCGTGCCGTGCATGACGCCGCGGAACGCATCTTCGTGGCCGTCGGAATCGCGGTGAACGAAGCGCCAGATGCCGCCGTTGCGGTTCTCAAGCTGATCGATAGTCAGAGTGAACCGGCGCGGCCCCATCCACTGTGCGAGCAGTTCTGGATCGGTGTACGCGCGGAAGACCAGCTCCCGAGGCGCATCGAACTCGCGCGTGATCACGATCTGCGGCACTCCAGGTTCCGTGTGAAACTGCGTCTTGGCCGTCGTCGTCATGCTGCGGTCCTTTCTCCGTTGATGGCTGTCGCTGTGATCGTTCGCGTCGCCTTCTGCCAGAGTCATGCCGTGTGCTCGTCGTTCTGGCCTTGCAGGCTCGCCAGCAGCGAATCGAGCCGGTCGAAGCTCTCGTCCCAGTACTCGCGGTAGCCGGCCAGCCAAACGGTCGCCTCGCGCAGCGGCTCCGCCTCCAGATGGCTGAGGCGCGCGGTCGCCTTGCGGGTACGTGAGATCAGCCCCGCCTGTTCGAGCACCTTCAGGTGCCGGGAAACGGCTGGCTGCGACATCTGGAACGGCGCGGCGAGCTCCGCGACCGTCGCGTCCCCTTTGGTCAGCCGCGTCAGAATCGCGCGGCGGGTCGGGTCGGCGAGCGCACCGAACACGACACTGAGCTGGTCAACAGACATACATAACCACCTAGTTATATAACCGATATGCTATATATACCAGGTGCAGATGGCTCTGTCAAGTGGTGGGGAGCGGTTAGATTCCATCTGGCCGCGTGATCTGCACTGGACATACTGGCAGGCCTGACCTGGGCGGGTGACCGGGGCAATGTGCCGGCGCTGGTGCTAGGGTGGGAAGAGCCGCGTCGCGAGTGTGGAGACCAGCAGCAGAGGAGGGTCTATCCGACATGGAACATGCGGATCATGTGGCGCTGATACAAGGCGGTGTATCCGCAGGAGGCGGGGGCGTGTGGGCCGATCTTGGCTCGGGCACCGGTGCCTTCACCCTCGCGCTCGCCGATCTGCTCGGTCCGGACGCGCGCATCTATTCGGTTGATCAGAACCGCTCCGCCCTGCGCGAGCAAGAGGCGGCTCTTCGCGCCCGCTTCCCGGCGAGCGACGTGCGCTATCTGGTCGCGGACCTCACGCAGCGGTTGCCGTTGCCGCCGCTCGATGGCGTGCTGCTGGCCAACTCGCTGCACTATCAGCGCGACCAGGAGGCGGTGCTTCGGCTGTTGCGGACCTATCTCGTCCCAGGCGGGCGGCTGCTGCTCGTGGAGTACAACGCCGACAAGGGCAATCCGTGGGTGCCGTACCCGATCTCGTGGGAGCGCTGGCAGTCGCTCGCCGACCGCGCGGGCTTCGCCGAGACACGCTTGCTGGCGACGCGCCCCAGCCGCTACTTGCGTGAGATGTACAGCGCGGTGAGTGTTGTCGCTGGGTGATGGGGACGGCCCTCTCTCGCCACCAGACGGCGAGAGAGGAGCCAGACGCGCACGCGGCGCGAAGTGCACGCGTCCTCAGTTCCCCCACTCTCGGCCGGCGTGAGCCGGGGGAGAGGGTCAGGGAGAGGGGCCCCCGCTCTACGCCGCGCCGAGGTACGCCAACAGGCACTCGATGCCTTCGCGCGCGCCGGTCATCTCGCGCAGGCGCTGGCCGAGCACGCGCATTCGCCGGGCAGCGCCGTCTTGCCGGGTGAGTAGCCCATCCAGACCCTCCGTCGCCGCGCGGGCACGCCGCACGACGTCATCCGTACAGAGGCCAAAGCCTTCGATGTACTGCAGGCCGCGCGCGGACCACTGTGCCTGAGCCTCGGGTGCGCCGAAGAGCAGCGGAACCTCGTCCTCGGTGCAGACCAACAGCTCGGCCAGCCGCGCCTCCGCCAGCATGCCCGCCGTGCGCGCCTCGGCGAGCACCGCATCCATCCGGGCGCGCGAGGCCGAGCGCTCCGTCTCGCCGACGGCTTCCGCGAGGGCATCTGGCAGCGCGGCGAGGTCTCCCCGCCGGGCATACTCGACGAGTGGGAGCGCGCTGTCCTGCTGAGACCGCTGCTCGCCGCCGACTTCAGGGAGCATGTGCACGCAGGCGACTGGCACCTCGGGCGTCACGTCCGCCAGCCTCTGCGCTCCCTCGCCAGCGGAGGGCGCCGGTACCAGCACGACACGCTTGCCGTTGCGCATGCCTGCCGCGTACACCGGCACGACGCCGCCCGCGAGCACCAGCGGCTCCGACACGCGGCGTAGTGCCCAGCCGTCGTCGCGGCCCGCACGGCGCAGCGCGGCAAAGTCGGCCAAGAGTGCATCCAGCCGCCGGGTGGCGTCGAGCAAATCGCCAAGCGCGAACATCGGAGCACTGGTCCCGCCGAGGAAGGTGAGGATTTCTTCGTCCAGACGGAAGCGCCACTCGCCGCCAGTGGGAGCGGCGACTAGCGCCTCACCCGAGCGCGCGTGCAACCCCGAGGCGAGCAGCCATGAGAGCGCCCGCACGAGTCGCGCGCCATGTCGCGCCCAGCTCTCCAGCATGTCTTGCCGTCCCTGCAGCACCAGCTCGCGGCGGGTCAGATCAGCATGTACACCCATCTCGGCACAGAGCGCCAATACGGCAGCGGGATTGGCCGGAAGCTGGCTCAGCGCGATCCGCACGACGGGAGCATTCGCCAGCAAAGCGGCGGCCACATCGTAGTTGTAGCGCGCGATCACGTCATCGGCGCTCGGCACGGGTCCCGTGCGCACGAGAATCGCCTGCTCCGGCGCGTCGAGTGTCATCAGCCGCTCAAGCTCGTCGGGGCCAATGCCCAGCGCATCCGCCGCGCTTCGCACAAACGTCGCCCGCTCGATGCCACCCGCAAAGCCCGGCAGCGTGGCGTTGACGCGGCGGAAGATCCACAGCCGCAACTCGCTGGCGTTCGTGATGTCGAGACGGGCGAGAGCGTCGACCTGCTCGCGCGGCAGCATCTCGGCGAAGGTGCGCGGCCGGTAGCGATAGGTGCTGGCGAGGCATGCGACGATGCAGCGCGCCAGCTTATGGTCGCCGAAGAGATGCACCACCATCTCGGCGTCCATCTCACGCCGTGGCCGCCCGAGGTTGCGCTCCATGTAGCGCACGGCCATCTCGATACGCGGCGCGAGCGTGCGGTCGCGCAGAAAGTGCGGATAGACCGTCCGCACCTCGGCATTGCCAGTGCGGCGGGTCGTCTTACGCAGGTCGGATAGCTTGAGCATAGAGGCGTGGCACTCGTTTCTAGCTGGCCGGGTGCCCCGGCCCTCGACTCAACGACAGCAATAGGATTAATGGATTCGACGGGCGTGGGCGAAGCATGCCCCGCCCCTACAGAACGACATACCCGCCTGATGCGACTCGGATGGCACGAGTTCGCGAACACCCTCGCCACACGACCCCTTCCCTCCAAGGGAAGAGGGTAGGGGGTTAGGTCAGCTCCTCTCCCTTACGGCGCGGACGGCGGCGGCGCGAGGCGTTGCGCTCGGTCGTCCGCCGCGAGATCAGCTCGTAGAGCATCGCCTTCTCGGGCTTCGGACGCAGCACGCGGCCCAGTCGCTGCACGTACTCGCGCATCGAGGAGCTGCCGCTCGCCACAATCGCGATCGTCGCGTCGGGTACGTCCACGCCCTCGTTGAGCACGCGGCCGGTGACGAGCTTGGTCAGCTCGCCCGAGCGGAAGCCCTGCAGAATGGCACGGCGCTCTGCTGGCGGTGTCCGGTAGGTGATCGCCGGAATCAGCAGCGTGCGACTGATGCGGTCCACCATGTCGGTATATTCGGTGAAGATCAGCGCCTTCTCGTCGGCGTGCGCGCGCAGGAGACGTTCGATCGCGCCAATCTTCGCGCCCGCGTTCATCGCCACCAGCCGCGCCTCGTGATGCGCCCGCAGCGCCTGACGCGCGGCGGGATCGAACCCGCTGCGGCGAATCAGCTCGGCGAACATGCCGGGACCCGACCCAAGCTGCGAGCGGCGCGTCGCGAGATACCACTTCCACTCGGCCATCAGCGACTCGTAGCGCAGCTCTTCCTCGGGTGTGAGGTCCACGAAGATGCGGCGCTCCTGATAGGCCGCGATGTGCTGTTGCGCCGAGAGCACCTCGGGGTCGCGCTCGAAGACCACCGGACCCAGCAGCGCGTCCAGCTCGGCATGGCGGCCATCAGCGCGTTCGAGCGTCGCGCTCAGCCCCAGTCGCCACGGCGCGCCGGTCTTCTTCACAATGGTGCGATAGCTCTGCGCGGGCAGGTGATGCACCTCGTCGAAGACGACCAATCCGAAGCCTTCGAGCGAGCGGCGCGGCATGGCCGCCGAATCATACGTCATCACCGTCAGCGGCCCGACGACGCGCTCGCCGCCGCCGACCGCGCCGACGTGCTCCTGAGGCGCGCCCAGCCGCTCGACGATGCCCGCACGCCACTGCCGTAGCAGCTCGATCGTCGGCACTACCACAAGCGTGCGCACGCCCAGCCGCGCCATCGCCTCGTAGGCCACGACCGTCTTGCCCGCGCCCGTCGGCAGCACGATCACGCCGCGCCCGTCCGTGCGCATCCAGGCGTCTACGGCCTCCCGCTGGTAGTCGCGCGGACGCAGATCGAGGCGCACCGGGAAGGGCAGCGCATAGGGCGCGCGCCGCTGCTCGATGTCGGGCCAGAGAGTGTCACCGAAGCTCTCCGCGTCGGGCGCATCGCCGCTCTCGTCGGCCTCCTCGGCGGATTCGAGCGCGGCGAAGAGGTCATCTTGAGCATAGGCGTCGTCGCGCTCGTCGTCACCGGTCTGCGGCTGCTGGTGGTTCTCGTGTTGCGGCATGTCGCGCGCTCCTTTGGGTTCCCTGGTGAAGAGACGACGAATGCCCCATTCCGGAAGCGATCATGCTACCCGGAATGGGGCACTCTGAACTAGGCGGCAGGTGGAACCTGCGTCGGATGCGCATCGCCATTCGGCACGAGCGTGGGCCGCGCGCCCGCGAGAAGTGAGTCGATGCCCTCGAGAATGCGCTGCTCGCTGCGTGGACCAAAGCCGTAGTACTGGCGCAGCCGGTGCGCCTCGGCGGCCTCGCGAAGCTGGGCGATGCTGTGGATGTCGAGCTGACCCGCGAGACGCAGCGCGGTCCGTGGCCCGATGTGCGGCACGTCCATCAGCATGCGCACGTCCTCCGGCAGCGACTCCTCGGCGAGGTCGTCGTAGAAGGTCATGCGGCCGGTGGTGATGAGCTCGGTGATCTTGCGACGCAGGCGCTCACCTAGCCCCGAGAAGCTGAGCTGCTCGCCGCGCGCGAGAATGTCTGACGCCTGCTCGGGCAAGGTGAGCATGCCGCGAGCCGCGTTGCGATACGCCGCGATGCGGTAGGGATTGGCCATCTGCATGTCGAGTAGCGTCGCGATATTGAAGAGCACTTCGGCCACCTGCCGGTTCGTCACGCGTGGGGGTGTCTGCTCCTGCGCGGTGCCGTCCGGATCGGGGACAAGCTGGACAATTTGTGTGAACTGGAACATGGGAGCACCTGGCATTTCCGGAGAAGGGTCAATCCTTCCCTTCGAGTCTCATAGAATATCTGTTCTAATTATATCACACAAGATGCATGCGCCGAAGCCCCGGCGCGGCTCTCGTGGGGTCACGTATCTATTCTCCCGAAAGCTCCTCGAACCGGAAATTTCCGGCGCTGGCGAGTGGTCGAGGAAACATCTGGAACCCGCGTCGCGGGCGAGGAGAACGCCGAGGTATGGGATATGCACTTACCATAATGCGTATGTGAGCACGACCCACACATAAGAACAGGAAGCTCTTCGATGCGTAATTATCGGCGCCGTCGCCGCTCACGTCTGCGGCCCTGGATGCTCGCCATTGGCGGCATTGTGCTGCAACGCCGGCTCGCCCGCAACCGGCGCTGGGGCAAGCGTCGTGCTGGCTGGCAGTCCGTCGCGCTCGGCCTGGCGCTGCGCCGATTCAGCTACATGTCGCCCGCGCTGCTCGCCCTGCGCTATGGCTCACGCATTGTACGTGGGCGCGCGTAAGGGCCTCATCCCAACCCGTCCTCATTCGCCACCACACGTGCCAACGTGCCCCTCCCTTCTCAGGGGAGGGAGGCTCGGAAAGAGGTTCTGCCCACCATCTGCCGCCGAGATTGACCGGCTTTCGCGTGGTTTGATACAATGAGATCGCTCCGCACTGGATTTCCGCGCGGAGTACCTGGCGCAGACCGGCAATTGGAGGTTCGGGCGACGCATGGACAAGGTAATGGGCTGGCTATTTACGGACCCCGTCACGGCAGGAACGGCGGGAAAGGCTGAGGTCTTTCATTTCTACGTGCCGTGGATCATCGTCTGCACGCTCGGCCTGCTCATCCCGATGTACTACTTCGGCGAGGGCCGCAGGCGGTTCTTCGGCCGCAACGCGCTCAACCGCTACCAGATGAACAAGCTGATGCGCCAGATCTGGCCCTGGGCGCTCGTCGGCTGGTTCCTCATCTTCGCGCGGTTCGCGCTCGACGACTCGCTCTTCGCCTGGCGCTTCTGGCGCTACGCGTGGGTCGCCTGGGCCGTCGTCATTGCCGGGCGCTGGCTCTACTACCTGTTCTTCCGCTATGGCGCCGACCGCGCCGCGTACCTGCGCCAGCGCACCCTCGAACGCTACTACCCGCAGCCGAGGGCGCGCCGCCGGACCGCCAAAGCCGGTGCCCGCTAACCTTCCTGCGTCATCGAGAGCGCCCCACGAGAGGGCGCTCTTTGCATTCCTGAAAGGATGTTGTCTTGGCAGACCTGTCAAATCCCAAGGTGCAGAAGATTCTCAACTCCACGTCGTTCGCGCATCTCGCCACTCTCGGCCCGAGCGGCGAGCCACAGTCCTCGGTGATGTGGTTCGAGTGGGACGGCGAGCACATCAAGTTCACTCACACCACACAGCGGCAGAAGTACCGCAACATCAAGCGCGACCCGCGTGTGGCCATCTCCATCGAAGACCCGGACGATCCCTACACCTTTGCTGAGTTTCGCGGCGTCGTCGACCGCATCGAGGAAGACCCGACTGGCGCCTACTATAACCACCTTTCCGACCGCTACCATAGCTCGTCGCGCTACCGTGGCGACCCGCGCGTGATCCTATATGTCAAGGTCAACCACGTCGCCGGGCAGAATCTCTAGACAGGCGATACAGCTGCCTGTGCCACGTCAAGATGCCGCCCATCACGCCTGGTGATGGGCGGCATGGTGTCTGGGAGAAACAGCGGAGCAGATCAGTCTGCCGCGTTCACTCGGCGCTCTCCGCCGCGACCCGCGCGAACACCATCATATCTTCCAGGCTGCCGTCGGTAGCTCGCGCACTGCTCCTGTGGACCCCTTCGAGCGTGTAGCCCAGCCGCCGGGCGACCGCCGCGCTGCGGACGTTGCGCGCGTCGCAGCGAATCTGCACCCGTTGCGCCCCCTGTCGCTCGAAGAGGTAGTCCGTCAGCAGCCGCGCCGCCTCGGTGATGTAGCCACGCCCCTCGACATCCGCACGCAGCCAGTAGCCGATCTCGAACGCGGGCACCTGCCAGCCGCGCGAGCTGATGCCGATCGCGCCGTAGAGCTCGCCAGATTCCCGCCCCCAGATGCCCATGTCGAAGACCTCACGCAGAATCCAACTCACCTGCGCGTGCAGGATGTAGGCGCGGGTCTGCTCGACACTCCCGTGATTCTCGGTCCACGGCATCCATCGGCGCAGATGCTCCCGGTTGGCCGCGATGGCGCCGTAGAGCGCGGGCGCGTCGTCGGGCTCCCACGCGCGTAGCATCACACGCTCGCCCTCAAATCGCCTCTCGAACGGCAGCAATACCGGGTCTGACGTCATATCTCGCGCGCTCCTTCGCCTCTGACCGGCGCCCGCCTGCC
>CAYRVF010000126.1:10799-14550 GCA_964427535.1 uncultured Ktedonobacterales bacterium
GGGTCTGACGTCATATCTCGCGCGCTCCTTCGCCTCTGACCGGCGCCCGCCTGCCGGTCGCACACCGCGCCATCGTACCACAGCGCCGTCTCAGCGTCCCAACGACAGCGACACCCGCCACCCTTCGCCGCCAACACTCACCTCACGACCCCTCCCCTCCAAGGGGAGGGGGTAGGGGGAGAGGTTCTGCCGGTAATGACACAAAAAAGCCGCCACCCTACGATCATGTGGGGTGGCGGCTGCATGTCTCTCGAGGCGACGTCCGCCTATCTGTGCAGCACACGCAACAGAATGACGGTCAGCTCGAACAGGATGGTGAACGAGACACCGATGATGACCGGACTGTACGGGTCGGCGCCCGGTGTGATGAAGCACGAGATGACCCACAATCCGAACAGGATGTAGATGCGCTTCTGCCGCAGCAGCCTGCTGTTGACGATGCCGACCACGCCCAGGAAGGTCAGCACCAGCGGCAGCTCAAACACCAGACCGAACGCCAGCAGGAAGTACGCGACGAACGTGAGATACGCGTTGCCGTCGAGCAGCAGCGTGAACTGGTCCTTACCGAAGTTGACCAGCCAGTCCACCGGATACCGCAGCACGACATAACCCACCACAATACCAATGGTGAACAGGCCCACGCCCAGCACAGTAAAGGGTAGCGCGTACCTGCGCTCGCGTCGTGTCAGCGCGGGCGAGATGAAGCCCCACGCCTGGTAGAGTATCACCGGCATCGCCACGACAATGCCCACGGCGATCGAGAGCTTGAGCGCGACGCCGAACGCCTCGCCCACGTGTGTCTGAATCAGCTTGTTATGGGGGCCGGTGATCTTCTCCGAGAGCGCCGGAAGCGGCAGCAGCAGGAAGTCGAGGATCCGGCCCCAGAAGATAAACGCGCCGATCGAGCACACCGCGACCGCGATGAGCATGATGAAGATGCGGCGGCGCAGCTCTTCGAGATGCTCGACGAGCGTCATCGCCGCGCCTTCGGCCTCATCCTCCCACTCGTCGCCGGGTGGTGTCGGCTCCGTCGTCGTGCCGAGCCGCGAGTCCATATTCTGGAGATCACTGGCGGCCATGTCAGTCTCCCCTGCGGCGGTCTCCAGCCACGAGCGCTGTTTGGGCGCTTACGCACTGTGGACCGTGGCTAGTCCTTGATCGGCTCGGCAACGTGCTCTACCGACTCCGCGCTGGCTACAGTCGGCTGGGCAGGCGCCGCCGGAATCTGCTGCGCGACGGGCGTGCTCGCCGGCGGAATCTCGGCGGGAGCGGCCTCGTCGTGGTTGGTGACTTCCTTCATGCTCTTCTGGAACTCTTTGATCGTCTTGCCCATCGCCGATCCCATCTCAGGCAGCCGCTTCGGCCCAAAGATGAGCAAGGCGACCGCGACGAGAATGATCAACTCAGGCCAGTGAAGTCCCAATGGCATGTCAAACGCTCCATTTCTCGTGACGCAGGGTACAGGGGCGGCCTGTGTCGCTCTCTTGGACCCGATTATACTCCACGCGATGGATACGCGCACCAATCATGCGGCGCGGCACCGTGCTGGTATCCGGCGCTCGTACGTCGTATGTGATGTACACTGTGTATACTACGCGCGGATGATACAAACCATAACGCGCACGGAGGAGCGCATGACCCTTCTCGCCGACACACACCTGACCGCCGCCACGCGCAACGCGGGCATGCCGCTCGATCTCGCGCGGGTCGCCGACGTGCGGGTGAATCGTAGCGCGGTCGAGCGCCGTGCCGCCACACTCCCCGCCCGTCGGACGGTCAAGAAAGAGTGGCAGGCCGCGTGGCTGCTGCGTGCGCTCACCTGCATCGACCTGACGACGCTCGCCGGCGATGACACACCCGGCAACGTCCGCAGACTCTGCGCCAAGGCCCGCCAGCCCGTGCGCGCCGACCTGCTAGAGCGCCTGGGCGTGGCGCACCTCGGCCTGACCGTCGGCGCCGTCTGCGTCTACAACAACCTGGTGCCCGTCGCGGTGGAGGCGCTGCGCGCGGAGCACGCGCCCGAGATCCCGGTCGCCGCCGTCTCGACAGGCTTCCCCGCCGGACAGATCCCGCTGGCGCAGAAGCTCGAAGAGATACGCGCCTCCGTCGTGGCGGGCGCACGCGAGATCGACATCGTCATCTCGCGCACGCACGTGCTCACCGGCAACTGGAACGCCCTTTACGACGAGGTGCGCATGTTCCGCGCCGAGTGTGGTCCCGCGCACATGAAGACGATTCTCGCGACCGGCGAGCTGGGCACGCTGCGCAATGTCGCCCGCGCGAGCTGGGTCTGCATGATGGCCGGAGCCGACTTCATCAAGACCTCGACCGGCAAAGAGAGCGTCAACGCGACGCTGCCTGTCTCGCTGGTGATGTTGCGCGCCATTCGCGACTACGCCGAGATGACGGGCTACAAGGTTGGGTTCAAGCCCGCGGGCGGCATCCGCACGGCGAAGAACGCGCTGGAGTGGCTGATGTTGATGAAAGAAGAGCTCGGCGACGAGTGGCTGACATCCACCCGCTTCCGCATCGGCGCGAGCGGCCTGCTGACCGACATCGAGCGCCAGCTAGAGCATGCCGTCACCGGCCGCTACTCCGCCGCGCACCGCCACCCGCTGCCGTAGACCTCGCCCGCGCCTGCGGAACCTCACCCCCTACCCCCCTTCCCTTGGGGGAAGGGGCACTGAGGCCAGAGAGCGAACCTGCGGGTCGGCATTCCATTCGAGTTCGAGAGTGAGCCCGCGGAGGTGGGCTTTGTGGCCCGGGGCCTCCATGCGCGGGTGTACCCGACCTCCCCAGCGTGCCAGAGAAAGAGCGACGACGATGACCACACCTCCTAGCATCGCGGAGATCTTCGAGACGATGAGCTACGGGCCGGCCCCCGAGTCCGCCGCGCCCGCCCGCGAGTGGATCGCGGCGCATGGTCCGCGGCTGCCGCTCTTCATCGCGAACACGCTGCGCCCACCGAGCAGTGACGAGTATTTCCCCAGCGTCAACCCTGCGACGGGCGAGCCGCTGATCGAGGTCGCGCAGGCCTCATCGGATGATGTGGACGACGCCGTCCGTGCCGCGCGGGACGCCTTCCCCGCGTGGAGCGCGACACCGGGCCATGTGCGGGCGCGCTACCTCTATGCCATCGCGCGACAGATACAGAAGCACGCGCGACTGCTGGCTGTGCTGGAATCGCTCGACAACGGCAAGCCGATCCGCGAGACACGCGACCTCGACATCCCGCTCGTCGCCCGCCACTTCTACTCCCACGCGGGCTGGGCACAACTGATGGAGAGCGAGCTGCCAGGGATGCGCCCGGTCGGCGTCTGCGGCCAGATCATCCCGTGGAACTTCCCGCTGCTGATGCTCGCGTGGAAGATGGCGCCCGCGCTCGCCATGGGCAACACGGTCGTGCTCAAACCGGCGGAGTTCACCTCGTTGACCGCGCTGGCCTTCGCCGAGATCGTCCAGCGCGCCGGGCTGCCCGCCGGAGTCGTCAACATCATCACCGGCGACGGACGGGTGGGCGAGCTGCTGGTGCGGCACCCCGACGTGGACAAGATCGCCTTCACTGGCTCGACCGAGGTCGGCCGCGAGATTCGCCGGGTGACGGCTGGCTCGCGTAAGCGCCTCTCGCTAGAACTGGGCGGCAAGTCGCCCTTCGTCGTCTTCGACGATGCCGACGTCGATTCCGCGATTGAGGGTGTCGTCGATGCTATCTGGTTCAACCAGGGACAGGTATGCTGCGCGGGCTCGCGCC